>DASYZH010000273.1:0-34536 GCA_035946435.1 Puia sp. | reverse complement strand
TGGACAAGATCAAGGAGAATGCCCGGGCGCGGAACCAGGTCACCTTTCTTTTGCAAGTGCTGTTCTTTGAGAAGACCATCGAGTCGTTGCATATCACCCGTAGCATGCAGGACAGGGCGGATCAGCTTGCGACGGAGGTTGATGAGGTGAACGACCGGTTGCAGTCCATTAGCCAGCTGAGCAATCTTTCGCTCGAGCTATACAGCTGGTATATCCGCAATGGGGTGGCGCGGAATGAAAAGGACGAGGTCGCGGTGCAGGAATTCTTTGAGCGGAATCTGCCGGCGGATGTGAACGGCTGCGAAGGTTTTTATGAAAAGCTGTATCTCTATCAAAGTTACTCCTGGTATGCGTATATCCGGCAGGATTTCCTGAACTATTACCGGTATACGCAGAAGTGGGTCGATCTTTTCGAGAAGGAGCCGTATATGCTTGCCATCGAGACCTCGCAATTTATCAAGGGGATGCACAACCTGCTGGGGGCGCATTTCGACCTGCTGAACGATCAGAGGTTCCGCGAGACGATAAAGCAGTTCGAGGACTTTAGCGAATCGGACATCGTGAAGAACAACGTGAATAACCGCATTCAGACCTTCGTCTATTTATATATTTCAAAACTTAATCAGCATTTTATAGACGGAACTTTTACGGAGGGGCTGGGGCTTGTGCCATATATTGAAGACAAACTGAAAGAATATTGGATCTACCTGGACCGGCACCGCATCCTGGTATTCTATTACAAGATCGGATGTTTGTATTTCGGCAGCGGGGATTATGAGCAGACGATCGTGTATCTCAACCGGATCATCAACCTGAAGATGGATCTGCGGACGGACCTGCAATGCTATTCGCGGCTGCTGCATCTGATCGCGCATTATGAGCTGGGGAATTTCTCGTTATTGGAGTATCTGACCAAATCCGTGTACCGGTTCATGGCCAAGATGGAGAACCTGTCGCTGGTGGAGGAGGAGATCTTCAAATTTCTTCGGAAGTCGTTCAATGTGACGCCGGACCGGTTGCGGCCCGAGTTCGAGAAGCTGCTGGAGAAGCTCAAGAAGTATGAGAAGAACCGCTTTGAGACGAGGGCGTATATGTACCTGGATATAATATCCTGGCTCGAAAGCAAGATCCGGAATGTGCCGGTGCAGGATGTGATACGGGAGAAATATTTGACTGGAAAGAGAAGGGGATAATGGCTAATGTTGGGCTTGGGTAGTTCCACTAATTAGTGGAGATAAATTTTTTTTGCTGGGGGAAATGGTGTATATTTGTGGGCTATTTAAAGATTGTTGTATGGCGGAGAGGGAGGAAATTGTGCGTTTTTTGGCGGAATTGAAAGAAAAGATCAGGATTTTTGAAATCGCGTTTCGCCCCAGAGATAAAAACCTGCAGGCATTGGCGGACCTGGATATAACCGCAGCCAGGAGGTTGGAGTGCATAGTGAACTTGAAGGTGGAGGACTACTTTGCAGGTCCCAAAAGGGATACTTATAACACGACCTTGCCGGATTACTACGAATTTGGAATACGAGTAAAAGGGGTTGAAATTTATATTAAGATCACTAAGGGGTTAAAAAATAAGCCTGCTGATTGCATGTCGTTCCATCCTGCCGAATTTTCAATTACTTATCCCTTTAAATACGTGTGAAAATGAAAAAGAGAATCGAATGCCCGTACTGCGACGGAAATGCTAATCTTCAGAAGGAGACAAGAGAAATTACGTATCGCAAAGATGTGTTCAAGATAGTTGCCCATTATTATAAATGTGAGAAGTGCCGGGAGGAGTTCACGACGACGGAGGCGGATGCTATCAGTTTAACACAGGTGCACAATCAATACAGGGAGAAAAACAATATTCCGTTCGAGGAAGAAATTGCCGCGATCAGGGAGAAATATGAATTGTCTGCTGCAAAAATGAGCGAAGTGCTTGGATTGGGTGCCAATGGTTACGGTAACTATGAAAACGGGGAAATACCGACGCCCGCTTATGGCAATCTTATTAGTGCAGCGGCTGAGCCGCAACTATTTATAAGCTTGTTGGAAAAAGCAAAAGGGCACTTTTCCGACAATGTTTTTAACAAGGCGAGGGAAAGGGCTTCCCGCCTTGTTAAAACAGCCGAAGAACGTAAAAGCCTGTGCGCGGCACTAAATACTTACACCGAAGCGAATAATTTTACGGGTTATAAAAAGCCTGCCGCGGATAAAATCGCCAGTTTAATAACCTACCTGATCAGGCATTCAAAGCCGGAATTCAATGATAAGCTAAAGCTGAACAAGCAGTTGTTCTTCGCTGATTTCGCTCATTACAAGAATTTCGGAGCTTCGATCAGCGGGTTAAGTTATAGAGCCATCAACTATGGTCCGGTTCCCGCCAACTACGACAATATCTACACGTATCTGGAGAACGAACAGCTTATCGCCTCACAGTTTCTACGACTGCCTAATGGCGGAGCAAGAGAAGTGTTTATTTCGGAAGCAGGCTTTGATGAAAATCTTTTTACCGAACAAGAGAAGCAAACGATGGAGACAATAGTCGAGCGGTTTGCGGACATTTCGACCTGGGACATGGTGGAATTAAGCCATCAGGAAAAAGCCTGGAAAGAATTGGAACCTACACGGGGATTGATAGGCTACCAGGATTATGCGTTTGAATTGGCGGCGTTATGAAGGCGATGGGCCAAATTACGCTTTGCTGTTGTACCGCCCGCGATAATCCAGCGGTGGCAATCCCGTGAACTTTTTAAATACTTCCCGAAACGCTTTTATATCCGAGTAGCCTACTTCGTACATCACCTCGTTTACGGTTTTGCGGCTGGTTTCGAAGGCTCGTTTGGCCGATTCCACCTTGACCCTTTGCTGGTATTCCAGGGGCGTGTTGCCCGTGGCTTTTATGAATCTTCTGTCGAAATTTCTGCGGCCCAGCGCGAATCTTGCGGACAGGGTTTCAGTGGATATTTTTTCGTGCAGGTTGTTTTCTATATACACCTGCGCTTCCCTAATGACGTCGTCGCCATGTGATCGCTGCCCGGCAAAGATGCTGAATGGAGACTGGCTTTGACGGTCGATGTCCACCTGGAAGATCTTGGAGCAATAGATGGCCGTCGGCCGGTCGTAGTGTTTTTCTATGAGGTAGATCAGCAAATTCAAAAAGGAATAGGCGCCGCCATTTGTATAGATGCCGTCTTCATCCGTGATGAGCTTGCCGATCTGCAGGTTGACGTTCGGGAATAGGGTCCTGAAATTGTTCTCGAAGCTCCAATGCGTAGAACAGGACTTGCCGTCCAGAAGACCGGCGGTTGCCAGCACGAAGGTGCCGGCGCACATGCTGGCTATTTCGGCCCCTTCCTTGTACTGGCCGATCACCCATTGGATCAGCTCCTGGTTCCCTTTAGACGCCGTTTCGTAGCTCCGGATCAGGGTAGAAGGGATGATGATGAGGTCGGATCTTTTGATCTGCGAGACAGGTGCCGTCGGGGTCAACGTTATATGTCCATTGTAGATCTCGGATCTCTCGACGGCACCGCCGAGCTCGATGGTGAACAGGGGCTCGCGGCCTGTTTTGCGCAGGTAGGCATTGGCTTCGGTGAACATCTCGGCAGCACCGGTGATGCAGGCGACCGTGCTCAGGGTGCTTTGGCCATCGGGGATCAGGATGGTAAGGTGCTTCATCCCACAAAGATAGTCCTTCGGAATGTCCAAATCAACCCGTGATAATGTCTAATTACCACCCTGCTTGAGACGAAAAAGGACAATAGCTTTGTGTCAAAAACATATGAACAAGACAATCGATCAGAAAAACAGGGAGCTTACAATTTCCTTTACAGTGGACGAAACGCCGCGGCAGGTCTTTGATGCGATAACCAATGTGCGGGGCTGGTGGGGTGAGGGTATCGAAGGCGGGACGCGGGAACCAGGCGATGAATTCACCTACCGGCACAAGGATATGCATTATAGCTGTCACCGATTGACCGAAGTGGTGCCGGATGAGCGGGTCGTGTGGCTGACCACCGAGAGCGAGCTCAATTTTGTGGATGACAAAGACGAGTGGACGGGGACGACGATCGTTTTCGAGATTGGCCGGAAAGAGGGCAGGACGACGGTCGAATTTACGCATGACCTGGGTCCATCACTGGAGTGTTTTAGCGACTGTTCCAATGCGTGGGGATTCTATGTCAGGGAGAGCTTGCGTAGCCTGATCATGACGGGGAAGGGGAAGCCGGATCCGCGGTGATGGTGATGGCCGCCGACGGGCGTAGTGTGAGGTATGGTGTCGGTTTTCAGTGTATGATAACCAATTTTCGAAGTCTTGACGGGACGGCTGCGGGGACGGTCACCGCTCTTGCCGTAGGAGCGAATGACAGCCTCTATGTGGGGATGCCTACGGGGCTTGATATTTCCCTCGTTGGAGGGAGGGTTTTTGGGGGTATGCCCAGCCCACCGGACGAGGGGTTCACGTGGACCAATGGGGGGCAAAGTTTTGGAACGGGCAATGGGGCGGAGCTGTCCATGGATGGCATGGTTCAACGGGTGGGTTGACCCAGCTGACATTGAGGGAATAAGGGGGCCGGCGGTTCGCGTTTCAGGTGTGGAAAAAAAGCATTTGGTTGGTATAAAATTCGTACCTTTGCCCTCCTTGAATTGGGCAAATGGGCATTCTATGAATGCCTGCCTTGCGTTAAGGCTATGGAATTCAGTAGGTTAGGAACTAAGAAAAAAAACCGCATATTGCAATATGGCTATTAAAAAAGAAAATCGTCCAAGAGCCACTTTTTCAAAAATCACCATCGGTTTAGCTTCGCCTGACAGCATCCTGGAAAGGAGCTATGGGGAGGTATTGAAGCCCGAGACCATCAACTACCGGACCTACAAGCCGGAGAGGGATGGTTTGTTCTGCGAGCGTATTTTCGGTCCTGTGAAGGACTACGAGTGCGCCTGCGGCAAATACAAGCGGATCCGCTACAAGGGGATTGTGTGCGACCGTTGCGGGGTAGAGGTGACGGAAAAGAAGGTTCGGCGCGAACGGATGGGTCACATCAAGCTGGTGGTACCTGTGGTACATATCTGGTATTTCAAATCCCTTCCCAATAAGATCGGTTACTTGCTGGGAATGAGCTCCAAGAAACTGGAGAGCATCATCTATTACGAGCGTTATGTCGTTATACAGCCCGGTATCCGTACGGATAAAGGGCAGAACTATGGAGACCTGCTGACGGAGGAGGAATACCTGGAGATCCTGGACACCCTGCCCAAGGACAACCAGTACCTGCCGGACGAGGACCCTGCCAAGTTCATCGCCAAGATGGGTGCTGAGGCCGTTCATGATCTGCTGGAGCGGATCGAGCTGGATCAGCTTTCCTTCGATCTGCGGAATGCCGCGGCGAATGAAACGAGCCAGCAACGTAAAGCCGATGCGCTCAAGCGGCTTAGTGTCGTGGAAGCTTTCCGTGATGCCAACTCTCGCATCACCAATCGTCCCGAGTGGATGGTGATGCAGTATATTCCTGTGATTCCTCCTGAGCTGCGCCCGCTTGTTCCGCTCGATGGCGGCCGTTTTGCTTCTTCCGATCTCAACGACCTGTATCGCCGGGTGATCATCCGGAATAATCGTTTGAAGCGTCTGCTGGAGATCAAGGCGCCCGAGGTGATTTTGCGGAACGAAAAGCGGATGTTGCAGGAGGCTATCGATAGCCTGTTCGATAACTCGCGTAAGTCCAATGCCGTGAAGGCCGAAGGCGGCCGGGCGTTGAAATCGCTGAGCGATGTCCTCAAGGGGAAACAAGGCCGGTTCCGTCAGAACCTGCTGGGTAAACGTGTCGACTACTCAGGCAGAAGCGTAATTGTGGTAGGTCCGGAATTGAAATTGCATGAGTGCGGTTTACCCAAGGATATGGCGGCCGAGCTCTTCAAACCGTTTATCATTAGAAAGTTGATCGAGCGCGGCATCGTCAAAACGGTGAAGAGCGCCCGTAAGCTGGTCGATAAGAAAGAGGCGATCGTCTGGGATATCCTCGAGAATATTCTGAAGGGGCATCCCGTGATGCTCAACCGCGCCCCGACGCTGCACCGGCTCTCGATCCAGGCATTTCAGCCGAAGCTCATCGAGGGTAAGGCCATTCAGCTGCACCCGCTGGTGTGTACCGCGTTCAACGCCGACTTCGACGGTGACCAGATGGCGGTTCACGTGCCGCTGAGCAGCGCCGCCATCCTGGAGGCGCAGCTGTTGATGTTGTCTTCGCACAACATCCTCAACCCGCAGAATGGTACGCCTATCACCCTGCCTTCGCAGGACATGGTGTTGGGTCTCTACTATATCACCAAGGGTAAGAAATCTACCCCTGCCGAAAAGGTAAAAGGCGAAGGCAAGCATTTCTACAGCGCCGAAGAGGTGATCATCGCCTATAACGAAGGCCACGCCGATCTGCACGCTTACATCAAGGTGAAGACGCAGGTCCGCAACAGCCATGACGTGCTCGAGAACAAGCTGCTCGAGACCACGGTGGGCCGGGTGCTGTTCAACCAAACGGTGCCTCACGAAGTAGGTTTCGTGAATGCGTTGCTCACAAAGAAGTCTCTGCGCGAGATCATCGGTAACATCATCAAGTGGACGAATATCCCCAAGACGGTGAAATTCCTGGATGATATCAAGCAGCTGGGTTTCCGCATGGCCTTCCGCGGTGGATTGTCCTTCAACATCAATGACCTGATCATCCCCGATACCAAGGAACAACTGCTCGACAATGCCAAGGGTGAGGTCGACGAGGTATGGGATAACTATAACATGGGTCTGATCACCAATAACGAGCGCTATAACCAGATCGTAGACATCTGGTCGCGTGTCGATACCCGCATCACCGAGACGCTGATCTCCGAGCTGAGCAGCGACAAGCAGGGCTTTAACTCCGTGTACATGATGCTGGATAGCGGCGCCCGCGGTAGCAAGCAGCAGATCAAGCAGCTGGCCGGTATCAGGGGTCTGATGGCCAAGCCGAGGAAGTCGGGCTCTACGGGTAGCGAGATCATCGAAAACCCGATCCTGTCCAACTTCAAGGGTGGTCTGAACGTATTGGATTACTTTATCTCTACGCACGGTGCCCGTAAGGGTTTGGCCGATACCGCGCTTAAAACGGCGGATGCCGGTTACCTCACGCGTCGCCTGGTGGACGTTGCGCAGGACGTGGTCATCACCGAAGAGGATTGCGGCACGCTGCGGGGTATCGCGACCTCCGCGCTGAAAGACAACGAGGACATCGTGGAACCGCTGTATGACCGTATCCTGGGCCGCACGTCGCTTCACGATGTGTACGATCCCGCGAGCGATAAGCTCATAGTAGCTGCCGGTGATCAGATCACCGAAGAGATCGCCAAGGCAGTCGAAGACGCCGGTATCGAGACCATCGAGATCCGGAGCGTGCTCACCTGCGAAAGCAAACGCGGCGTGTGCGTGAAGTGTTATGGCAAGAACCTGGCAACGGGTTATACGACGCAGAAGGGTGATGCGGTAGGTATTATCGCTGCCCAGAGTATCGGTGAGCCCGGTACCCAGCTGACCCTGCGTACCTTCCACGTGGGTGGTGTCGCCGGTTCCGCTTCGGTTGAATCGACCATGACCGCCAAGTTCGAAGGCACGGTTCAGTTCGACGGCCTGCGTACGGTAACGACGAAAAATAACGAAGGCGAAAATGCCCAGATCGTTATCGGTCGTACCGGTGAGGTGCGGATCATGGATGTGAAGAATGACCGCCTGCTGATCACCAATAACGTACCTTATGGTGCAACGCTGGTTGTAAAAGACGGTCAGAAGGTAGCCAAGGGTGAAGTGATCTGTTCCTGGGACCCCTTTAATAATGTCGTGATTGCGGAGATCGCGGGTAATGTCAAGTTCGATGCCGTTATCGAAGGTATCACCTACCGCGAAGAAGCTGATGAACAAACGGGGCATCGGGAGAAAGTTGTTATCGAAACCAAAGACAAGACCAAGATCCCGAGCATCAACATCGAGGGTGGCAAGGAGATCAAGAGCTATAACCTGCCCGTGGGCTCGCATATCGTAGTCGAAGAGGCCGAGGAAGTAAAAGCCGGTCAGGTAATTGTGAAGATCCCCCGTGTATTGGGTAAGCTGCGCGATATCACCGGTGGTCTGCCCCGTGTAACGGAACTGTTCGAAGCGCGTAACCCGGGAAACCCCGCCATCGTGTCCGAGATCGACGGTGTCGTAGCCTTTGGGAATATCAAGCGCGGTAACCGGGAGATCATCGTAGAGGCGAAGGACGGTGTGGTCAAGAAATATCTCGTTCCCCTTACCCGCCAGATCCTGGCGCAGGACGGTGACTTTATCAAGGCGGGCGCACAGCTCTCCGACGGTCAGGTCGCTCCGGCGGATATCCTGAGCATCAAAGGGCCCTTTGCCGTACAGGAATATGTGGTCAATGAGATCCAGGAAGTATACCGCCTGCAGGGTGTGAAGATCAACGACAAGCATATCGAAGTGATCGTACGTCAGATGATGCGTAAGCTGACGATCGTCGATCCGGGTGATACGCGTTTCCTCGAAGAAGATACGGTGGACAAATTCGAGTTCCTCGAAGAGAACGACTGGATCTTCGACAAGAAGGTCGTATCCGATCCGGGTGAGTCGACGAAGCTCAAGGCCGGCCAGATCGTAAGTCTGCGCGAGGTGCGCGAGGAGAACTCCATCCTGCGGCGTAACGACAAGAAGCTGGCTGAGTTCCGGGATGCCAAGGCGGCTACTTCGGCCCCGCTGCTCCTGGGTATCACCAAGGCTTCGCTGGGTACGCAAAGCTGGATCTCGGCTGCGTCCTTCCAGGAAACGACCAAGGTG
This sequence comes from Puia sp., assembly GCA_035946435.1. Taxonomy (GTDB): domain Bacteria; phylum Bacteroidota; class Bacteroidia; order Chitinophagales; family Chitinophagaceae; genus Puia. Next base: position 25,698 of record DASYZH010000273.1, on the reverse strand, counting down.
CTTTCTTCGGCCGCTATCCAGGGTAAGAGCGACGACATGCTGGGTCTCAAGGAGAATGTGATCACGGGTCATCCGATCCCGGCCGGTACGGGTCTGCGTGACTTCGAGAACATGATCGTAGGCAGCAAGGAAGAGTATGAGCTGCTGCAAACGACCCGCGAGGCAATGCAATTCGATGAAGAAGAGTAGCGAGGAAGGAGCGAGGAACGAAGCTCCGACGAAGCTACCGAGCGAAGCTCTTAAGCGATAAATGTTAAAAAAAATGTAAGAAGGAGGCAAGATGCCTCCTTCTTTTTTATATTCGCACCGTATGAAGTATATCTCTACCATTCTTAGCGTCATCGCACTCGGTCTCATCGTCGTCCTCTTTCTCACGCAAAAGCAGCAGCTGCAGGATATGAAGAAGCATGTGGAAGGTGAAAAGCGGGATCAGGGCAGCGGGTTCCGGGTGGCTTATTTCGATATGGATTCGGTGGAGGCGCATTATGACGGGTTCAAGGATGCCCAGGACAAGGTCAAGACGCAAACGGATGCCATGAACCAGGAGCTGAGCAGCCTGGACCGTTCCAATCAGAAGAAGATCGAGGGCTGGCGTCAAAAGGGCAATACCATGACGCAGGCGGAGGGGGAGCAGGCCCAGCAGGAATACCAGCAGATGCAGCAGCAGTTCGCCAGCCGCAAGCAGGAACTGGAGCAGGCGCTGTATAAGAGCACCGAAGACCTCAAAACCAATATCCGGAAATCGATCGAAACTTTCCTGAAGGACTATAACAAAACGAGGAACTACTCCTACATCATCGAGTACGATCCCAACAGCTTTATCTACACCAAGGATACCGTCTACAATATCACTCCCGACCTCATCGACGGGCTGAATTCCAGCTATAAAAAGTCGAAGTAAAACGGGGGAAGAGTAGTATATTGTATCCTATGGCAGAAACAACCGAAACCAGCCTTGCGGCCGCTCCCGCGGCCTCTCCAGCCAAACATTTTATTCCATCGCTCGGGCTATTGGACGGGACGATGATCGTCGCAGGGTCGATGATCGGGTCCGGTATCTTTATCGTCAGCGCGGATATCACCCGGACGGTTGGCAGCGCCGGCTGGCTGCTTTTTGTGTGGCTGATCACGGGTTTTATGACCATCGTCGCCGCCGTGAGCTATGGGGAGCTGAGCGGCATGTATCCCAAGGCCGGGGGGCAATATGTCTATCTGAAAGAAGCCTATAACCCGCTCACGGGCTTTCTGTATGGCTGGAGTTTTTTTGCGGTGATCCAAACCGCGACCATCGCCGCGGTGGCGGTTGCCTTTTCAAAATTTGCCGGTTATTTTTTCCCCGTACTGGAGCTGAAGCCCGGGAATGCAGTGCTGCATCTCGGCAGCTTTATCATTTATAAGGCCCAGATCGTTTCGATCGCCATCATCGTTTTTCTCACCTGGGTGAATACCCTGGGCATCAACGGCGGCAAGTGGATCCAGCGCATTTTTACCATTACGAAGTTGTTGTCTTTGTTCGGGTTGATCGTGCTTGGGTTTCTCATCGGAACCAAGGCGGGTATCTGGAAGGCGAATTGGGCGGATGGCTGGAACATGCACAAGCTGATCGCCAGCAAGGATGGTGGAAGCATTATCGGCAGCAGTCCGGTGATCGGGTTGGCGGTCCTTGGCGCCATTGCTGCGTCGATGACGGGCTCCATCTTCTCCAGCGATGCCTGGAACAATGTGACCTTTATCGCCGGGGAGATGAAGAATCCCAAGCGGAACATCGGGCTGAGTCTTTTTCTGGGTACACTTATGATCACGGTGATCTATGTTTTAGCCAACCTGATGTATATGAGTGTGATGCCCTTACACGATATCGCCACGGCTCCGCAGGACCGGGTGGCTGTTTCCGCGGCGAACGTGATCTTTGGGAAGGCCGGCACGTATGTGATCGCGATCATGATCATGATCTCGACGTTCGGGTGTGATAACGGGCTGATCCTGGCCGGCGCCCGGGTCTATCATACCATGGCGCACGATGGGCTGTTCTTCAAGGCGGCGGGAAAGCTCAACAAGAACGCCGTGCCCGGATGGTCGCTTTGGGCGCAGTGTATCGTGGCTTCGATCCTTTGCGTGAGTGGCAAATACGGCGACCTGCTCGATATGATCGCGTTTGTAGCCGTGCTTTTCTATGCCCTCACGGTGATCGGTATCTTTATCCTGCGGCGCAAGCAGCCGAACCTGGAACGTCCCTATAAGGCATTTGCCTATCCGGTGCTGCCGGCTATCTATATCGTCCTGGCCTTGGTCTTTTGCGTGGCGTTGATCTTCCAGAAGCCGACCTATGCGGGGTTCGGATTGATCATTGTATTGATTGGCATACCTTTGTACTATCTGGCGGAAGCCGGACAGCGGCCCAAGACAGAGGGACCGCGGCAGTCCGGCGGGGAGGGGCGCTGACGGTCCGGCGGGTGACCAACGCACAAAGCTACTATATGACGGATTTCAAGCAACTATTCGGGAGTTTTCAGAAAATCAAGGTTGGGGTGATCGGTGATCTTATGCTGGACACCTATCTATGGGGACATGTGGAGCGCATCTCGCCGGAAGCGCCGGTGCCTATAGTGACATTGGAGCACCGGGAATATCGGATCGGCGGCGCGGGGAACGTGGCGCTGAACCTGGCGTCGCTGGGCGCCAATGTGAGTGTATTGTCGCTTATCGGCAAGGATACGGATGGGACCTTGCTGGCCGGGCTGTTGAAGGAGAAAGGGATCGAGACCTCCGGGTTGCTCGCGAGTGAGGACAGGATCACGACGAATAAGGCGCGGGTCATGGGCCGGAATCAGCAGATGATGCGGCTGGATTCGGAGACCACGCGGGATCTCGGCAGCGCTGATGAGGATGGCTTGCTGACGGTGATACGGCGTTATATCGAGACCGAGCGTCCGCAGATAATGATCTTCGAAGACTACAATAAGGGTGTGCTTACGCCCCGGGTGATCCGCGAGGTGGTGGCGCTTTGCCGGCATTCCAATGTGATCACGGCGGTGGACCCTAAACGAAAGAATTTCTTTGCATATGAGGGCGTGACCATCTTCAAGCCGAATTTGAAAGAGGTCCGGGAAGGGTTGAACCTGCTGGTGGAGGAGGTGCGGCTGCCGGTGTTGCAGCAGATGCATGAGCAGCTGGCGGAGCGGCTGAAACACGAGATCTCGTTCATCACGCTATCCGACAAAGGCGTCTTTGTACAAAAGGGGCCGGAGGCGGCGCATATCCCTTCGCATTTGCGCAATATCGCGGATGTCTCGGGGGCGGGCGACACGGTGATCGCCGTGGCTTCGCTGGTTTATGCGGCTACGCAAGACCTGCGGCTGATGGCGGAGGTTGCCAATATCGCGGGCGGTCTTGTTTGCGAAGAAGTGGGAACGGCGGCGATCGGAAAGACGCGGTTGCTGGAGGAATGTGGGCGCCTGCTGGCCGGACGGTGAGGCTGGGCCGGGGGGCGCGGAGCTGCGCAGAGGCCTGGAGCGCGGCGTGGTGAGGCTGGAACCTGCGCGGGGCAAGGGTTTGGGTGGCGGACGATGGGGGCCCGTTGACAGTTTCGAACAAATCGCCGCGGGTGTTAACGGCTGTTCAATACTCCTGGATTATTCTTCAAAAATATTAGTTGGGATTTGGAGTAGTTTCGCGCTATGTCCAAGTATACACTCGCCATCCATGGCGGAGCAGGTACGATCCTGAAAGAAGATATGACACCCGAGCTGGAAGAGGCTTATCTTGCCGGGTTGCGGCAGGCGATGAATGCCGGTTTTGCGGTGTTGGAACAAGGAGGGTCGGCCTTGAATGCGATCAAGGCAACGATCGTGATCCTGGAAGACAATATGCTTTTCAATGCCGGCCGTGGTAGTGTGTTCACGAAGAAAGGCGTTCAGGAGATGGATGCCGCGGTGATGGATGGGCGGACGTTGGATGCGGGCTCGGTCACGGGGGTGCGGAATGTGCGCAATCCTATCGAGCTGGCGATGGAGGTGATGCTCAACAGCAATCATGTATTTTTGAGTGGTAAGGGGGCGCAGGATTTTGCGATCAAGCAGGGGATCAAGCTGGAACCCGATGAGTATTTCTTTTCGCAGTTCCGGTATGATCAGTGGAAGGCGATCCGGGATTCGGATACCTATTCGCTGGATCATACGCACCAGCGGTTGGAAGAGCTGATGCGGGACAAGAAATTCGGTACCGTCGGGGCGGTTGCCTGTGATCAGCAGGGAAATATAGCTGCTGCCACCAGTACAGGTGGGATGACCAATAAGAAATATGGCCGGATTGGGGATAGCCCCATCATTGGCGCTGGAACCTATGCCAGTAATCTCACGTGTGGTATTTCGTGTACTGGTCATGGTGAGTTGTTCATCCGGGCGGTGGCGGCGCATGATGTGAGCTGTCTTATGGAGTACAAAGGGTTTTCGTTGCAAGAGGCCATGGAGATCGTGGTGCATGAGAAGCTGATGGTCATTGGCGGCGAGGGTGGGATGATCGGCGTAGATGCGCAGGGCAATGCCGCGCTGGTCTTCAACAGCCAGGGCATGTACAGGGGTTTTAAAAGCAGCGACGGGGAGAGTGTGGTGGCTATATACAAATGACGATGAAAAAATATGCGGTGATCGTTGCCGGGGGGGCCGGCACGCGGATGGGTACGGATACGCCCAAGCAGTTCCTTGAGCTTTGCGGCCGGCCTATTCTGTGGTATACGCTGAATACCTTTCTGAGTGCCTATGAGGACATGCCCGTGGTTCTTGTCGCACCGGAGCATCACCAGGAGACGACGCGGGCGTTGGTCGCCACCACGGCCTTCCCGGCGAGGATCGAGATTGTGGCGGGCGGGGCCACGCGTTTCGAGAGTGTGCGCAATGGCCTGGCGACGATCAGCGAAGAGAGTGTGATCTTTGTTCACGATGGGGTCAGGTGCCTGGTGAGCCGGGAATTGATCCATCGTTGTTATGCCGCCGCGCTGCAATATGGGTCGGCGATACCCGTGGTGGATTCCAAGGACAGCGTAAGGCTCCTCACTCCCAACGGGAATGAAGCGATCGACCGGCATCGCGTAAAGCTCGTACAGACTCCCCAGACCTTTCTGAGCAAGTTATTGATCCCCGCTTATCGGGTAGCTTACCGGGAGGGTTTTACGGACGAGGCTTCGGTGGTGGAGGCGGCGGGGCATCCCATCCATCTCGTGGAGGGAGAGCTCGATAATATCAAAATCACCGTGCCGGCGGACCTCACGGTGGCGGAGCGGGTGTTATCGTTTTAGGTGTCGGGTCAGCTGCGGAACCGGAATAAGAGGGTTTGCCATAAAGCCCGGATGCTTCCGCGCAAAAAATAGCCATTCAGCTCACTTTTTTTAATGGGTATAGCATCGTTCCCGGGGACTGGGATCGAGCGGATGCGCATGTGGTTGCGAATGAACCAGGCGGTCAGGAGTACGTTCGGGGCAAAGCTGTCCGGTGGGATGAGGGGCAGGGCCCGGACGAGTGCCGGACCGCGGAAGAGGCGATAGGGGCAGTTTACGTCGTTGGGACTGCGGCCGCCAAACAGGATGCGGGTCAGGCTCCGGGAGGTGTTACTAATTAGCCGCCGGCTGGTGGAGGCGTTTTTCTCCTTTCGGTTACCGAGGATCAGGTCGTAGTCTTCGCGCCCGTGCCAGAATTCCGGGAAGCTATTGGGAGTTAGTTGGTGGTCGGAGTCGATCTGCAGCACCCAGTGGGCCTGGCAGGCGTGGGTGTAGCCGTTGAGGATGGCCGGTCCGTGTCCGGCATTGGGCTGGCTATAGACAAGAATATCGGGCGAATCGTGTCGATAAGTTTGCAGGAGGTCCAGGCTGTGATCGGTAGAACCATCGTCTATGAACAGAAACTGGTAATCGAGCGATAGGTTGTCGAGGAGGTTACGCCAATCGTCGATCAGGCGTTTCAGGCTGGTCTCTTCGTTGTAAACGGGGACGACTATTTGAAGCTCTTTACTCATGACGATCGGCTTTGCTGGCGGGGAGGATGGAGTGTTCGAACAGCTCGAGCGCGCGCTGGATGGTCTGGTCCATGTCGTAGTATTTGTAATCGCCCAGTCGTCCGCCGATAAAGGTCCGGGGCAGTTTCGAGGCGAGCTCCCTGTAATGTGTCAGGAGGCGGTGGTTGGTTTCCGAGGCAATGGGATAAAAGGGAGCGTCGCCGTTATCGGGGAGCGAATATTCCCGGAAGATAACGGTTTTGTCCGTTGGGTAGCGGCGTTCGAGATGGAGGTGGCGCGGTTCGTGGATGCGGGTATAAGGGATCCCGGGTTCGGGGAAGTTGATCACGGCGTTTCCCTGATAGTCTTCCACCGGCAGCACTTGTTTTTCGAAACGGAGGGTGCGCCAGCTGAGCCGCCCGAGCGAATAGTCGAAAAAACGATCGATGGGGCCGCTGTAGATCAGGGTGCAGTTCTTATCGAGCAGGTGACGGAGGTCGAAATAATCGGTGTTGAGCAGGACGGTGATATTCTTATGATCGAGGAGGCGGTTGAACAGTTGGGTATAGCCTTCCTGGGGGATACCCTGCCATTGGTCAAAAAAATAATTTTCGTTGTAGTTCTTCCGGAAGGGAAGCCGGTTGAAAACGGAGGCCGGCAGTTCGCGGGGATCGAGCTGCCATTGTTTGAAGGTATAGTGTTTGAAGAATGCTTCGTAGAGGTCGGGGCCCAGCAGGGCGATGGCCTGTTCTTCAAAGTTAGCGGGCGTTTGGCGGACGGGGCCGCGGACCTTGGCCATAAAGGCTTCGACTTCGTAAGGTCGCAGGTTAACGTTATAGAAGCTATTAATGGTTTCGAGGTTGATCGGGAACTGGTACATCCTGCCTTTATAGGAGGTGAGGACCTGGTGACGGTAGGTATTGAAGGAAATGAAGCGGTTTATATAGTTCCATACTTTTTCATTGGCGGTATGGAAGATATGGGTACCGTAGCGATGGTATTCGATGCCGGTTTCGGGGTCTTCTTCGGAAAAGCAGTTGCCGCCGATATGTTCGCGTTTCTCTATGACGAGTACGCGGCGATCGAGCTGATCTGCGATCCGTTCCGCGAGGACCGAACCGAGAAGGCCGCTGCCTACGATCACATAGGGAAAGTTATCCGGGTCGATGTTGGTCATTGGTCGCACTGGTAAAAATAATATGGTTGCTCGGTTCTGCCGAAATTTTTATTGATATCCATGGTCGGGTTTGAGCTGCCAGAGGGTGATGTTGGAAGAATCGCCCAGCTTGAGGGGCTGATAGTGTTGTTGTAAAAATGTCTTCCACCAGCCGGATGCGGCGGTGTCGCTAAAGTAAGGTTTTGGGCCATTGGAACAATCGACGACGTAACGGGTATGGTGTGAGAGGAGGTCCTGCCCGATCGACCGGAGGATGTGGTGGTCCGAGTCCCAACGCGGGTACCATTTCCAGAAATGGTGATAGATCCAGGGCGAGGGCGCCAAAATTTTAAAGTCATTGTAGACGAGAGGCCACACGCTGCTGCCAAAAACATAGATCTCATAGTCCGATGGTGCCTGGCGGCGCAGGAGCTGATATTCCGGCGTTGTCCTGATCTGGGCATAGTTGTCCAGGCGGAGGTGGGTGGTATGCTCGATGGCTGTGTAGAGTACGGGCGCGCAGAGCAGGAAGCCGAATACTGCCTGGCTGATCCTGCTGTGGAGAAAGGGATGATCTGCTGCTGTCCAGACGGTGAATACGAGGATTGGTAACGTAGCGGAAAGGGGTGCGAGATAATAGTAAAAAGAATTGGGAATGGCGGCCATACGACCGGAGATCATTTCCGGAGCGAAGGCAAGGCCATTAGCCAGGAGGGCTGCGAAGATCAATCCGCTTTGTTTCGTGCGCAGCAGGAGGGCGGTTACGGCAAGGGTCGAAGCTACCAGCAGGATGGTGCCGAGCTGTGAAATGGTAAGTGCTGTATGGATGACGCTGCATTGTTCGGCGATGGGGCGCTTATCGGCATACCATTCGAAATTGAACAGGAAAGCGTCCTTCCAGAACGCGGTAAGTGCGTGATGGGTGCCAAAGTATAGGAGTATGGGAATTACGATGACGAGGCTGCCTGCAACGGCCTGGATTACTCTTGTGAGGAACCGGCGTGCCGTGGACGCGTTGACGAACATGGCATAGACGAGAAGGGGTAAAAAGGTGAGCAATTGCTCTTGTTGCATGAAGAGGGTGGCGGTGGCGAGTAAGCCAAGGAAAAAAAACGTGTAGCGTGACCGGCCTATCAGGACGCAAAATGCGATGAGCAGGAAGATAGCGGTGTACTCGCGGGTGAGTCCCATGCCTTCGCATACGAAGTAGTTCCGGAGAAGGAGATTGAAGAACAATGGCAGCAAGGCGGGGAAGAGCAGCTGTTTTTCCCGGCAGCGTTTATAGAAAAAGAGTGTAGCGCCGGCAACGAAGAGGGCGTCGACGATCCAGGGTCCCCAGGAGCCCAGGCAGATAAGAAGCCAGTTCAGGAGATAGATCAACGGCGGTTTATGATCGAACAGATCCAGGTAGGGGACGCGGCCTTTGGCGATGAGCATCCCTGCGTACCGGTAGACCAGCTGGTCGTCCCATATCCTATCGACGGGGGGGCAAAACAGCAGGCTGAGCAGTATGCTGGCGATAAAGAGAAGGAAATAGCCTGTTTTTGTCGATCTCATATGGGGAGTGGGTTGATGCCGGAATTCGCGGATAAAGATGGTCAACGCTTAAAAAGGCTAACGAACCAGGGTAACCGGTTGTAGCGGTAAAAATAATATGGTTGGTCGATACTGCCGAAATTTTTATAGAAATGCGCGACGCCGGGCAGTTCGGAGCCTTCGAAGTCCAGTGTCAGCCCGCTCTCTGCCCATTCCCTGATGAGCTGGTCGAGGAGAAAGTGGTTCGCTTCTTTGGGGCGGCCGGCTGCGGGTGTCGTGGACTGCAGCAGATAAAGGCGGTGCCGGTCGCGGAGGAGCAGGGCTGTTGCCATGATCTCGCCGTCGGGTGTGGCAGCTGCCCGGAGGACGAGCTGATCGCGGGTGTGGCAATAGTGGCAAAGGGTTGCAAAGCGGGCGTAGTCCCCGGGTCCGATGTGGGGTGTTCTCGCGCCGTATTCCCGGCGGTAGCTTTCGAGGGTAAGCCCGAGATCGGGTTCGGTAGAATACAAGAAGGGGAAGCGCGCGGCATGTTTGAGATTGCGTTGCAGGTCTTTTTTGTACTTCGCGGCTATCCGGGCGTAGGTTGCGTCGAGGGGCAGTATATAGTTGGCACATGGCTGAAGTCCGGGGTGAAGGTTGCTGCCATTTAGGAAGATCTCCGCGAAGCGGAAATGGTCGTGTACAGTTTTAAAGAAGGCATCTATTAGCGCGGCGGGCAAGGGCTGGGGCGAGAAGATGCCCGTTTGTTGGGTGAATGGTGGTTGATAGAGATAGCGGATGCCATATTTGCGCCGCCAGGTGAGCGGCATCACCGCTTCGTAGTCGCCGAGGATCAGGGCGTCCCACTGGCCTGCTGCCATGTGGTCGAGATAGAAATGGCAGCTATAGATGAGCGGGTTGGTGGCCTGGTCGATGCAGGTGTCCCAGCGGGCGGCATCGATGTGCTGATGTGACACGTAACGGATGCGATGGCGTGTGCCGGCTGAATCGCGGATATGGTAGCCGGTGTTCATCAGTAGGCGGGGGAATGGCCGATGAATTTCCGGAAATCGGTGTTTCCGATGTCGATGCTGAACGATATCTTTTTCCCGAAGCTGTTTTGGTCCGGGACGGTCTTGAGCTGGCTGGAGAAATCGCTGCTGTAGACCAGGGGGGCGTAGATGTGGAGGACGTCATGAAGGAGGTCCAGCTCGAAACCGCCGACGTAAAGGAAATGATCGGTGGGCGGGCTGTCGCCCCAGGCCTGGGCATAGGTCCCCACGTCGAAGAAAAGTTTGAGGGGAAGCCATTGCGGGACGATCTGGCGGGGCAGGGTGGTGCGAAGGTTGAGGGAGGCGACCCAGTTGTCCGAGCGGCCCTGCAGGCTTTGAAAGAGGTCGGTACGCAGGTGGAGATCGCCGTCGCGGTTCACGATCTGCTGGCTGGCCAGGCCCATGAATTCCGAACGCCCCACGAAGTAGTTCTCATAAGTATAGTCTTCGTCGCCCCGGACGGCCGTGAGCTTGGGCTCGAAGCGGGTGATATCGCCGGCCGTTTCGCCGGAGGCCAGGTACCCGAATTTTGCGCCGAAGAGCCGCAGGTCGAGGCCGCCGCCTGCAACGTAGTTGAAGAAATAGTTGCCGGAGAAATTGATCCGGTAGAAGCCGGAAGCCTGCTGTAGCTGCAGACGCGCTTTATATGGATACAGTACGCGGGTATCGCGGATGTCGAAGTTCAGCTCGTTGAGATAGCGGAAGCTATATTTTCCGGCAGTGACGTAGTAGAGCGAGTCGGTGCTTTTTTGGACATAATGGTCGAGCATGTTTTCGCCGATGAGATACGTTTTCCATTCGAGTGCGATCTCCCGGGTGCTGCGCGGATCGCTTTGGGGGAAGACGATGCGTAACGAGGGCGTCAGCTTATAGAAACCGCCGAAGAGCTGATGGCCGTTGCTATCGGCGGCGCTCGTCGTGGAAAAGCGTGTCCCGGTGATGCCCAGCCGGATCTGTTCCAGCCCATGATCGGGATAGGTGGTCCAGAAGAGGCCGCCGGTGCCGTTGAGCCGGTGGCTTAGCGTACCATAGAGCGGAGCCAGAAAGAACTGGATGGGGCTGGGGGGAAGATTGAAATTGTGGATCACGGCGCCGACCATGATGTGGTCATAGTCGTTGAACGCGAGTGCCGGCGCGAAGCTGAGGTATTGGATGCTGTCCGTATGCCGAAGGTTAAAGACGAATGCCGGTTTTAGCCGGCGATGGGCGGGCAGGGGTGGAAGGGGGCCTTTACGGTCGAGTAGCGAAAAAAAGGCGTCGAGGTTGCGCTGGCTGGTGCGGGTGATGACCGCTTTGAGATCGTCCGGATAAGGGTGTTTGAATTGCCAGGTGCGGAAATAGCTGCGCATACAGCTGTCGAAAAGCGGGGTGCCGAGGGTATCTTCCAGCATCTTCAGCCAGGCGCCTGTTTTCGTGTAAGCGATATCGTTATAATTCTCTTCCGTGAAATCTTCCGAGGAGGTGGCGATGGGCTGGTCCTTTTTGATGACTGCGCGGGTGGTTATTTCGGCGAGGCCGGGGTTTTCCACGCGGCCGTAGTACAAGGTTTCGTAGCGGTTGTCGTAATAGGTGTCGATGCCTTCGTCCATCCAGGGGAAACGGCGTTCGTCGGTTCCGAGGATGCCGTAGAACCAATTGTGGCCTACTTCGTGTTCAATGGTCAGGTCGAGGTCGCGGGCGGTAGGCTGGTTGTCGATCACCGTGATGGTGGGGTATTCCATGGCGTCCGGGGTATCGGAGCGGGACTGGACGGCGGTGACGGTATTGTAGGGGTATTCGCCTATGAGGGTGGATCGGAACAGGATGGCACGTTTGATATAGGTGATGCTTTGTTTCCAGCCGGGGCCGGCGGTAGGGGTATAATACGAATAGACGTCGATGATCCGGCCGGAGGGCAGCCGGAGGGTGTCGTGATCGAGGTGAAAATGCCGGTCGGCAAACCAGGCGAAGTCATGGACGTTGTCCTGGTAGTAGTGATAGGTGTGGGCTGCGGCCGTGGTCGTGGTCGTTAAGGCGGTGGAGTCCCGAAGGCCGCCCGTTGCGGCTACGGTAAACCTTCCGGGTACGGTGATGTGGACGTCGAAGCTGCCGAATTCGCTGTAGAATTCGCCCTGGTCGAGATAGGGCATGGGGTGCCAGCCGTGGTTGTCGTAGACGGCGGGTTTGGGATACCATTGGGTAATTTGGTAGGATGATCTGGTGTAGCCAGATCGGGAGAAGAGATGCGGCAGCTGCACATGAAAGGGCGTGGTGATGGTCGTCTCGCCGCCGGGTGGAAGGGGCCCGGGCAGGACGACGCGGATGATATCGATATATTGCGGATGATCTTCCACCCGGGCTTCCTGACCGTCGACGCGGAATTCGAGGCGGTTAATGTAGCCGCGGGCTTGTTTATCCGAGAAATAAAAGTCGGTGCGGCCGTTGCCGAGGAGCTGTTCGCTGAAAGCGGTGCGGTCGTTCTTATAGGCGTTGGGCCAGCAATGGAACCAGATATAGTGCAGCGTGTCGGGGGAATGGTTGATATAGCGGATGCGGGCAAAGGCATCGAGCGTATGGGCGGAGTCGTTGAGGGTAACGTCGAGGACATAATGCACTTCCTGCTGGAAGTAGTGATCCTGGGCGAGACCCGGGAGCCGGAAGGAACATACGATGAGCAGTAGTACTGTTAGCTTTTTGTGCATCTATTTGCCTTTTCCCCTGAAGATGATCAGAAGGGTGTACAACATGATCTTCCAGTCGAGCATCAGAGAGATGTTCTCGAGGTACATGAGGTCATATTTCATGCGTTCGAGCATTTCGTCGACGTTCCCGGCATAGCCAAACTGGACCATACCCCAGGAGGTGAGCCCCGGCTTTACTTTCAGGAGATAACGGAAATAGGGGGTATGGGTGTATAGCTGGGTGATATAATATTCCCGTTCCGGGCGGGGGCCTACCAGGCTCATTTCCCCTTTAAGGATATTCCAGAGCTGCGGCAGCTCGTCGATGCGCCATTTGCGCATGGTTTTGCCCCAGGGGGTGATCCGGGGATCCTGATCCGAAGCGAGGGCGGGGCCGTTCTTTTCGGCGTCCCGGATCATGGACCGGAATTTATGGATGCGGAATTTTTTGCCTTTGTAGCCGATGCGGTCCTGGGAATAGAAGATAGGGCCGGGGGAGGAGAGGAGGACGCGGATGGCGGCATAGAGCATCAGGGGGGAGAGGAAGAGCAGGCCACCGATCGCGGTCGCGACGTCTATGATGCGTTTTACGTTCTGTTGCCACTCCGGCATGGGGCTGGTGTAGATATCGCTCAGGATGGCGCCGAGTATGTTGCTGGTCCGGACCGAGCCGGAGAGGATATCGAGAGTATTGGGGATGATCTTGATGCGGACGTCCTTGTTGCTGAGCTTTTCGACGATGGTCTCGACTTCTGTCCTGGCGGAGCGTTCGAGGGCAACGACCACGAGGCGGATATCATATTTATCGATGGTGTGTTCAATCCCGGCCGAGTCGCCGAGCTGGGGGAGGTAGCGGGCGATCCCATTGTTCTGCTGGTTGAGGTTGCTGACGTAGCCGGTGTAGCGGTAGCCTGAGGAGCTGAGGCCTTCTTTTGAGTCATGATAGATCCTGGTCGCTACGGCGTCGCAGCCTACCAGGAGGGTATTGAAGATGACCTTCCCCTGTGTCACCTGGACCCGGATGATGCCCAGGATGATGAGCCTGCCGGAGAAGGTCAGGATAAAGTGGGCGAAGAGGAAGATGAAGTAGGTCTGGTAGAAATAATGGTAGTCTTTAACGGGGTCGTTGATGACGATGGCAAAGAAAATGGTGGTGCAGCCGATGAGGGAATAGACGAAGGTGTTGGAGATCTCGCTTAGCCGGGATTTCTGGTAGAGCGAGCCATAGGAGCCTGCCAGGGTATAAAGGATGAGCCAGCCCACGGGGATCGTGCTCGTGCCCAGCCAGAAACGTTGGGTAAGCAGCAGGTGCCCTTTGATGAATATGGGTTCGGAGAGCAGGTAGCGGCGGCTGAAGTGGAAGATGATCGCGCTGAGAACGGCGGTGATATAGTCGCTGAGGATATACCAAAAGACGGAGATGGTATGTGTTCTTTGGCTAGCTGCCATGCAGATCAGCTGTTGATCGTATTGTGTTTTATTTTTTGCAGGATCTGATGAGCGATATCCATGGCCCTGAACCCATCTACTTCGGATACCAGGGTAGGTGTGTTAGTCAGGATAGCATCGCAGAATCGTTCCAGTTCCATTCTGATGGCATTGACTTCGGGGACGGTGGGATTGGAAAGTGCGATAGTCTTTTTGCCATTTGGGGTTTCGATGTCGAATGCGAAGACATCGTAGTCCTGTGGCGTTTTAAGCTTGATGATCTCCGTTTTTTTGTTGAGGAAATCGATGCCAATATAGGCATCTTTCTGGAATAACCGCATTTTCCGCATTTTCTTCATGGAGATGCGGCTGGAGGTAAGATTGGCTACGCAGCCGTTGTGGAATTCGATGCGGACGCTGGCGATATCCGGGGTGTCGGTCATCACGGCGACGCCGCTGGCGGAGATATTGCCCACCTCGCTTTTGACCAGGCTAAGGATGATGTCGATATCGTGGATCATGAGGTCGAGGATGACGCTGACCTCGGTCCCGCGGGGGTTGAATTGCGCCAGGCGATGTACTTCGATAAAGAGGGGGTTGAGCGGTACGGAATGAATGGCCAGGTAGGCGGGGTTAAAGCGTTCGACGTGTCCCACCTGGAGCTTTACGTTCGATTCCCGGACGAGCTTTACGATCTCGCGGGCTTCTTCCATGGTGTTGGCGAGGGGCTTTTCCACGAAAACGTGTTTGCCTTTGCGGATCGCTTTTTGGCAGAGATTGAAGTGGAGGGGGGTGGGGGCGACGATGTCGATGACATCGCAGGCATCCATGAGCGCATCAGGGTCGGTGAAGCGGGGTAGTTGATATTTTTGGGATACTTCCGCGGCATTGTTGTCGTCCGGGTCATAGAATCCGACGAGCTCTGCCTGCTTGATCTCTTTCCAATTGTTCAGATGAAATTTCCCGAGGTGACCGACGCCAAAAACCCCTACTTTAAGCATTTATTATATTTTATTCTGCCGCAAAACTATGCAAAAAAATAGGGATATAAGGTCTCTTCTGCTATGAGGAAGGTTCTGTGGACAGTTTAACGTATTTGGTCAGGTTTTTTACCGTGATCGGGGTATTCGGGCTCGGAAAGAACCGCGACCGGATATAGATGCGGATCGTGGCGATGAGCAGCAGCGATTCCAGCAACAGGAAAAGCTCATAATACACCTTGTAGGTGTCGATGAATACTACGCGGAGGGAGATGCCGTCCGCATATTCGTCGGGCGACACGGCGGTCAGCAGTTTTTTGACCACCGGGGCGATAATCGGGAACTTCGACCAATTAGTGTATCGCACATCTTCGTATCTGTATCTGGGATTGTAGTCCGCAGGAACCTGCTTCGAGTAGTAGGCCCAATCGTTATGAACGTCGTTGAAGCTGGCGAACTGCTTATTCGGTTTGACGAATGCGAGGTCATAGGTGGGATCGAGGAGGACCCAGTGTGTACCTGTATAGGCTTCCACCACATTGTGGGCGGCCCATGTGCCACCGGCTTTCATTTGGGCGATGCGCACGGGATAGTGGAACGTGCCGATGATCCGGGCCAGTACTTCGGAATAGGATCCACAGGCTCCCCTGGTGGTCATCAGGTCAACCTGTGTAGAGTGAAAGAGGGAGGCGGCGAGACCAAGGTCGATGGGAACGCCCTGGAAGGTCGTGGCCCTGTTAACCAGGAGGTCATGGCAGGCATGCATAGCTTTTACCACTACCGAATCGTGGGTATCATCGGAGTCGATATGGGTCTCGATCTCGGAATGGATTACCGCAAAGAGCCCGTTCTCATACCGGGATTCCATTGCGAAATAAAAAATAGAAGCCAGGATAAAGCCATTCACGAACATCAACAAATGCAAATTCTTTCCAATCTTCTTGCAAAAGAGGTATGCTTGCTTCATAGTGCTGCGTATATAGGTCGTAGTTAGAAGTGATCCTTAGAGTTATATCATTAACGCAACAAGTATTGGCTTATTATAGTCTAAGGGGAAGCACCTACCACTCTTTTTTTAAACGGCAAAAATGGTGTTTCATTGTAGGAAAGTGTCCCATTTTGGGATTAAAATGAGATTAAAAAAATGGCAAAAATGGCGTTTTTGCCCCTATGAGGTTAAAACGGAGTTAAAAAAGCCTAAAAATAAGTGGATAATCGGTAATGGAAAACTTTTAGAAGGTGACATTAAAAAATCATTAATTCCATCTTTTTGGGGCATTTTGGGGGTGTCAGCAGATTAAAACGGGATTAAAAAACAATTATTTAACCAAAAAGTCCTGCCGATCCGGGCCTACCCCGGTGATTTGGAGGGAGTGCCAGCCGGCCGGGAGGCGGGTAGGCAGCTGGGTGATCCCGCTGGTGGTGATCTCGAGACCGCCGAAGCCATCGAGGAGGGCCTGGAGTACTCCGCCGGCGCCGGTGGCGAAATAGGGGTTGGTGCCGGTGGCTGTTTCAGCGATGACGCCAAAGGGGGGGCGGAGGTTGGGTCTATAGCCTTGTTCGAGCACCGAGAGGGCTTTATCGGGCTGGCCGAGCCGTTCGTAGAGGATGGCGAAGATGGCCTGGGTCATGGCCGGCCCCTCGCCGACGCGCGGCTCGTAATATTCGAGGTCCCGGCGGATGGCGGCGGGGCTGGTGACTTCGTGCAGCGGGTAGGCGAGGAGGTTGACGTCGGCCTGCTTGATGGGTTCGCCGTGATAGGCGGCGTGTTCCTTTGTGGTGCCGTCGGGGAAATGGAGGATGGGTATGTTATTGCGGACTTCTGTCCAATCCGGGTCGGGGGTAAGCCCCAGGACTTTGGCGGCTTCGGTGGCGTCCCCTAGGTTGGCGCGGGCTGCGGCGTTGGTATAGGCGTTATTGTCTACGTTTTCCGCCCATTCGTCGGCGGCGACCACGTTGCGGATGTCGTAGTGACCGGGGCCGTTGCGTTCGACGCGGCTGGTCCAGAAGTCGGCGGTGGCTTCGAGGATCGGGTAGCCTTTTTCCCTGAGCCAGGTTTTGTCGCGGGTTACGCAGTAGTAGTTCCATGCGGCAATGCCGACGTCGGCGGTGATATGGTGCTCGAAGGGACCGCTGAGGGCCCAAACGGGTGTTTCTTCGTTGCCGCTGGCGGCACTTTCCCAGGGGAACATGGCGCCTTTATAGCCATGGTCGGCAGCATTCTTCATCGCTGCTCCAAGGCGTCTGAAGCGGTACTCCATGAGGGAGGCTGCTATCTTGGGCTGGAGAAGGAGGAGGGCTGGATACATCCAGATCTCCGTGTCCCAAAACGTGTGGCCATTATAGCCGAGACCGCTTAGGCCCATAGGGGAGAGGCTATAGTCCGTGCCTTCGCGGGCGAAGGAGTAGAGGTGATATAACATCTCGCGGATCTCGCGCTGGGTCTGTGCGTCGCCTTCGATGAGGATATCGCTTTTCCACAGCTCCGCCCAGGCTTGTTCGTGGGCTTTGATCAGGTCTTTGGTGCCCTGGAGGGTGGCGAAGAGGGTGAGGCGTTCGGCCTCGTTCAGGGGGTCGTCGTTATGGGCGGAGGTAAGGGAGCTCCCTACGACAGCAAAATGGTAGATAGTGCCAGCTGTAAGATGCTTCTTGAATTTCAGCAGGTGCATGTTGTTATCCCACATCTCATGGATCGTGATCGGCTCATGCGGGTGGGGTTCATCGAAGATAAAACTGTTGGAAGCGGCCATGAGCAGCTTGCCCGTGGGGCTTTTGGCGGTGGACGTCAGCAGCGAGATGCGGACATGGGGGCGGTCGATCTCGTTGTTATAGTTTTCTACGTCCCTGAGCATGTCCGGTGCTTCCATCACGGTGGCGGGGGTGATGTCGATGTCTTTGTGTGCGGTGATGGTGACGTCGACGAGGCAGGTGAAGGGCAGCTGGCGCAGGGAATACCAGGTATAGCTCACGGAGGCCTTGTCCTGGTAGTCGAAGGTGGTGGTCAGGCAGGCGTGGCGCATGTCGAGTGTCTGCCGGAGATGGGTGACCTGTTTAAAGCTTTCGATCCGGCGGTCGTCGATATCGAGATTGAGGTTGACGAAATTGAAGGTCTTGAGGATATTGCTCACCCGCCCACGCCCATAAAGGTCGAAGGCTCCGTTAAGCACCACGTCTTTGGCTTTAAAGGGTTCGGTGGAGGATACGAGACCGATCATCCCGTTAGCCACGGTGACGCCGTAGTAGTTGGCGGGGTCGATGGTATCGGCATGGATGGTCCAGGTGTCGGCGTCGGTGGTTCCGGTATTGGGGGTGTCGGGAAAGCTCGGAGTTTGAGCGAATCCGTTATTCGCGAGGAGTAGGAAGAAAATGGCCAGGGAGAACGGGCGGCAAGACGAAGGCGCGGGCATAGACAATTTTTTGCAAGCGTAAAAGTCTAAATTACGCAATAATGCCCTATTTTAATGCCCAAATTTTTATTCGGAACATTATGAATCGCTGGTTGCTGTCCCTCTGTGTCGTCCTCGTACTATCGGTTGCCGCCGTGTATCTTTTTATCCCTGCCCGGATCGAGGTAAGTAAGGTCGTTGCTGTTAAATGTAATGTCGATGCTGCCGCCAGGGTGTTGGCGGATTCCGGTCGCTGGAATGCCTGGTGGCCCGGCGGCGGGACGGAACGTAGTGCGGTTGCCGGTGCTACGGAAGGTAGTACGGGCGTCGGTGCGGCGGAAGGTAGTGCGGGCGTCGGTGCGGCCGAGCATGATCGGGATGGGCATCCCGTGTATGCGTATGAGAACGACCGGTATGCCGTGCTGCAACGGCTGCGTCGTTCTTCGGCGGTGATGATCGATGGGGATGGTTTGCGATCGCCGAGCATGCTGGTTGCCATACCGCACCGGGGCGTAGATTCCTGTTTCCTGCAGTGGTCGTTCGAACGGCATACGAGCCGGAATCCCATAGCCCGGCTAAAGGATTATTGGGCCGCGAAACGGGTCCATGCGGCGATGGGTGTCATCCTCGACGGACTGCGGCATTACCTGGAGACCGATAGTCTTTTATATGGTTTCCCGATCACGCCCAGCCGGGTGTCCGATACGCTTGTCGTGGAGACCGGCAGGAAGGAGGCAGCTTATCCGGCTACCGCCGACATCTATTCGGTAGTGCAGCAGCTCGAAGGATTTGTCAAGGGGTATGGCGGTAAGGTGGTTGGCCATCCCATCATGAATGTGACGCATGACAGCGGCCGGTATCTGTTGCGGGTAGCCATTCCCGTGGACCGGCGGGGGGGAGCGGAGAGCGGTTTCCTCTACCGTTATATGCCTAAGATGGCGCTTTTCCTGCAGGCAGATGTTCATGGGGGGGAATGGTCGGTGAGACACGGGCTGCAGCAGATGGAAAATTATATTTCCGACCATCAAAAGACCAGGATGGCGATCCCTTTTTTATCGCTAATCACGGACCGGCGGGTGGAGCCGGACACGTTGAAGTGGGTGACCCGGATCGATTACCCGTTCTTTTAGCGGCTGCGGGGTTTGACGGCTGCGGGGTTTGGCGGCTGCGGGCGGCTTGTCCGGACGCGTGCCTGCCGGCGGCTCAAAGCGGATCACGCGTGCGCTATCGTTGTTCCTGGCTATGACGAAGGCGGGCAGGCCGCCGATGTCGATCGGCCGGATGTGACGGGACTGCCCCGGGATCGCCAGCCCATTGAGGGTGCACACGGTAAATGAATCCCGGCCCCGGTTGATCAGCAGGGTACCATAGTCCGCGTCGTAACGCCCCATCTGAATGTTGTTCTCGTAATAATTCCCGACCAGCAGGATATCCGGCAGGCTGTCCCCGTTTGCATCGACAATGGCGGCATCCCGGTAGGGAGCCAGCTGTGCTTTCCAGGGGAGCGATATCGTCTTGAAGTTGCCATTGCCCTGGTTGATCAGCACGGCGTTGTCAAAATAGTCGGCGGTGAGGGTATCTGCTTTCTGCAGGGCTTCTTTGGGGATGATATCCTTGAGGCCTGCTTTGGCAAAGTCTTCGGCATTGGGGAGGCGTTTTCTCAGGCCGGGCATCTGGTGTTCCAGCTCTTCTTTATTGGCGACGGGCAGCTCGCGGCCGCGGAGGTACCAGGTCAGGAGCTGTTCTTTTGTGCCATTGCCGTCGAAGTCCGAATAGTACATGCGCATGGGCTCTTTTTCCGTGGCGTGCAGGCGGCTGTTGCGGCCGAGGTTTCCGGCGATGAGGTCGATCTTGCCGTCGCCATCGAGATCGACGGGCAGGATAAAGTTCCACCATCCTTTTTGGGTGGTAAGAGGATGCTGCACGTACCCGTCGCCGTGATGCAGGAAGGCGATGATGCCGCCCCATTCCAGGCTCACGACGAGATCGGGATGGCCGTCCTGGTCGATATCCGTCCAGACGGCGCCGGTGACGAGCCCGATATGGGACAGCCCCGGTGCGTAGCGATCGGTGACGTCGGAGAAATGGCCGTGGCCGTCGTTGAGGAGCAGGTAGGAGTTGGGGACATCGCCGTACTGGCGGGGGACATCGCGGCCGCCGACGAAGAGGTCCGGCGCGCCGTCGCCATTGAGGTCTATGGGTACGATGCAAGAGGCATTGACGTAGAGGTCGTGGAAGGCGGCCGGCTGTTTTTTCAACTGGCCTTTGCTGTTGCCCAGATAGACCCGGGGGGTGAGCGTGCTATCGGCGCCGTAGAATTCGTTGCCGCCGCTGGCGACCACCAGGTCGGGGTAGCCGTCCTTGTTGACGTCGACGATGCAGGCGTCGACATCTTCATAGATCGAATCGTTTTCGAGGTCGGGTTGCCGTGTCCGGACGAAGCGGCCGGAGGGCTGCTGGAGGAAAATGGCATTCTTCTCTCGTTTGGCGGCGCCGATGAACAGGTCAGGCAGGCCGTCGCCGTTGAGATCGCCGACGGCAAGCGCCGGTCCTTCCGTGGACAGCATATGCGGGAGCAGGGGTTCGCGGGCGAATTCGGGGAACTCGTTCTCCTTGTGTTTATAGAGCACACCCGTTTGGGTTGTGATGTCTTTTGCGGGGTAGGAAGGATTTTTCCAGTGGCCGGTGATCAGGCCATAGTCGAAGGGCGGCAGGCCTTTTTGCCAGGTGACGATAATGCGGGTGCTGTCCGGGTGGGGCGATAGGCGCTGGAAGGTATTGTCCGGCCAAACGAGGAACATGGAATCGATATGTGTTTTTTCCAGCCCGATGTGCAGTGGGCCCTCGCTGCTGGAAAGGAAGCCGCGGACGGGGTATTTTTCGTAGGTGCGGATGCCTCCGTTCGCGAAGAGGATAACCTTGGCGCCGAGGGCGTTCCGGTTGAGCGCGGGACCGTGGAAGGAAATATCGAGGTATTTCTGGTTGTGCCTGTCATTGGCGGTATTCCGGTAGATCAGGCAGGGGTCATCGATATTGTTGACGACGATGTCCAGGTCGCCGTCGCCGTCGAGATCGGCATACAACGCGCCGTTGGAATACAGGTTGCGGGCGCCGTCGATGTGTGCGCCCTGGTCCGAGAAGCGCATCTGTCCGTCGTTGTGATAGAATTTGCTGGGGAGCTTGATCTGCGGGAATTTGTCGACGGCCGCCATATCCTTACCATCCAGGGACTGCATTTTCTCCTGCATCTCCTGGTTGGATACGAAGTTGATGTAATCGATATCGTTGAGCCGGCGCGGGATGCCGTTGGAGATAAAGAGGTCTTTGACCCCATCGTTATCATAGTCGATCCAAAGGGGTGACCAGGACCAGTCTGTTGCTGCGATGCCCGAATACAGGCCGATCTCGCTGAAATGGCCGTTGCGTTGGTTGAACTGGAGGTTGTTTCGCGTATACTGATGGCTGTAACCGTACTTGATCTTGAGATCATAGATATCCCAATCGTCCTCACCTTCCGAACGCCGGAGGATGTAGGGGTCTTCGGGCAGCATGTCCATCGAGACGATCTCGGGATAGCCGTCGTTGTTGACGTCGGCGATGTCGACCCCCATGGTGTATTGGCTCGTGTGCATCATTTCCTTTTCCATTTCGTCGACGAAGGTGCCGTTACCCTGGTTGATATAGAGATAATCGTTTTCGTGGAAGTCGTTGCCGACATAGAGGTCCGGTTTTCCGTCGTAGTTGATATCGGAAGCCATGACGCCGAGGCCGTAGCCGATCACGGAGCTGTTGATGCCCGATGCTTTGGTGACATCGGTAAAATGCCCGTTGCCGTCGTTGCGGTAAAGCCGGTCGCCCGAGATAGGGCTTGTAGTTGCCAGTTTTGGCAGCCGCGGGCCGAAGGTGCCGTTTTGGTGGATCGAGTGGTTGAGGAGGTACATGTCGAGGTCTCCGTCGCCATCGTAGTCGAAGAATACGGCTTGGGTGCTGAGGCCGGAGAAGTCGAGGCCATATTCTTTGGCTTTGTCCACGTAATGAGGAATGCCGTTGCTGTCGATGCCCGTGCAGATGAGGAGCTGGTTGTGGGAGGCGGGCAGGCCATCGAGGTGGCTGACGTGGCAGACATAGATGTCGAGGAGGCCATCGTTGTTGATATCCACTACAGAGACGCCGGTGGACCAGGTCGAGTCGATGGGGATGCCTGCCTGGGCGGTAACGTCGCGGAAGTGGAGGCCGCCGGTGTTGAGGAAGAGTTTGTTCTGCTGCTGGTTGGCGGTGAAGAAGAGGTCGATGCGCCCATCGTTATTGAAATCGCCGGCGCCGACGCCGCCACCGTTATAGAAATACATGTAGTTGAACACGTTGAATGCCGGGGTAGGATGCAAGGCGTTCGTGAAGCCGAGGCCGGTGCCGGATGCGTCCATCACTTCGAAGATGGGGTCCTTTACGGTCGGTGAGTTTCGGCCGCAACCTGCCAGCAGGAGTACGAGTAAAGGGGCTGCGGTGATTATTTTATTGATCAGCTTTGCGCGCATACAGCACAGGGTATTCGTCGTTTTGTAGAAAAAGCAAATATAGTTTTCCGGCGGCATTGAGCGGTGCAATGTCTCTCACTTGTCCGGTGAGGTCGAGGCCGGATCGCCGGTTCTCGATGTATTGGAAGCCGCCATGGCCGTTGCCGAGGAGTACTTCGCCGAAATTGCCGTCGAGCCGGCCGAACTGGGGCAGGAAGCCGAATTCGTTCCCGGCGAGGACGAGGTCGGGATGGCCGTCGTGGTTGACATCCGTGCAGACCGCGGCGTTTACGGAGGAGAGCTGGACCATGGTCGGGAGGCGCTGGATGCGGAAGCGGCCGTGGCCTTCGTTAAAGGCGATGATGGAGGTGCAGTAGTTGAAGGTCTTCACCAGCGAGCCGTCGAGCTGTGCCTGCGGGAGCAGCTCCTGGATGGAGCGTTTGGCGTATTCGGCGTGTTTGAGGTTTTGTTTTTTGAGGCTGGGGAGCTGTTCTTCGAGATCGTTTTTGAGGAAGAGGGGCATATCCCTGCCGTCGATGGTCCGGGTGAGGATCTTATCGGCGATGCCGTTTTGATCGAAGTCGTTGATCCAGCATTTCACGGGGTGGGTGGAATCGGGATGTAAATAAAAGTTCTCCCCGATATTACCCAGGACAAGATCCGGCCGGCCGTCGCCATCGAGGTCGGCTACGGTGACGGATTGCCACCAGCCGGAGAGTTTATCCAGATTGGTGGGGATCTCGGTGAAATGGTCGCCGGTGAAGTGGAAAAAGCGGGGCGTCATCCATTCGCCCGTGATGATGAGTTCGGGCTGGTGGTTATTGTCGAGGTCGGCCCAGGCGGCGGAGGTGACCATGCCGATGTGCTGGATATCGGGATTCTTTGTTGGGGCGATATCGGTGAAATGGCCGTGGCCATCGTTAAGATAGATAAAGCTGGAGGGGTTGGTGCCATAGTCGCGGGGGACGCTGCGGCCGCCGACGAAGAGGTCCATAAAGCCATCATTATTGAAATCGCCGGCTACGGCGACGGCGGTATTTACGCCGTCCTGGTGAGCCGCGAACGCATCGGCGGCAAGCGTGAAATGGCCATGGCCGTCGTTGAGGAAGAGCCGTTCCTGCATCTGCCGGCTTTGGGGCGGGTTGTTATTGCCGCCCGGGCCGATGAACAGGTCGGGGAACCCATCGTTATTGGCGTCGAAGAAGAGCACGGCCTCGTCTTCGAAATCGGGGAACAGGTCGAAGGCAGGTTGGTGGCTTTTGACAAATTGTCCCGGGGCGGTTTGGAGATAGAGTTGTCCGGGATGACCCACCGTGCCGCCTATGAATACATCGGGGAGGCCGTTGTGGTCGACGTCGGCGGTGGCGGCTTTTGGGCCTTCGCGGGAAAGTAGTTTAGGGATATTACGCTCGAATTGAAAGTCGGGGTTGTCGTTTTCCTGGTGTTTTTCGAAGGTTGTTTTTACGGGGATGAGGAGGGGATCGGGGGTGCTCGCGGTTGACGGGGTGCTTGCGTTTGACGGGGCGCCCGCGTTTGACGGGGTGCTCGCGGTTGACGGGGTGCTCGCGGTTAGCCGGGCCAGGGGTATACGGTTGTTGTTGCCTGCAGGCTGCGTGAAGACATAGACGCTATCGAGCCGCGGATGAGGATAGGACGTGGACCGGCCATCGGGCCAGGTGATGACGAGTGAATCGACGGCGGGGAGCTGGCCGAGGCCGATGAGCTGTTTATAGTCGACGGAAGACTGGAAGCCGCGGCTGGGGACGACTTCGCGATAGAAGATGGTGGAGTCCTTGTAGACGCGGATCTTGCTGCCGATGGCGAAGGTATTGGGGGTGTTGCTTTTCAGGAAGACGCCGAGGTAATGGTTGTGGTTCAGCTGGCGGGCGTTGTTGCGATAGACGAAGGCGGGGCCGTTCTCGTTGTTGATCACGAGGTCGAGGTCGCCGTCGCCATCGAGGTCGCCGTAGGCGGCGCCGTTGGAAAAGGTTGGGTGATCGAAGCCCCAGGCAGCGCCGATATCCTGAAATTTTAAATCGCCGAGGTTGCGGAAGGCTTTGCCGGGGAGGGGGGTCCGGGGGATCTTTTTCAGGAGGACGTCGATATTCTCTTTCTCGCCGCTGAGGGCCATTTTGTGATAGACGTCGTCCGAGAAAAAGGTGAGGAAGTCGAGGTCGGTGACATCGCGGTTCACGCCGTTGCAGATATAGATGTCATTGTACCCGTCGTTGTCCATGTCGAAGAGGAGGGCGCCCCAGCTCCAGTCCGACCCCGAGACGCCGGCATAGTCGCCGATCTCGATGAATTTTCCGTTGCGGTTGTTGAGCTGCAGGCAATTTTTGACGTATTGATAGTAAAAACCTGCCTTTAGTTTGGCGTTAAAGATCTTGGGATCATCGAAGGAGCCGGTGGTCTTCAGCCGGTAGTCGTCGTAGGGGAGCATGTCCGTGGTAAAGATGTCGGGGTAGCCGTCGTTGTTGATGTCGGCCATATCTGCGCCCATGGAGGACATGCTGATATGGCCCATGTAGTTCTCCAGCTCGTCCTTGAAGGTGCCGTTGCCTTGGTTGATATAGAGGTAATCCCGTTCGTAGGTGTCGTTCGAGACATAGATATCGGGCCAGCCGTCGCCGTTGATATCGGTGACGAGGGCGCCGAGGCCGAAGCTGATGAGGGTGCCGTGGATGCCGGCCTGGCGGGTGACTTCGGTGAAATGGCCGTTGTCGTTGCGATAGAGGTGGTCGCCGCCGCCTTTTAGCATGGGTTTGACTGGCCAGGCGGAGTCGGGCAGGTCGCGGCGGTTGTCATAGTTGAGTGTGTTGACCGGGATAGGGCTGTTGTCGATCATGAAACAGTCGAGGTCGCCGTCGCCGTCGTAGTCGAAGAAGGTGACCTGGGTGGTGTAGGCGGAGATGTCGAGGCCATATTTCGCCGCGGATTCCGTGAAGGTACCGTCGTGGTTATTGATATAGAGTTTATTCCGCCGGTTGCCATCGCTCATGTGACCGGAGTTGCAGACATA
>DASYZH010000272.1:0-8651 GCA_035946435.1 Puia sp. | reverse complement strand
CTGATAAGGTGTTGTCGGAAAAAGCAGGCCTCAGCCTTGGCGCCTCCCTCGGGGGGGATCTCAGCTCGCGCAATGGACTGACGCTTTCGCCGAGCGCTTCACTCACGTCCAAATTTTTCACGGATGACCGACAGTTCGACGTTGGTTCCACCCTCTCCACCTCCTATAATTCCCGCCAGGGTATCAAATCCCTGCAAATCTCGGAGCAAGCCAGCTTCAACGCGCATGATGCCAAAAATCATAGCCTGTACTATAGCGAGGATCTGCATTCCAACGCCATCAATTTTGCCCGGCCAAGCTACCTGCCTACTATTCGGGTGCCGATGGTCTATTCGAACTATTCCGGCAAATTCCAGCTTGGGGGCGGCATCTACGGTGCTTTTGCATCGGCGGAAATGGAGGTCTACGAGCAACTATCCACGATCGATCCCAGCAAATATATCCAGTACAAACCTATGGTGGGCTATCTCTATTATGAGAATGCCATGGCCAATCCCAATGCCGTCACCGATTTCACCCGCTTCAACGACCGTGAGGTAACGCCCAATACGCCGATCATCTCGGCGCCGCAATATACTTATGATGTCTATACCATCCAGGGAGAAGGCACCGGCGGCAGCATCCGGCCTTATCGCGGTGATCTCGGCTATGTGCGGGACAACTATACCGGTTCGCAGGACAATTCTTCCGGCTTCGGCTTAGATATCGGCCCGCCGGGGCATTACGGCGCCAATCTCCAACTCATCAAGACGCCTACGACCGTAACCGAATGGACAGCGGGCAATGCGCTACATTCCGCCATCCCTTTTACCGGGCCTACTTCCAATGGCAGCTGGGAGAATGTGTGTTTTCGCAATCCGGGTGAGCCGGGCGTGTTGGACAACAATGCTTATGCCCGCATCGGGGGAACCGATCTCGTCCGATTTGAATTGTCCGGCGATCCGCACAATCCCAATATTACTACCTTGCTGGACCGGTTTTCCAAGACGGGCAACTTTACCGGAACGGCAAATCCCACCGGTCCGGGTGCTTATACGCGGCAAAAACGGGGCCAGGTGATCGACTTCCTCGACGCGGACGATGCGGCGCTGGTGGGGCTCGACAAAAAGATCCGCAGCTACAATAGCCGGACACTCCTCGATCCTTCGGCCGACACCTTGCTTTATACCGCTATGGCTCGCGATAGCGGATACCGCAAGGGACACCATATCTCGCAGATCGATGTCACCGAGTCCAATGGCAAGCGGTATATCTACGGCTTGCCGGTATATAATGTAGTTCAGCAGGACTATACTTTTACGGTAAGTCAATCCATGCCCGGCACGCCGGACATAAGTGACACCGTTGGGTACGATGCCACGGAACGGGATCCCGCCAGTGCCGGCTCGGGCAACCGCGATGGTTATGTCCAGATCACGCAGACGCCCGCCTATGCGCATTCCTTCCTGCTCACCGGGCTACTTTCCCCTGACTATGTAGACGTTACCGGCGACGGCATCACGGACGACGATCTCGGCCAGGCCGTAAAATTCAATTACGCGGAGATCGTGGATCAAAGCGGTAATCCGGTCTATCATCAGTGGCGGACGCCCGTGGGTGCAGGCATCGCCAACTTCAACCCCGGCACCCGCTCGCAGGTCAAGGACGACAAGGGGTTGTTCTCGTATGGCAAGCGCGAGTCCTGGTATCTCCATTCGATCGAAACCAAGACGATGATCGCCGTGTTTACGTTGGAGAACAGATGCGACGGCAAGGGTGTGGCGGGCGTCGACGGCGGAGTCGATCCCAACGACACCTCGAGCAGGGCGCTGAAGCAGATCGATCTCTACAGCAAATCCGATCTGCGGCAGAACGGCCTGGCCGGCGCGCATCCCATCAAGACGGTCCATTTCGCCTATAGCTATACGCTTTGCCCGGGCACGCGTGACAATACCAACGGCCGCGGCAAGCTTACGCTCGACAGTGTGTGGTTCACTTTCAACGGACAAACCCGGCTTAACAAGGATAAATATGCCTTTTCGTATGTCGATACGGCGACCTTTATCAATCCGGTGACCCTCCAACCGGTAGTAGATACCTTTGGCAACCCCGGGTATGCCTTCAACTCGAGCGATCGCTGGGGAACGTACAAGCCCCAAAGCATGAACCCGGGTGGTGTGAAGAACAGCGATTTCCCGTATACCCCGCAGAACCAGGCCGGACAGACGCAATCGCCCAAGGCAGCGCTGGATACCAATGCCGCGGCGTGGTCGCTCAAGCGTATCCTTTTACCCTCCGGCGGTCAGCTCGAGATCGGCTATGAAAGCGACGACTATGCCTATGTCCAGAACCTGCATGCCATGGATATGTTTACGGTCGCCGGCTTCGGCAGTACACCGGTAGCCTATTCGAACCACCTCTATGACGTCTCCTGGAGCGGCATCGTGGAAAACAATTACCTCTTTGTGAAGGTGCCCTGGGCCGGCAAAACCGCCGGCGATGTTTTGCAGCAATACCTGCTTGGCGACAGCATGCTTGCGGTCAAGCTGGATGTCAATATGCCTGCCGGCACCGAGCGGATCACCTCGTATGCCAAATTCGACAGCTATGGCGTGTACGACTCTGCTACGATCTGGATACACCTGATCAACGTCAATAATGTGAGCCCGCTGTCGCTTACTGCTGTAGAATATCTGAAGGAACAGCTGCCCGCGGAAGCCTTCCCTGGCTATGACAACTCGCAGGGGGGTGGGCTGGAAAAGGTCGGCGATGCACTTATCGGCCTGTGGGATAACCTGGAACATGCGTTCAGCGATCCGGTGTCCTATCTGCGGGGGCAGGGCAAGGCGCAGTCGACCGTGGCCGGGCAATGTTTTGCGCGGCTCAACGATCCGGATGGGATCAAATACGGCGGTGGCCAGCGGGTAAAATTCGTGAAGCTGAAAGACAACTGGCAAAAGATGACAAGTCAGTACAATTCCGTGTATACACAGGCCTACGACTACACCACCACCGAAACATTCAATGGCGCGACCCGGACGATCAGCAGCGGTGTTGCCGCCTATGAGCCGGGAATCGGCGGAGATGAAAATCCTTTTCAGACCATCGTGCAGGTCCAGGACAAGCTACCGCTGGGTCCCACCTCTTATGGCGCCATCGAGATGCCGATCCTCGAACCATTCTTCCCGGCGCCCACGGTGGGCTATAGCCAGGTCACCGTCCGCTCCATTTCAAGTATTCCGCCCGGTGCGCAGCAAAAGTCCCGCTCCGGCATCGGCCGGCAGGTTACCCAGTTCTATACCGCGAAGGACTTCCCCGTCTATTATAGTAATACGTGGTTCGACCCTTCCACCGATCTCGAAGCCCATGATGCTTCCACGACCAATTTCTTTCACAACTATGCGTTCGACAGCAGGGCGCTTTCGCAGGGTTTCCTTGTCGCTGTCAACGACATGCATGGCAAGCTGCGTTCCCAGACCTCCTATGCCGACAATGATACTACACTCAAAGTGAATTATACGGAGAACTTCTACCGTAATACCGGTGTGAATGGATTGAGTGAGACTTTCCCTTGTGTCTCCGCCGCGCAGGGGGGTACGATCAGTTCCGGCAACCTGGGCGTCGATATCGAGCTCATGACGGATACGCGGGAATTCACCGTCCAGAGCAGCAGCGAGGATATCCAGGCGCAGACCGACTATTTTCCGCCTATTGCCTGGCCGATATTTGTTTGGCCGGTGACGGGCAGCAGCGAAAACGACTACCGGGCGGTTACGACCACCAAGGTGATCGGTTATCATGCCGTTCTCGACAGTGTCGTCGTCTATGATAAAGGGAGCATGGTCTCCACCAAGAACCTTTTGTATGATGCCGAGACCGGCGAGGTGGTCGTTACGCGGACCAATAATGAATTCGACCAGCCGATCTATTCCACCAGCTATCCGGCGTGGTGGGCTTATGACGGCATGGGGCCGGCTTATCGGAATATCGGGGTGCGGTATAGCGATACACCTGCCTTGAATTTTACTAATGGTGTTTTGATGAGTCCTCAATTCGATATTAGCCATCTTGTGAGCGGCGACGAGTTGCTCGTGTACAGTAACAATCCATCGCCGCCGGAATGTGGCGGCTCTACGGAATATCTGTCGCGGCTCTGGGTGTTGGACCTGAATAAGAACAATGCGCCTTTCCCGGTGACTACGCCCAACTTCATTTTTATCGACAGCGCAGGTAATCCCTATAATAACACCAATGTAACGCAAGTACGTGTAATTCGTAGCGGCCGGCGCAATATGCTGGATGAAAAAGGCGCTACGGTGACCAGCATGAACAGTCCCATTAGAACGATTAATGGTGTTCAAACGCTTTTGGTCGATTCGTCCAGTGAAGTGCTAAGCGCCACGGGGGTTGAATTCAGCGAGCATTGGCAGACCGACCGGGACGAGATCCGGACCTATGATAAGGTCTATAATTCGGCGACCTGTTCCTACGACCTGGTCCCCGACTGCAGCGGGACGATGGAAAACATCAATCCTTATGTCAAAGGGCTGTTAGGCAATTTCCGGAACTTCCGCAGGATGGTGTGTTATGGTCCCCGGACCGACACCGTGCCGACGCAACCCACCAATCTGCCGCAAAATGGCTTTATCGCCAATTTCTCGCCTTATTGGAACTTTGGCAGCAGCGGGCTCCAGCCCAATACCACCAGCCCCTTGTGGATCGAGAGCGTCCGCACGACGCGGGTCAATGCGCAGGGACTGGAATTGGAGACGAAAAATGCCCTCGGCATCTATACCTCGGCGCAGTATGGGTATAACAAGACCCTGCCGATAGCCGTCACCAACAACTCGCCGTATTACGAGATGGCCTATGAAGGGTTCGAGGACTCTGCCTATGCACAGAGCATCGATAATACAAACCCGTATCCGTGTGCCTTCCACCAGATCGGCTTCATCGATATGGCGAATACGCATCTGGTGAATACGGATACGACCAATTTTTCGGCGCATACGGGGAAGTATTGTCTGGGGGTGACAAAGAATTCCACCGCGGCGGTCGAGATACCGATCGTCGGTTCGGAGAATCTCAGCTACAGCTT
The DNA here is from genome assembly GCA_035946435.1 of Puia sp. Taxonomy (GTDB): domain Bacteria; phylum Bacteroidota; class Bacteroidia; order Chitinophagales; family Chitinophagaceae; genus Puia. The sequence goes on along the minus strand of DASYZH010000272.1, from coordinate 3,574 downwards.
GCTGTTTGGCAGCGATACTGCTCGCCTGCTGGCTAATCCGGGGCTCAACGTAACCTACTCACCGACTTATCCCAATAGCCTATATTATACTTCTATACCGTCTCCGCTGATCGTGACTGACACCCTGTACCTCCAGGCACCTATCTGGGGCAATGCCAACCACACGTTCGGCCTCAATTGGGACGGGTACATAAAAATTCAGAATCAAGGGAATTACACGTTCGATGCATCGGTCAATTCAAATTATACCTTCCTCGCCGATGCTACTATCTTCGCCAATGTTGAAAACATTACGATTGAAGGATTGGATGGGACAGTTTATGCCACTTTGTCTCCAGGAAGTTCCGGGAATCCACAGTCGGTTAAAGTATCGCAAACGGTGGCCCTTTGCCCTGGCATTTACCATATTATTGGCGTCTGCAACGATATTCTGCGTACCACTTACACGAGTACCGATCAGAGTAACGATGTCTATACATATGCCTGTCATACTTGCAATGCTCCATTTTATCAAAATACGACCACCGTCAATGGCTGCATTTCGACCACACCGATCAAAGGCTCCGCTTCTATGATAAACCCGACATTCAATATGCCGGCTGGCGTTCAAATGGTTCTCAGCACCTGGGTACGGGAAACGCCGGTCACCATAACATCGGGTGCCGACACCGCGACCGGCTATTTTAACAATCACATTGTCGTCTATAACGGAGACAGTAATGTGTTGCTATATCCCACGGGCCCGATCATCGACGGATGGCAACGCTATGAAGGCTATTTCACTCCGGCGTCCAGTGGAACAGTCACGATCTCTTTTGTGAACAGTACAAGCAGCACGCTCTACTTCGACGACATCCGCATCCATCCTTTCAATGCCGAGATGAAAAGCTATATCTATGATCCTGTGAGCCTGCGACTTTCCGCCGAGCTCGACGACAACAACTATGCGACTTTTTATGAGTATGACGAAGAAGGGACGTTGGTGCGAACCAAGGCGGAAACCTCGCGCGGCATTCAAACGATCAAGGAAACCCGAAGTGCCAAACAGAAAAATATCACTACTATTCAATAATATGAAAACGATTTTTCTCCTTTTGTTGCTAACGGGCAGCACCCGGCTTTGGGCGCAACGGGATACGCTCGCGCCCTTCCGGAAATTCGTGCATATCTGCAGTGACTACAGGCAATTGCCGGTTCAGCTGGAGATGGATCTCCGCAGCTCGAGCAACCTTGTACTTTCGGCTGCGGATACGGCACGGCTGACCGCCCGTCTCGCTCTTTGCCAAAAAGGTTCCTACGTCACCATGGATGGTATGGAACAGCTGGCGAATGACAGCTTTTTGCTTGTCGTCAATCCGAAGACGAAACGGATGCTGCTTTATCCCAACCATCAGAGTGTGGCGGCCCGGCTGCAATTCCTGGGACGCCAGCTGCGGGATTCCTCTGTTCCGCAGTTGGCGGCAAAATACCTCGTCAAGAAGGAAAAGAAATTACGGGACACCTCGATCATCGTGCTTGAAAGCCGGGCAGACCTGCCTTACACCTCGGTGCCTGCCGGGCAAATGGAGGTCAGCTATGAATCCGTTACCCAACGCCCCTATACGGTCACCATGGTCGAACGCAGGTTGATCCCGGTGAGCGATTCCATCTATAAAAGCGTCGCGGGCAGACCGGAATGGATCGGCAAGACCGTCTCCGTAAAAGACAGCAGCTTCTTTTTGATCCGGGAGCAGACCCGGGTGGTGTGTTTCCGGAAGATCGGCCACCAACAGGCAACCGATCCACCCGTGCGGATCAGCGACCGCATCGCCCTTGATCTTACCGGTGTTTACCGGCCGGTAAAAGACTTTGCGGCGTTCCGCCTAATTCAACAAGCACAGTAAACAGCAGGAGCCATTCCTCGCCAAAACTATCTTGAAAAAATGAACCGCTTCCGATCCATCTTTCGCCCCAGCCTCCTGGCAGTGCTCCTGTCACAAGGTCTGCTCCTGTGCCTTTGCGCTTCGCTGCATGCGCAGCAGATGGGCCCCGTGTATTCCGACTACGGCAACCGGCTATCCGGCAACGATGGCAGCCTTGCCGTCAATGGGTCGAAAGACCTCACGTATACCGCTATCCCCGGTGAAAAGTCGACTTTTATCCGCAATATCATATCCCTCAATTTGAACGAGGAAAGCTCGGCCTTTCTTTCCGGTAACTTCACGGCCTATGTAGTGGTAACCATCGCTTATGGTCCTTCTTCCAGTTCGACGACGTCCATCAACCAGAAGCTCACCGTAACCTACAACAAGCAGGGCGGGGTCACTTACAATCCCCGGAACTATCTCTCCTTTCAGAATGCCCAGTATGTAAAGGTCGCCGTCGATTCGATTGTCGCGCCTACATTTGGCCATGGCGTGAATACGGCCACGCTGCTGGTCCTCACCGATGAGATGCAGGTCTGGCGGACGATGGCGCTGGCGGATTCGATCAATATCACCCCTACGTTGGGGCATACGGCTCCCGCCAGCACCCCCACGCCCGACGAGTTGCCGGTGACCTGGAGTCCGCAACCCAATACCGGCAATAACGGCTATCAGCTGGAATGGGCCTGGGTAGAGAACGAGCTGCGGTCCTATTACAGCAGCTATGACCTTCTGTTCCGGAACAACTCTACCCGGGTAGATCTTCCGCTGGGTACGACAGGTTACAATATTCCGTTGTACTACGATGGCGTCGGGCAGCTTTTTTCCCGGGTCCGCGCGGTGAATATCCTGAGCAACGGCACCCTGACCTATAGTCCCTGGTCGGCAATCGATTCGTTCCCTTTTGGCGGGCACAATAACAATCTCAACTGGCAGGTGTCTACGGCGTATGCGGAAGAGGGCAAACGCAAGGCCGTGATGCAGTATTATGACGGGTCGCTCAGGCAGCGGCAAACGGTTACGAAGGACAATACGACCAATACCACCCTGACCGCGGAGACTTTTTACGACGGCCAGGGGCGTCCGGCGGTCCAGGTATTGCCCGCACCGGGTATCGATTCCATCGTGGCCTATACGCAAAATCTGAATCGGTTTAACGGGGTGAACAGTGACACTGTTTCCCCCGGCACGGTTTTCGATCTTCAGCCTGTGAATTCGTTGAGCTATTCGATCCCGGCCTTGTCCAGCGATGGTGGCGCCGCGCTCTATTACAGTCCGAATAATCCCGAGCTGTCGCAGAATGCCAACCAGAACATCCCCGATGCGGCCGGCTATCCTTATACCGCCACGCGGTATACGCCCGATGCCACGGGACGGGTGATGATCCAGAGCGGAGTAGGGCCCGCTTTGTCGATGGGTGGCGGGCATGAGACGAAATATTATTACGGATCGGCGGCGCAGGAAGAGCTCGATGGCCTTTTTGGTACCGAAGCCGGTGATCTCTCGCATTATTTCAAGAATATGGTGCAGGATGCCAACGGGCAGATGAGCGTGAGCTATGTCGACATGCATGGGCGGACCATTGCGACGGCACTCGCCGGCAATGCACCTCCCGGTATTGCTGCGCTCAATCTCAACGACGGGCAATATCCGGGCCAGGCCGGAACACC
>DASYZH010000271.1:0-13986 GCA_035946435.1 Puia sp. | reverse complement strand
ACGGGGAGAAGTCTTGCGGGGTTCAAGCGGGATTTCCAAAAGACGTTCGGGATGTCGCCGAGGCAGTGGCTGCTGGAAAAGCGGCTCACGGAGGCGCGGCATCTTATAGAGCGTAAGAATAAGCGGCCGTCCGGTATTTATCTTGATTTGGGGTTTGAAAGCCTTTCGCATTTCTCGCATGCGTTCAAGAAGAAATTTGGGAAGGCGCCTACGGAGAGGGGGTGAGGGGTGTGCACTTACGAATAACGTCAATTTTTATATGAATAGCAAATCCCTGCTCTTCTTAATTCTCTCCCTCCTAACGCTGGGCGGTTTCGCGCAACCGGTGGATGAGGCGCTGTTGAAAAACCAATATGGCGACCCCGAAGCCTTGTTTGTGCATCCCCCGGAAAGCGCCAGGCCCGGCGTGCTATGGATGTGGATGGGAACCAATATAAACAAAGCGGCGATCACCGCCGACCTGGTAGCCTTGAAAAAGGCAGGTTTCAACAGTACCACCCTCGTCCCGCTGGCCGATGTGGTTAACCCCTGGGGTGAGATCATCGGAAAGTCGCCCACACCTGACATGATATCGTTTACAGAACCCTGGTGGAAAATGGTGCGTTTTGCCGCGCTGGAATCCCGGCGGCTGGGAATGGATTTTGGCATTACCAATGTTTCCGGCTACGAAACGAGCGGCGGCCCATGGATAACGCCTGAGCTAAGCATGCAGGAAATTTGCTACAGCAGCAAGCGGGTGACCGGCGATGCGCATATAAGCCTGGTACTCGACAAACCCGTGGTGGACCCGAGATCCCATATGGATTTTCCCGTCTTCAACCTGGCGACCGGCCTGACCGAACACCCGGTGATCCCCGGGAGAAAGGATTACTATAAAGATATTGCCGTGCTCGCCATGCCTGCGGAAGGTGTGGTGCCAAAAAATGATGTCGTAGACCTTACATCGAAGATGACGGCCGATGGCCACCTCGACTGGGATGCGCCCGCCGGCAACTGGGCTATCTACCGTTTCGGGCATACTACCATGGGAACACTGATCCAGCCGGCCCAGCCTCAGGCCATTGGGCTGGAATGTGATAAAATGAGCGAAGAGGCGGTGAACTTTCACCTCGATCATATTATCGGGGACATAAAAAAACATCTGGGTGATCTGGTCGGCACGGGCTTTACCCATTTGTATTTTGACAGCTACGAAGCCGGATTGCCTACCTGGACGCCAAAGATGAAAGAAGAATTTTTGAAGCGGCGAGGTTATGATCTTACGCCCTATCTGGCGACGTTCGCCGGTCGCACGATCAATAGCACCGATGATTCGATCTGGTTCAGGTATGACTTTAAGACAACCATTGAAGATCTGCACCGCGATGTCTATTTTGCCACTATCTCCAAAAGACTCAAAGCAGCAAACCTGACTTTTTTAAGCGAGCCGTATGGCGGTCCCTGGCGGCAGGTCGAGGTGATGCCCATGGTGGATCAGGTGATGGCGGAGTTTTGGACGGGCAATGGCGTCTACACGCAGTATATGACGGCCGCCACGATCGCTGCATTGAGAAAAGCAGGCAAGGATCTGATAGCCGCCGAAGCATTTACGGGACAGCCTGCCGACAGCAAGTGGAGCGAATATCCCGCCTGGCTAAAACCCATTGGGGATGCCGCTTTTTGTGCGGGGATAAACCGACTCATCATCCACCGGTTCACGCATCAGCCATGGGACGAAAAATACAAACCCGGCAACACCATGGGACAATGGGGCACTCATTTTGACCGCACCCAAACCTGGTGGAACGAAGTACCCGCCATGGTCGATTATTGGCAGCGTTGCCAGGCATTGTTGCAATGGGGCAATTTTGCCTCCGCAAACGGTGACTTCGCGGCCGAAAACATCGCAGAGGGTATACGGGTGGACAACATACATCGCAATTATGGCGGTACAGATATCTGGTTTGTAGCCAACACCTCGCATTTCCGGGGTGCGGCCCTCTGCAGTTTTGCCATAACCGGCATGCAGCCCGAATTGTGGGATGCTGTTACCGGGAGAATGCGGTTGCTCCACGATTTTAAACAACGGGAGGGCAAAACGATCATTCCACTACTCTTTGACGATGCTCAGAGCTTTTTCATCGTATTCAGGAAAAAATTGGAAGCGGCCGCACCGATTGTCCAATCTAATTTTCCTTTTGCACACGAAGTGTTGGCGATCGACAGTCCGTGGACGGTAACATTCGATCCTGTGTGGGGCGGCCCTGCCCAGCCGGTAACCTTCACGACTTTGCAGGATTGGACGCTGAGCAGGGATTCCGGCATAAAATATTATAGCGGAACGGCGGTATATAAAAACACGTTCGATATGGCCGGCGGTGATGATCCGGGAAGCGGTAAACTCTTCCTTTATCTCGGTACGGTGAGGCATGTGGCGCATGTTGTACTTAATAACAAAGACCTTGGCACGATCTGGACCGCGCCCTGGAAGGTACAGATACCGATGGGTCTGCTGAAGGCGAGCGGTAACGAACTGATCGTAAAGGTTACCAATGTTTGGGCAAACAGACTGATCGGCGATGAACAACAACCTCCCGACATGGAATGGCTGCCCAACCTGTATTTTTATAATAGCGGCAGGTATTTAAAGGAGTTCCCGGATTGGTTTTTAAAGAACCAGCCGAGGCCATCCAAAGGCAGATATACTTTTACGACCTGGAATTATTTCGACAAAAATTCGCCCCTGATCCCATCGGGGTTGTTTGGGCCTGTGCGGGTGGTGAGGGAGGAACCTTAGTAAAATATTCTAATATAATGTTCACTGAATTGAACATTTATTCCATATTTGTTCATTATAGTAGACATTATGAGTAGCAGAAGCATCGTCGTCCTACCTCGGTTGGCAAAGCTCCTTGCCCCATTGGGCGAAAATTTAAAGTTGGGCCGGTTGCGCAGGAAATTAACCACAGCGCAAGTCGCCGAACGAGCTGGAACTACCCGCACTACATTATGGCAGGTGGAAAAAGGGGCTCCCCATGTCAGTATGGGCGCGTATGCTCAGGTACTTTTTGTGTTAGGCATGGAAGAAGATCTATTGAAACTGGCTACCGATGATGAACTGGGAAGACGGCTACAAGACGCCCAACTAGTGATCGGCAAACGTGTCCCTAAAAAAAAGTAGTGTATGGATATACTGGTGTATTGTCCGTAACACATATCCGTGGCCGGACTTTTTCTGGATTCTTCTCCTGATCGTTGGGGCAGGGTCCTTATTTGAAGAAGACTACCTGCTGGGTGTCTACGACGCGCATAGAATGGGAGCCCTACGATTTAAATTAAAGGAAGAGGGTCTATTTCTGGCGCCTAGCCGATGGCATAAGATTGCATTAAAGTATAAAATAAAAAGATCAGAACAGGAATTGATGGCCCAGGCTTTTGAATATACCCATTATAAGTCTTAAGGAGCAAAATAAAAAAGCCGCTGAAAATCAAGTATTTAACTTGGTGAACTGGATTTGGCAGAAGTGTCATTTTAGCTATAAGTTAAATGCGCCTTTAGGGAAAATTTTGTATCTTGTTCATAATCAATGCGAATTGATTTTATAGATTATACCAAATGTCGTTATCTTTGTGTGTTATTTACTTAAAACTGAATGATTCGATTGGGCCTAGGTTTAAATAAACTGTTTTCCATCAAAAGTGAACTACGAAATTGTCGAATTGGATGATCTTTCCGGAAGTAAATCGACTATTTATTCCGTAATCATTGAAGACGAAGAATATACTTTATTCGACTCTTTCGTGGAGGAAAGTAGCGTTGATTATCCGGATGAAGTGAAACTAATAGTCAACAGATTATATCAGATCGGCCACAACTTTGGAGCAAGGGAGCAGTTTTTTAAGCTAGGCGAAGGCAAACTTGGTGATGGCGTATGTGCAATTTATGATGAAGAGGATAGCAAATTACGACAATACTGTATTCGCTATGGTAGCACATTGATCATCTTGGGTGGAGGAGGGCCCAAGCCACCTCAGATCCGAACTTGGCAACAGGACGGCAAACTTAAAAAAGAAGCTGAATTGATGATTTGGATATCTAAGGATATAATGAAAAGGATACGGGAAGGTGAAATATATTGGTCAAAGGATGGTACGAAATTATTGGGTAATTTAAAAATATCAGACAATGAAGAGTAACAAACCTGCACGAAAACACAGCAGTGCTTTTGTCAATCAACTGTTGGCTGAAACCTCTGATGTCGAAAAGGCAAAGATAAATAATCGGATGACGCTGGCTACTCGCCTTGATGATCTTATCACTGCCAGGCGGTGGAGCAAGAGTGAATTTGCAGCGAAAGTTGGCAAAAGCCCATCCGAGATTACCAAATGGTTGAGTGGCACCCAAAATTTCACAATCGATACGTTGACCGAGATATCGCTTGCTTTTAATCTTTCAGTAGGGGAACTTTTTGCCGACCCTCAGCCGCAAATAATTGACCATATACATCTTCTGATTAAACCAATAAAGATAGAATCCATCTTTTTGAATGAATTGGTTGGAAAAAAGAATGCAGACTCACCGTCGGGTGCCCTCAAGGGTAAAGATTCGGCGCTGAGGTTTTCGTTGCCAAGGTTTAGTAATGCACAATCATAAGATACATGGAAAATATCGAACCAAAGACAGAATACCATTTAAAAGGCATTGAGCTGATCAGATGCACGATTAACACTCCAGAAGGAGTTCCTGCGCCTAATTTTATTTTTTCAATTAATTTGCAAACAAGGCTGGATGCTGTGTCGAAAACATTGACTGTAATTGTTAACGTCGATGTGATATCAGACGATCAAAAAACCGTCTTCGGTTCGATATCTGTAAACAACATTTACCAAATTATAAATTTTGAAGAAGCCTTTAAACTAAATGCGCAGAATCAATACGAGATTCCGCCAAAACTAGGGGAAGCAATCGGGTCGACCTCGCTTTCTACCGCAAGAGGGATCATGTTTTTCTTGTTCAAAGGCACATTTCTGAATAATGCACTTTTGCCCTTGATCGATCCGCAGAGATTAAAACAGCAGTAAATGAAAAGCCGGACGCGAAGTCCCGGGGCAATAGATGAAAAGAAAAACGCATCATACACGGTAGGTGATGGAATCCTTTCGTCACAGTATATTGACTCTCAGCAACAAGAAGCTGTTGGAGATTGATAGAAAAGAAAAAACCGGACGTGAAGTCCGGCCTTTGTGGAGAATACGAGAGTCGAACTCGTGACCTCTTGCATGCCATGCAAGCGCTCTAGCCAACTGAGCTAATTCCCCTTGTGTGGAATCTCTAGCCGGCCCGGTAGGGCCGGTTTGGGGGTGCAAATATAAGAGGATTTGAATTAAACCATTCAAAAAATCCGGGTGTTATTTACTTTAGCGGTAATTTTGAGGACTATGGGAATTTGGAGACAGATCGAGGAATATTTCTACATTAAAAAGCGGGACCCGAATGCGCCACATACCCAGTGGATGAAATACATGCATGGGATCAACCGTATCTCCATCTTTATGTTTTTGGTCGCGATCATTATTATGATCGTCCGGGCAATCTTCAAACATCATCATTAGGGGCTGGGGGCCGCGCAAGCGTGGTCATGTGGGGCCGGCTGAACGGGTCGGCTTCATCGGTGCGGAGGCTCTGTGGGGCTGATGGCTTGGCTGTGCGGCTTGTCCCGGGGCGCTGCGGGGCGGCGTGGGAGATTCGGGGCTGCGGTTGCGTCAGTGCGGCCGGGACAGGAATTCCAGGATGCTGCGGGCAGCGTTGGCGGAGGCGTGGCCACCCTGGCTGAGGAGCTCGTGGAGCTGGCGGTAGTCGGCGGCGAGCTGCTCCTGGCGCTCCGGGTTGTGGAGGAGGTCGTCGAGCTCGCGGCGGAGGTTTTCGGGGGTGAGCTCGTCCTGGATCAGCTCGTGGACCACCAGCTTGTCCATGATGAGGTTCACGAGGGAGATATATTTTACTTTGATCAACCGGCGGGCGATCTGGTAGGAGATGGGGCTGCCTTTGTAGCATACGACTTCGGGCACGCCGAAGAGGGCGGTCTCGAGCGTAGCCGTCCCGGAGGTGACGCAAGCGGCGCGGGCAGTCAGGAGGAGCGAATAGGTTTGGTTGCGCACCGCGGCGACATGGGGATAGGGCGACAGGATTTCCTGGTAAAAGGTTTCGTCGAGGCCGGGCGCCTGGGCGACGACAAATTGATAGTCGGGAAACCATTCGCTGACCCGGAGCATCACGGGCAGTTTTTTGTGGATCTCCTGGCGGCGGCTGCCCGGGAGGAGGGCGATCACGGGTTTCGAGAACTGCGCGGCGTGGGTTTGCGGCGAGGCGTCAGGGGGGGCGGGGAGCGATTGGGATGGGAGGGCGGCTGGAATGTCGGAGGCTGCGGCGGGAGCCTGGGCTTGGGCGCGTACCTTGTCGATGACTTCGACGAGGGGATGGCCGACATATTCCACTTCGTAGTCCCATTTTTTGTAGAAAGCCTTTTCGAAGGGCAGGATCACGAGCATCTTGTCGACACTCGAGCGGATCTGTCTGACCCGGCCTTCTTTCCATGCCCAGACCTGGGGCGAGATATAGTAGATGATGCGGAAACGGGCGGTGCCGGCGCGTTGCAACTCGCGGGCCCATTTGGCGATGCGCATGTTCATGCCGGGGTAATCGATGAAGATGAGGGCGTCGGGGTTGAAGGCGAGGATGTCCTTTTTGGCGAAGTCGAGATTGCGGAAGATGGTGCGGAGGTTCATGAGGACTTCGGCGAAGCCCATGATGGCAAGGTCCTTATAGTGTTTGACGACGGTGGCGCCGGCTGCCGCCATGAGGTCGCCGCCCCAGCAGCGGATGTCGGCTTGCGGATCCTGTTTCCTGAGTTCAGTGATAAGATTGCTGCCGTGGAGATCGCCGGAGGCTTCGCCGGCTATGATGTAATACTTCATGCGTTGCTCGTGTCGCAAATATAAGACTAAATACTTGCGCCGGCGCAGGGCGCGGGGTGAAAGGGCGGAGGCGCCGGGCGCATGGTTTTTTTTGTTTATCTTGTCGCTTAAACCATTACACACTACACATGGCTGCGTATAACCGCCGTTCGTTTTTGGACGTTTTGGGCGCCTTTTCGGCGACGACGCTTTTGTCGGCGTTTACGCGGCCGGCCTGGAGCCGCGATCTGGACAAAGCCTTGCTGCGGGCGGAGAACCGGCTGCCGCAGGAATTGGCCGGGGACGAAGATTTCTGGTATTTTGTACAGCAGAGTTTTACCGTCAGTCCGGAACTGATCAACCTCAACAATGGCGGAGTATCGCCTTCCCCCAAGGTGGTTGTCGATACGGTGAAGCGCTATCTCGACTTTTCCAATGAAGGCCCGAGCTATTACATGTGGCGTATCCTGGACCAGGGGCGGGAGCTGCGCGAGGGCATCCGCCTGGTATGGGTCGATGTCAACCTGCCCAGCGAAGACAACGAGGATCTGGCGAACCAATATATAAAGGCATTTACGCGGAAGACGAAGGTCGTTCACGCGACGCATGTGATCAATTGGAATGGACAGATCATGCCGGTGCGCAAGATCGCCGACGCTGCACACGCTTACGGCCACGGTATCGAGGTGCTGGTCGCGCCGGGCGAGTTCGACAACTATCTCTTTAACGAACACCGGATCCACGTGACCAATATCAACTGGGAGGGCGTACATGGTGTACGGATCACGCCCAATGTCTATACCACCACTAAAAATTTGGACAGGCTGATTGCCGCTATTGGAGACTATGCCAAAGCATGAATCTAATGTCCGTCCTGAAGGACGAGCGGCCGGAGGCGGCTCTGGAATGAAGCGGGAAATCGGTCTACTGCAAGCCACTTCCATCAACATGATCGATATGGTCGGCATCGGCCCGTTCGTGATGATGCCGATCGTGATGGCGGCCGTAGGCAGCAATCTTTTTCTTTGGGCCTGGGTCTTTGGCGCCGTCACCGCACTGGTCGACGGCATGATCTGGAGCGAGCTGGGTGCGGCCTATCCCCTGGCCGGGGGCAGCTATAATTTTCTGAAGGAAGCCTATGGACCGCGGTACGGGCCGTTGATGTCGTTCCTTTTCGTGTGGCAGACCTGCCTGCAGGCACCGCTGGTGATTGCATCGGCAGCCATCGGCTTTGCGCATTATTTCGGTTACCTGGTCCCGTTAGGTTTCTGGAGCCATAAGGCCGTGAGCGGGGCCGTGGTGATCGTGGTCGTTGCCCTGCTGTACCGGAATATCCGGACGATCGGCAAGATGGCCGTGTTTTTATGGTCGGGGGTGATCATCACCATCCTGTGGATCATCATCAGCGGGTTTACCCACCGCCAGGTCTCCTATTCCTGCGTGCCTTCGGGAAGCCAGAGTCTTTTCTCCTGGGGCTTCTTCATCCTGGTGGGACGGGCGTCGGTGAATACGATCTATAGCTTTCTGGGTTATTACAATGTGTGTCATCTCGGCGGCGAGATCCGCGACCCGGGGCGTAATATCCCGCGCAGCATCTTTATCTCCATTATTTGTATAGCGGCCTTGTATCTCGCGATGAACATCAGCGTGGTGGGCGTGATCCCCTGGCAACAGGCCATGCATTCCGATTTCGTAGTCAGCCTGTTCATGGAAAAGATCTATGGTACGCGGATGGCCCAGGTGGCGACCTTGCTGATCCTTTGGATTGCCTTTGCCTCGCTTTTCGCGGTGGTGCTGGGGTATTCGCGGGTGCCGTATGCGGCGGCGGCGGATGGCCATTTCTTTCCCTTTTTTGCCTGGCTGCATCCGAAGAAAGACTTCCCCTATGTCTCGCTGCTTTTTATCGGCGCACTGGGTTTTTTGTTGAGTCTGACGATCAAGCTGGAGTTTGCCATTAAAGCTATCCTGGCCATGCGTATCCTGGTGCAGTTCGTGGCGCAGGCGGTGGGCGTGGTGTTTTTGAGGAAACGGAAGCCGGGCACGCGCCCAAATCAGAGGGGCGCGGACGGCCCGGCGGAAAGGGGCGCGGACGGCCCGGCGGGTGGCCAGACTTTCAAGATGTGGCTGTATCCGGCGCCGGTGGTGTTGTCGGTCGCCATTTGGTTGTTTGTATGGTATTCTACGGGGTTCATGGCGATCATGGGTCTGGTGCTGGCGGCGATAGGTGGCGTTGTTTTTTTTCTTACCCGCGGAAGGTGGCAACGGATAAAATAATCTATTTTGCAGTTTATGGAACGTAGAAAATTTCTTCAGCAGAGTGCTATAACATCTGCGGGTATTTTAGCAGGCGGGCGTGTGCTTGCCGGCGGTGTTGGAATGAAGGCGGGTGCGAGTGGATTGGGTATGGATTTCCCGGTGGTGCGCACAGCCCCGGCGAAGCGCAAGTTTACCAGTCCCATAGTGGAAAAGACGATCAGCGAGGTGCGGGCGACCATCGGTAACAAAGAGATCGGCTGGCTTTTCGAGAATTGTTTTCCCAACACGCTGGACACTACCGTAGATTTTAGTGTAGCCGACGGGAAACCGGATACCTATGTCATCACGGGTGATATCGATGCGATGTGGTTGCGTGACAGCAGCGCGCAGGTATGGCCGTATGTTGCGCTTTGCAAGACCGACAAAGACCTGCAGCAGCTGATCCGGGGCGTGATCCACCGGCAGGCGATCTGCATCCTGCGCGACCCATATGCCAATGCTTTTTATAAAGACGCCTCCAAGGTCAGTGAATGGAAAAGCGATCTGACGGATATGAAGCCGGGCATCCACGAACGCAAGTGGGAGATCGACAGCCTGTGTTATCCGATCCGGCTGGCGCATGGATACTGGGAGGTCACCGGCGATACCGCGCCTTTTGACGATAATTGGTTTGCGGCCATGAAGCGGGTTCTGCAGACCTTCAAGGAGCAGCAGCGGAAGGATGGGCAGGGGCCGTATACCTTTCAGCGGGTCACCCAGTTTGCCACCGACACGTTGCCCATGAAGGGGTATGGCTTCCCCACGAAGAAAGTGGGATTGATCCATAGTATGTTCCGGCCGAGCGATGATGCTACGATCTATCCATTCCTGGTTCCGTCGAATATCTTTGCGCTGACCAGCTTGCGCCAATTGCGTCAGCTGGTCAAGAGGCTTGGCAAGGGCCAGGAGCTGGATGGGCCTGCATATGAATTGGAAAGCGATCTGGAGCGGGCGCTGATGGAATATGCGATCGTCCGACACCCGGTGTATGGCGAGGTGTTCGCCTATGAGGTCGATGGGTTCGGGAATCATACTTTTATGGACGACACCAACGTCCCCAGCCTGCTGGCATTGCCTTATCTGCAATCGCGGTCGGTCAATACGGGCGATCTCAGCGTGCTGGAGTCGGATAAACGCGGGTATGCGGTATATCAGAATACGCGCCGTATGGTGTGGAGCGAAGCCAATCCCTTTTTCTTCAAGGGCAAGGCCGGCGAGGGGATCGGGGGACCGCACGTCGGGATGGATATGATCTGGCCGATGAGCATCATGGTACGTGGGCTGACGAGTCATGACTCGCAGGAGATCGCGGCTTGTCTGAAGACGCTTCAGCATACGCATGCCGGGACGGGTTTCATGCATGAGTCGTTCTATAAGGACGATCCGTCCAGGTATTCGCGTCCCTGGTTCGCCTGGGCCAATACGCTATTCGGGGAGTTTGTCCTTAAAGTGTACCGGGAGCAGCCGGGGTTGTTGAGTTAGCGGGCGACGATGATGGCCCGATGCCGCTTAGTCAACGGTTACGAGGTAGTAGTTCTTTTTCCCTTTTTGGATCAGGAAATATTTTCCGTGCAAGAGGAGGGAGGCGTCGACCGGGAGCTTGACGTCTTCCACCTTTTTGCGGTTGATGCTGATGCCGCCGCCCTGGATGAGCTTGCGGGCTTCGCCTTTGCTGGCGATGATGCCCGATTCCGCCAGGAAGCTGACCACGTCTACGCCAAGGCGTGCAGAAGCATAATTGAACCGTTCCACACCTTCGAGGGATTGCAGGTCTTCTTCGCTCAGGGACTCGGCGGGTGCGGAGGCGCCGGCGAACATCTTTTCCGTGTCGGCGACGGCTTTGCGGTAGCCTTCTTCACCGTGAACGAAGGTGGTAACGTGCCGGGCCAGGGTCTTTTGGAGCAGCCGTGCACCGGGGTCGAGCCGGTGTTGCACCCCGAGTGCGCTCACCTCTTCACGGGTAAGAAAGGTGAAGATCTTTATCCATTTTTCCGCGTCGGTATCGGCGGCGTTGAGCCAGAACTGGTAGAATTGGTAGGGCGTGGTCTTCTCCGGGTCGAGCCAAACATTGCCTTTCTCCGTCTTGCCGAATTTGCCGCCATCGGATTTGGTGAGCAGGGGGCAGGTGAAGGCAAAGGCTTCGCCACCGCTCTTGCGCCGGATGAGCTCGGCGCCGGTGGTGATATTGCCCCACTGGTCCGATCCGCCCATTTGGAGCTTGCAGTTTTTGTTGGTATATAGCCAGTAGAAATCGTAGCCCTGTACGAGCTGATAGGTGAATTCGGTGAAGCTCATACCGTTCTCGCCGTCCAGGCGCTTCTTTACGCTGTCTTTTGCAGACATATAATTAACCGTAATATGTTTGCCCACATCGCGGATGAAGGTGAGAAAAGACATGTTTTTGAACCAATCGTAATTATTGACCATTTCCGCCTTGTTGGGGAGGCTGGGGTCGAAATCGAGGAACTTTTCCAGCTGTTTTTTTACGCCGGCGAGGTTGTGGTTGAGGGTGTTCTCGTCGAGGAGGTTGCGCTCTTCGCTTTTGCCGCTTGGGTCGCCGACCATGCCCGTGGCGCCGCCGACGAGTGCAACCGGTTTATGACCAGCTTTTTGCAGATGGACCAGCAGCAGGATGGGGACGAGGCTGCCGATATGGAGGCTATCGGAGGTGGGATCGAATCCTATATAGCCGGCCGTGCTTTCTTTGCTCAGCTGCTCTTCCGTTCCCGGCATAATGTCCTGGATCATGCCGCGCCAGTTTAATTCTTCGATTAGGTTCATGGCGGCAAAAATAATGGATTTTCGATGGAGAACGGGGGATCGCAAAACATGTTAACGAGACAATATTGTGAGTAAAAGCCCGTTATACCTGGATGTTGGCACTACCTTAACCGTTGGCTTATGTTGAAAAGTATGCGGGGTAGAAGATTCTTTTACCTCTTTTTTGTTGTGTTCGGAACCCTAGCTTACCTACCTGCCTTTAGTCAGTTCACCGAGTATTCCAATGAATTTTTGAACATTGGGGCGGGAGCCCGCGGGCTTGCCATGGCCAGCGCGCAGGTTGCCTCGGTGAGCGATGCCACGGCAGGGTACTGGAACCCTGCGGCGCTGGCGAACATGCGAACGGAGCCACAGCTTAGCCTGATGCATGCGGAGTATTACGCGGGGGTAGGTAAATATGATTTTGCCTCGCTCGCGTTGCCGTTGAAAGACAACAAGCGGACCCTGGGGTTGACGCTGCTGCGGTTTGCGGTCGACGATATTCCCAATACTATTTTCCTGGTCCAGCCGGATGGCACGGTGAATTTTTCGAACATCACCACTTTTTCTTCGGCGGACTATGCGTTCCTGATCTCGCTGGCGCAACAGTCGAAGACCTGGGGCAATAAGACGATCAATTTCGGCGTGAATGCGAAGATCATTCACCGGACTGCGGGGAACATCGCCACGGCCTGGGGTTTTGGTTTCGATGCGGCTGCGCAGATCCTCGGCAATCGCTGGAAGATAGGTATAGTGGCGAAGGATGTCACGACGACCTTCAATGCCTGGTCGTATAATATCGATGAGGCCATGCGGGAAGTGTTCTATGAGACACAGAACGAGATACCGGGGAAGAACATCGAGTTGACGGCCCCTCAGCTGATGCTGGGCGGTTCTTATAATTTCAGGCTGAGCAGAAAGCTGAGTCTGCTGGCGGAGGCGGATCTCGACGTGACGTTCGATGGGCGCCGGAATACGGTGATCAGCACCAAGCCGGTGAGCATCGATCCGCGGCTGGGGCTGGAGCTTTCTTTGAAGGACGTGTTTTTTGTGCGTGCGGGTGTCAACAATTTCCAGCAGGTATTGGACGACAGGGATACGCTGAACCAGCGGAAGATCTGGATCTATCAGCCCAGCGTAGGAGCGGGTTTTAAGGTAGGCGATGTCCAGATCGATTATGCGTTTGTCAATTTGGCCAACCAATCTTATCCGTTGTATACCCATGTATTCTCTTTGAAAGTCGATCTGTGGCGGAAGGGGCAGAAGAAAAAGACGGGAAACAGATAACGATATCCTATGAAGGCAAAACCCAAACGTATGAAACGAATTCTATCTTTCTTATTGGTACTGGTGTCGCTGCAGGTTGCGGCGCAATCGTATTATAACGAATGGATCGATTATTCGAAGACCTATTATAAATTCAAGGTAGGCTCTACGGGGTTATACCGCATTTCTTCGGCGGTGTTGTCCGCCAATGGATTGGGGGGTGTGCCTGCGCAGAATTTCCAGCTTTTCCGGAACGGGCAGGAGGTGCCGATCTATACCACGCAGGCCTCGGGGCCATTGGGTCCCGGCGATTATATCGAGTTCTGGGGGCTGATGAACGATGGGGTGCCCGATGTGCCTTTATACCGGTCTCCCAGCTACCAGCACACCACGCATTCAAGCCTGGAGACGGATACGGCGGAGTATTTTTTAACGGTGAATCCCACGGGCAGCACTTTTCACAGCTATAACGCCACCAATAATGTGGCGGGCAGCTCGCTGCCGGTGGAGCCTTATTTCATGTATACGGCAGGCTCATATTTCCGGGATGGCGGCATCAGCTTTGGGTTTGCGCAGGTCGTAGGCGAATATATCTATTCTTCCAGCTATGATATCGGCGAATGGTGGTCAACGGTGGATTTTGGACCGGGGACCCCGTATACCACCACGCTCAGCAACCTCAATCCTTATACTGGCGGAGGCGCGCCGGCTCCCACGCTCAAATGGGGGGCC
>DASYZH010000270.1:0-8029 GCA_035946435.1 Puia sp. | reverse complement strand
TCCGCCGCTCCTTCAGCCCCGCGATCACCCGCGACATGGAATAGCCTTGTATGGCAGGGGGCTGTAGTTTCAGGGCGGCTTCGATCACCGGGTCGGTCATGGCGGCCATTACGGCCTCGGCGGTTTCCCGCCAGTCTTTCTCGGTGAGCTCATTGAGATAATTGCGATCGAAATTCCGCGCCGCATAGTTGAAACCGTCGATGTTCCTGGCTTTGGGCCGGAAACCCTGTAACTGAGGCAGCGCCCAGTCCGATGCAGCTAACCCCGTGATCAGGCCGTTGTTGATAAAAAATGGCTGATCGCGGTCCCGGGGTACCGGCGAAAGCGTTTTGCCCTTCCCGTTGTCCACCGCCATCCATCGCCATTGATCCTCGTGACGGTCGAAATCCATCACGAACATATCCAGCAGCCGCGCCCGCAATGCCGCAGACTGGTCGATAATATTGTCGTTGTCCTCCTGCAGCAAGGATTCGAGGTCCCACATGTTGTACGTCTTCTTCCCATTGCCGGGCTCCCGCTCTTCCAAAAAGGCAAAGAGATTTCCAAAATCGGCGCGAAACCGGCCCAGCCGCGGATCATCGGGGATATATACCAGCTGCGGATCGGCATGCGGCACGTGCAGCGCCGATGCCAGCGGGGGTATGGACAGGCAGGCATATGGATAAGAGGCCGAGACCCCATCCGTGACGATGTCCCTCACCAGCTGATCCCCATATAGCGCCGTGGGCAACGCCAGATCGGAGACATATTTCTTTACCCCCCTCAACACATACTGTTTGCCGTTGGCATCCTCTATCCGCAGACTCCGGGTCTCCGTTCCACCGCCCCGTTCCAGCGGCGTCCACCCCGTCATATCGAAGACCTTCACACGGATGGGCACCGACCATTCCTTGCGATAGTTGGTACCCAGCAGGAACCGCTTGAAGCCGCCCGCCAAAAATTCGGAGTCGCCCACGGCCGTGACGCTGTCGGGAAAGCTCCGGACGACCGCCGGCGTGTCCACCCGCGCCGGCAACGGCAGCAGGGCAACGGAATAAAAAGGTTTATCCCCGCCAGCTACGCCGCCTCCGGCGGCACCAGCACCGGCGCCCCCGGCACCAGCCCCGGCGCCCCCCGCAACGGGCCCGGCAGCCCCCGCGCCCTCCGCCCCCGCACCCCCGACCGCAAAAAACCCGATCTCCGATCGCCCGCTCGCATGCACCGATATCGTCGCAAAACCCAGCTCCGACCTCGCCATCAGCGAATTGCTCCCCATCTTCACCCGTGTATGCTTCGACCCCGCCCCGCTGACGACATAGTAGACGCTGTCGTGCTGCAGCAGCTGCAACGTATGCTCATGCCCCGCCACATCCACGATATTGTTATGCCCGCGGATGATCGCCTCGACCTGCTCCCGCAGGTCTTTATACCTGGGACTGCGCGTGTCCTGCACATTCCCGAAAACACCCCGGCTGATGGGATAGATCGACCCGATCACCGGCAACGGGATATACAATCCCGAATTGAGATCCGTGAACGGAAAGATATGCTGCTTGATGGTATAATAGCCCCCATGCTCGCCATGGGTATAAAAGGGATGGTGCATCGCCAGCACGATGAGCCTGTCGGGATACAGGCTCACGATATCCCTGAGCGCGTTGATCACGGATTTCTCGTCCTTGCAATCGCACGCGCTCTGCTCACCGGGCTTGTCGTCATCGTCCTGTAACCACCACTGGCTGTCCATGCATACCAGCACCACCTTGTCCCCCAGCGGTACCGCTACCGGTCCGGGACAACCGCCCGCCGGCAGCATCTGCACATTGGGCATCGCCAGCGACTGGATATAGGCTTCCTCGTTCTTCAATTGCGCCCAGCCGCCGGGCTTGCCCTGCTTCCAATCGTGATTGCCGGGCACAAAGAACGCCCGCGCCCGCTTCCCCGCGACCACCGAGACCTGGTAGTCCAGGACCTTCCGCGCCTCGTCCACATCCGGAGCACCCTCCGGCGGCATCCCATGCGGGTAGATATTGTCGCCGAGATAGACCAGCACATTGCCCGTGTCGTCCCAGTTGACATGCTGCTTCAGCCAGTCGCACACGGGATGATGCCCATCCTGCAGCTGCCCCGCATCGCCCACGAGATACAACCGCTGGATCACCGGGTCGGAACCCGGATCACCCGACCGCACTCCGATCCCCCGATCACCCGACCGCACTCCGATCCCCCGATCACCCGGCTGCACTCCGATCCCCAGATCACCCGACCGCACTCCGATCCCCGGATCACCCGACCGGCCAATGCCGCCAGCCGGCGCCGGCGCCTGCGCCCGCACACCGGAATAAAAAAAGATTACCACGCTGATGATCCTAAACGCTCTTCTCATACTAGTCTGTTTATGGCTTGTATGGAAAGTACAGGACATTCGCATTCCCCTGCACCCCCTCATTCGAGATATACATATTTCCACGCTTATCGAAAGCCAGCCCCTCCGGCTGCTTGTATAGCACAGGGTCGAGATCATACATCCCCTTTACTGCCCAATGGTCATCCAGCACCACCAGCACCTTATTGACGCTGGAGAGGATATACCACTCACCCGTGATGGGATGCCGCGCCAGGGCGCTGGGATGGAATTTTATCTTCGTATGGATACTATGCAGCTTCTCCGCCGGCAGCCGGACCTTGAAGTGATCGGTGATGGAAAGACGATGCTGCGGCCCGGTACCATATTGCAACACATAGCCCGAAACCTCCTCCCGCTGGTCGTCGTCGGGACAATTCTTACACAAAGCGATCAACCGCCCGCCCGCATCGCCAAACAATCCCTCATATTCTCCCCTCGGCAGAATATGAATATACGATTGCACGGCCTTATTATCACCGCCCCGGATAAGCCCCAGCGGGAACACAAAAAGGCTCCCATCACTTCGCAGCACCACGAACTCGGCATCATTCAGGATCGTGACATCTTCATAATCTCCGTGTTTGCCGAATTTATAGGAGGGGAACCGGTTGTCACCCAGGTGGAAATAATAAAGCCGCCCCCGCTCGTCCTCGATGGCATAGAGCGTATCGCCATTGCCCCGGAGCACACAGATGCCCGAGATCTCATGCAGCGACTCGCTCATAATGTATTTCCTGGGCGTACCCAGGTCATAGCCCAACGGCCCCTGCACCGCCGGCTTCCGGGCGGTATCCTCCGCCGGCTTCGAACGCCCATGGCATCCCCTGCACGAAGAACAGACCCCCATGCAAAGGCACAGGCTCACCCATAATATCTTGTGGTTTATCATCATCCTACCAAAGCACCCCCACCCGCAAGGCCCTGAGCCCACTAACCCCCTGCAGCTCCTCCAGCTCCAGGTGCTCCACCTGCACCCCCAGCATGCCCTTCTCCTGCAGGTACCGGATATACCCTTCGTACTCCTCCGCCTCCCGGTCGTTAAAATAAATGATGGCGATCATCCCCGGCTGCGTCAGCCGCTCACCCGTTTCCTGTACCCGCACCTTGTCGATGCGTTTCTTGACCACCTGGTACCGGATATTGTAACCGCCCTCCACATCGAACCGCCGCTCATCCTTCCGGAAGCTGATATCGATAGCCGAGCTATGGACAAAGATCAATTGCGTGGTCTGCAAAGGAGTAGCCATCTCCTTCAACAAATTATGCGTATCCCGCGCTATCGTCGCCATCGAGGTCAATTGCCACAACCGCAGATTCCGCAGGTATAGCAGGTCGAACGGCCGGTCCGGGGCGATCGACCCGCCGATATACAGATCGTATTCCACGCCGTCCGTGCGGAATTTTTCGAAATAGCTGGGATACGACGCCTGCAGCTCCGGTACACTCCGTTCCAGCGATTCATTCACGGTCCGGTTGATCAGCTGGATACAGCTCTCCAGGCTACGCCGCGCAGCAAAGGCATCCCCCGTCTCCTCGTCAATCGACATAAGATAACGGTCCATCAGCGAGGCCAGCTCGGGCCGGCTCTGGGCAAAGTGCGTGAGAAAAGTACCCACCTTATCTTTTAGAAAAGCATTGAGATTGAGCTCGTCGGCCGTGGTCAACGCACCCGCCAGCGCGGACTGCCATTTCTGGGTCTGATGCATCATCTCGTCCACCAGCTGCATGGTCACCACCCGCTGCAACGCGGCCAGCGCATCACAAAGCAGCCTGAACTGGGTCTCGAGATCCCGCCGCAAGGCGCTGTTACGCTCCATAGTCGAGTTCCGGATATCGATCGCCCCATATAACGGATATACATCCTTGAAATACACCGTCTCCAGCTCAGGCTCCTTATCCTGCTGCAACATCCGGTCATAGTGCCAGGCGATCTCATTGAATTTCCATTCCACCGCCGGCTGGATAGACGTAAAATTCTCTTTGACAATGGCCTTGATCCGCATATCGAATTCATCGATGGAATGCTGCAGCAACTGCGCCAGTAGCGGGATCACCACGTCCAGCTTTGCCAACAGCTCCCGGTTCAGACAATCCGGCTTGTAGCTCGACAGCTCCAGCACCCCCGCCAGCCGGTTATTGTAATACACCGGCACCAGCGCGTAGGAGTGGATACCTGCCTGCCGTAGCGGTTCCAGGTAATAAGGTTCCCCCGGCTCGGCATCGGGAACCGTTTCGTACAGGATCAGCCGCGGCTCCCGGAAGAGATTGTCCACCATGCACAAGTATGTTTCCTCGACATCCGGCTGCCAAGGCTGACGGAGGAGGCCTCGTCCGTTAGGACCGACATCAGCGCTTTGCTGGGATTCACTGCGAATCTCAGCCACATGCTGTGCCAATCCCGATAAGATGGTGTGATGACGGATATCCTCCGAATATACCGGCCTTCCATTGACCTTGAATAACGGCAGGCCCCCGAACCGGATATCATTATTCCCCGCCAGCACACTCAGATAATGCATGATCTCGTGCCGGTGGGTCGTCTTGTCAAGCCGCTCGGGGTTCAGGATCAACCCCTTGATGCTCTCGACGACATAATGGGTCGTAATATCGGTGACCGTAAGCGCCGAGATACCTTCAAACCGGAAGGCGCTCAACGGCAGATGTTCCTTCAGCCAGTCCAGCGCTTCGGGCAACGGTGGCCTGGTATTCAGGAATTGCGGATCGAACCCGGGTAATATCCCCTTGGGCACGATCTCGACAAACCGCAGATCGAGGTTTAGTTTATAGAAATGCGCCAGCCCCGTGTCCTTGTCCGTAAGACTCCGGACTATGCTCGTCCCCGCGGCAAACTCGAAATTGTACAACCGCTTTAAGATAAGCGAATAGATCAGCTCGAGATTCACCTTCTTCCGCACCTTTTGTCCGCTCTCCATCATACAAGCCTTCTGCTCATGCGTCACAGGATCACGCAGCTTGTCATAAAACGGATCGGTGCCATAAAAGATCACCGGCGTCACCGGCACGCTCAGCGCCCAGGCGGTCTCCCGCTCGTCGGCCAAAGGGGGGAAAATGGCCATGAACATCAGCTCCAGCAGCTCGCCATATTGTCCGATCTCCTCCAGCGGGATACAATACCCGCCCTGCAGCCGCTGCTCGAAATAGTGGATCACCATATCCAGGAATTTCACCCGCATGGTCTTTTCCACCAGCCGCCGCTCCTTCAGGAAATTGACGAACCCCCTGAACGAAAGCCCGACATCCAGCTGCTCCGCTCCTTCCAGCTCTTGCACAATATGTAAAACGGAATTTTGCATGGTATTACTTCTGTGGAAAAGCAAGCGCCGCGATCAAAAAGGCCAACACCGAAGCGATCAGCCCATACATAAACACATTGTAAGAAAGCCGTAACCAGCGGTACTTCTTCCCAAGGGCGATCCCCTGAAAATAAACATCCCGGATCAGGCTGCCATACAGAAAATCTTTGTCATCCATCATTATCAACATCCCCGAAGCATAGTCTTCCAGGCTCATCCGGTAGAAATTGCCAAAGAATAGCAAGTTTACCTTCTTTTCATCCAGGTCGGCCTTACTAAAGGTTCCCGGCGGAATATGCGGCCGCGTAGCCAGGATGGAAAAAACGATCGTCACAAGATTCACCGTCAGGAGCAGCGTAGCGGGGAAGGCCAGGTTCGTGTGATCCTCGATCTTCCGCAGCAGCAGGCTCAGCAACACGGAAATGATGATGGCGTTAACCTGGATCAGGATATGCGCCTTGCTGTCGGCCTGTGAGCTCAGCTTCTGATTATTGTTCGACGTGATCCTGAAGACCGTATCGATCCCGCGCCCCGGGTCCTTGTTCTTGTCCTTCTTTTCCTTCAGGCCGGCGCCGCCATCCTTCGTATCATCGACCCCATGTTCGCGCAACAACCCCTCCAACGCATTACCGCCGTGATCAGGGTCTTTGAGCTTCAATTTGTTTAGATTTTCCAGCTGTTTCTCGTTCAATAACAACCTGCAATAATCGGTATAATATTGGTGATCCTCCAGGAGCCGGATGGTACTTCTTCGCCATTCCTCCTTGCTGATCTTCCGGTCCCCCGTCGCCTCGGCCTCCTTACGCATGAGCTTGTTTCGTTCACTGAATTCATCCGTGCCCAGATGGAACAGGTCGGCATCACATACGATCTGCTCCGTTAACCCCACGGCCCGCTGCGGCAGTTGCGTGGCGATGATACACCGGCTAACGTCTTCGATCACGGCATGCTCGACACCCGCTCCTTCCAGGTAGGCCTGCGCCATCTTCGCCCCGCGTTCCTCATGCCCCTTGGCGCCGCCGCTGAAATAACCGATGTCATGGAACCACGCGGCAACCGTGACGGTAAAGAAATCCGCATCATTGAGCTGGTAATGTTGCGCGATCTGCGTAGCCGCCTCCACCACCATCTCCGTATGCTTCAGGTTATGGTAATATAGCTTTTCATTGACATGGTGGTCAAAATAATTCCTGACATAATGCTGCGCCTGTTCCAGTAACGTGCTGTATTCCATAAGTCGATGGAAAAATAACAAATAATTGGGCTTACTTGTTGAATTCCTGAAATTTCCGGGTCCCCCGGTACTTCACCAGGTTGATCAGCAATACACTACCCAGGATCACCACCAGACCGGCCAGATGGAGCCTTGTGAGCCGCTCGCTATTGAAAACGGCCCCCAGCAACACCGCCACCACAGGGTTGACATAAGCATGGGTGCTGACCTGCGTGGCCGGCCGCACCGATAGCAACCACACAAACGCACTATATCCCACCAGCGAACCCATCGTCACCAGGTAAAGGATCCCGGACCAGGAAGACCAGGGAACCGCCGCGGGCTGAAAATGCCACCATTCTCCCCGTATGAAGCTTAGCGGCACAAAGATCAGCCCCGCCGCCATCATCTGCCAGCCGGCATTGACGGCATTGGACCCCGGGGCACTCCGGTATTTGGAATACAGCGAACCCGCCGCCCACGAGATCGACGCACAAACCAGCACGGCGAGCGCCGCCATAGCATGACCATGGCCACCGGCATCGTCCCCGCCCTTCAGGCTGTCCCAAAACAACAGCAAGACCCCGGCAAACCCCACAACCAGCCCCACGATCGTGCTGGGGCTGCTGAAATTCACCACCCATTGCCGCCGGTCCAGCAACACGAACCACACCGGCCCCGAAGCAAGCAGGATCGCCGCCAGCCCGCTGGGAATATATTGCTCGGACCAGATCAGTCCTCCATTGCCGCAAACCAGCAAAAGAAAACCGCTCACCGCTGCGGGTTTGATCGCCGCCGCGGAGAACACCGGCTTTCGTGTGATCACACAGTACCCCAGCATCAGCAGCCCCGCTACCAAATAGCGAAAAGCCCCCACCAGCATCGGCGGGATATGTGCTACGGAAAGTTCGATAAAAAAATACGTGGATCCCCAAACCAGGTAGACGATCGCAAAAGCAAGGATCACCATGGGGACGGATGCGGGTCGTTCGGTAGTGTTTGCCATGATTTATGAATTGACCACCGGCACAGTCGCCGGCTCGCCGCGCGAAACATCGCCTGTGGGCTCGCCGTGAGGCCCATGCCCCGGCGCCTTCTTGTGATGACTCAGATAAT
>DASYZH010000269.1:0-43446 GCA_035946435.1 Puia sp. | reverse complement strand
TACGGCGATTAGCCGGGCCGTTAGCCTGCTGGGTTTTGGAAAGACCAATTGTGCCAGGACAGAGAGGCACTGGCCAGTGCCTTACATCTCAGCGGCAGCTATCTGGTGATCGATGACCAAAAACGCGATGGGATGATCTATACGCCGGAGATGTCGAGACGGGCGCGCATCATCGAGCTGTGGGCGACGATGAAATATCTGGGCAGGTCGGGGATGGCGGAGCTGGTCGAAATGCTCTGTGCGCGGGCGGTTGTTATTGCTTGAACTGGATCGGCAATCTTTTGAAGGTATCCACCGGGATACCGCCGATGCGGGCGGGCTCCCAGGGTCGCATGCCGCTGACGACCCGGAAAGCCTCTTTGTCGAGTGCGGGGTCGACGGGCTGGATGATCGAAAGATCCTGGGTAGCGCCCTCCCGGGTGACGCGGAACTGCAAGACTACGACTCCCTGGACATTGTATGCGAAGGCCGACGCGGGGTATTGAATGTTCTTATCCAGGTATTCGTACAATGCCGCCGTACCACCGGGATAGGCAGATTCCTGAAAGAAGGCTTTCCCGTCCGTGTGTACATCCCCCCCTTCGTCATAGAAAACGGCAGTGGTCTGCTTGCCGCCGGCAAAAAAAGCCTTTGCGGCAGGCCGCCCCGAACGGTACCAGGCCTCCCACTCGCCATCCGGTGCGCCGTCGCGGTTGACGCCGGCCGCCAGCACCTTGCCATTATCGTAATAGTAAATGTCGTCGCCCGAGGCCTTCCCCTCCTCAAAATGAACGCGACGCGAAACTTTGCCCGACGGTGTATAGTAGACACGGTTGCCGGTGGGGATCGTGCAGGAATCGTCGGCGAAGAGGCTCACGGTGCTTATTTTCCCATTGGTATAATAGTTGGCCATGCGCCAGCCGCTGTCCGTCTTCACCGTGATGCTGCTGATGCGCTGCGGGGTATTGTCGCTCACGGCGCCATACCAGGTGGTGTCCTGGGCATGGGCCGCCTGGAAGAGGAAGACGGCGAGACACAGGTCGAAAATTCGCATGTTCAAAGATGCAAAAATATGAGCATAAAGTGTTCTATAACGTGTCCGGCTTCCTTCCCAGCATCCTGATGAACCGGAAATGTGAAATAACGGCAGCTTTGAAAGTAGGCAGCGAATTATACGGCAGATCAAAAGCCGCACATTCTGCCTGCACAAGCCTGCTTAATGCCGGATAATGGATATGGCTTATCCGTGGGAATAAATGATGTTCTATTTGATAGTTCAGTCCACCGACCAACCAGGAGATGATCGGGCTCCGAGGCGAAAAGTTAGCAGTGGTTCTTACCTGGTGGATAGCCCACTCGTTCTCTATGTGCTTTTCATCACCTGTGGCTGAATCAAATTCGGTTTCCTCAACCACGTGCGCCAATTGAAAAACTACAGACAATGTCAATCCCAAACCGATATTCATGGACAAGAAAAATAGCAACCAGGACTGCCAGCCTAACAATGCAATGGGAATCGCGATATAAAAAAGCAGATAGAGCAATTTGCTGATCCAGAAGATTATATGATCTGCTGTCGACATTCTTGAAAGACGCGTGTTAATGATCTTCTTTTTGAAGTATTTGTCGAAATCCTGGAAAAGTACCCAGATAATGGAGCTGAAAGCGTACAGGAATGGAGTGTAAAGGTGTTGCAGCCGGTGTGCCGGGAACCAGGGTTGCGAGCTGCACATGCGGATAAACGGGCTTTTGGCAATGTCATCGTCGATGCCGTCGATATTCGTATACGTATGATGGACAATGTTGTGTTTTTGTTTCCAGATGAAATTATTTCCACCCAAAGCATTCAGGGTAAGTCCCATTACTTCGTTGACCCATTTACGGGAAGAATAGCTGCCGTGGTTGGCATCATGCATGACATTGAATCCGATACATGCCAATGCCAAACCTAAGAACAGGCTGGATATGACCCTGGGCAGCGGAGACATGGGAACCAATAACAAGAATGCATATAGGGAAATCGCCGCAAGGATGAGGATAACGGACTTGGCGTATAGGTGAATATTGCCTGTTTTGCTTTTTTCGGTATGTGTAAAATACTTGTTTACAGACGTTTTCAACGAACTATAGAAGGCGTGGTCGGTGTTGTCAAAAATTACTTTAGACATATTACTGCAAATGTCCTCTATTTTATCGTAATGGCGGGACTATAGTTCAGAAATGGCGGACCGGGGTTCTATTTCCCGAAGACCGGGCGGGGTAGCTTACGACTGTAACTTTTCTTTAACATTAAACCTACAAAAATGAAAAAGTTCACGATTGCGTGCTCGTATGCCCTTACGGGTATTTTTTTTGCTTCCTGTATGAAACAAGCCGCCCCGATCCCAGCAGCGCAAACATCCGCGACTTCTGCCGCTGCCACCGGCCAAAACCCGCAGGTCGCCAAGGCGGATGCCAACACGACCTTGCCGCAAAGCGCCTTTAATTTATGGGGAACCTGCGATCCCAGCGCCTACGACATTTCCGGCACCAATGGCATCTGTGTTCCCGTGGGAAGCACGGACTGTGCGCCCAATGACCAGGCTGCACAACAATCCTCCGGCCAGGTGTGTATCGGCATGACCTTTACGGGATGCTTCAAAGGCGGCAGCAACGCGCCGAGCAGCGCCAACGAGATGGCTATCTTCCTCGCCGACAACGTAACCAGCTGGAACGGCCAGGAGATGGGTTTTGTCGAGACCCTGAGTGACCATACGCTGAAAGGTTATGTCCAGGGCGGCGGCAACTACTACTATCAAACGATCTCCACCGGTGACGACGGGTATCACACCTTCACCTGTGAGGCCGAGTCGGGCGATCACACCAAGGTAGATTTCTATGTCGATGGAACGTTTAAGTTCACGCTGCAAAACTCCGGCAACAATTACTATGGCAATTATTATTACTGGGTAGGGACTACCCACCGGATAACCGACGACTGGAGCTCGACCGGTCAGCAGATCGAGATGTATAGTATGAGTGTGTTCTAAAAGAATTTAATAAGGACACCTTACGGTGTCCTTATTAGAATTAAATCCTGGTTAGGCTTGAGTTCGATCGTAGTCGATCTGGCGGCCGAATATGTTCCGGTCTCACAATCGTAGATCCCGGATGGAGAGGAGCCATCCACCGTGCAGGAAGCAGGAGCTGCGGTGAGATTATGCAAATAGATGTAGGTTTCGGGGCCGCAACGTACGGCAAAGTGTTCGATGCTGTCATTGGATATGGCCACCTTTACGCTGTCGAAGCTCCCCTGCCCTGCTTTCATCATCCGGTCCAGCATCCGCCGGACATTTTTTATATAGACATCGGTGCCGCGTTTGTCGAAATATTCCCACCACCAGGACATGGGCAGGATCGGCGTTGGCGAGAACAAGCCATACCAAAGTCCGCGTTTGAAATCGGAATCCATGCCGGCGGCGAAGTCGTCGAAGTTCTTGTTCCAATCCCATTCGTAGCTGAACTCTCCTATGACATAAGGTTTGCCGAAATTCCGGGTATAGGCGATGATGGTCGCGGGGATGGTCCTCGTTGCCCGGTAAATATGTTTCTGGTTGAAATCGATGTGAGCGAGATTGTCGAGCCCTGCCAGGTCCCGGTGCGAAATGCTCGTCGTCACCAGGTGCCCATACGGGTCGAGCTGTTTCAGATAGGTACTCATTTCGTCGTGCCACTGCACGATAACCGCGGCCTTGATGGGATTGTTGCGGTTGCCGAACTGTACATTGTCCACCTCGTTGAAAAATTCCCAGGCGCCGATAGCCGGGCTATAGCCCCACCGGGCAACGATGTAACGCAGCCGGTCGCGGTATTTTTGCTTTGCGGCGGGGTTGACAAAGAAATCGGCCGCTGAGGTGGCCACCCCACCCTCCGACTGCATATAGGCCCCGGGTCCCAGCGTGAGCATCATGTGCAGGCCCAGGGAATCGCACAGGTCCACGAGCCGGTCCAGCTTAGCCACGGCGCTGGGGTTGAAATATTCGTCGCTGGGTTTATAGCGGTTGTTGTTGAAGCCGCTTTTCCAGTCGATGGGCAGGTTCCACCGGCACATCCACGTGCGGAAAAAATTCCCGCCGTGTGCTACGAGCAGGGGCAGCATGCGTTCGTAGTTGTATTTGATGCTGTCTTCATTGAGACCAGGAAAGAACTTCGAGTCGTCGCGGGATCGCGATTCCCAGCAGATGTTCTCGCCTATCCCGCGAAACGGCTGGCCGTTGTCGAAGACAAAGCCCCAATCGTCTTTGAGATGCAGGATGCCTCGTCCGTTCGGGCTTCTGACGGCTTGTCCGGCCGAGCCTGGGGCGGGTTGCGCGTCCGAAGGTTTGGTTCCTTGCTCGTCGGCGCCTTTGGAGTCGAAGCTGTGCGTCTCTGCTGTCGTGGTGTGGTCTTTTTGTTTTAGCGCGAAGCGGTATTTGTATCTTCCTTTTTCCTGGGGGAGGAATCGAGCCTTCCAATGCGACCGGGCACCGCTGGCACCGTCGACATAATAACACGGTACGGTGAGCTTTTTGCCCGAGGGTGCGGTGACGAGCATGTCGAGGGCGATGTCGTCCTGACTATACGGATTTTGCCAGGTGGCGGTGAGCGTGATGTCCCATTCCGCTTTCGAGTACTGGTGAACTTCTTTGTTTTCGAGGGATGCGCCTTTTATCACGGATTGCGAAAAGGCACGGGGTGCGAAGAAAAGGGCTGCTGATAAAATTGAGAGCTTGATCAAATGCATGGTTGTGTTTATTAGGGCAATTGGGTGAAACTTACATCATCGACGAGGAAGGGGCCGCTTGAATAGCCTTCCCAGGTGCCGGCCTGGATGCCGAGATACATCCAGCCCGTAGTCGTCGCGGTATAGATGCCGTTGGATGCATAGGGGCCATAGACGCCATAGGACTGGCAGAGTGTGATCATGCTGCCGTCGACGGCAACAGTGGGGCCGCTGCCGCTATAGCCACCCCAGCCATGCCAGGTGTTCAGCGAGGCAAAGAGCTGCGTGGGTGGGTTGCCGTTGTTCTCGTTCCAGGTATTGGGATCGGTCGACAGATAGAACTGCATATAGCATTGGGTTCCGCCGGCCGGCAGCTTGACCTGTGCCGAGAACTGGTATTGCTTGCCTGCCTGTACGTAGACTGCCTGATATAACAATTCATTCGAAGAGCCGCCGCTGGGTGCTACGAAGGACGGGAATTCCAGGCAGCCACCGGATCCGCCCGTGGGCTTGTCAGCGGTATAACCGAATGTCGGGGGGATATTGGTCTGCTGGTTCCAAACGGTCCAGGAGGCGGCGTCGCCGGTTTCCATGCCGCCGCCATTGATGCATTCGTACCCCACGGTCACGTTGGCAGTGATCACGGCCGTGTCGCCGCCGATACCATAGACGGTGAGTGTCACGGGATAGGTGCCGGCCGCCGGAAATACGTGTGAGGGGGAAACCGTAGTGCTTGTTGCGGTGTTGTCGCCGAAATTCCAGGAACAGGAGTCGATGCTGATCGACGCGTTATTGAACGTGAGATAGACGCCGGAGGATGTGGTCGTGAATTTTGCCACGGCTTTTGCGGCGGCGATCACGAGGATCGACGTATCGGCGGAATAGCCGGCATCGCTGCGGGCCACTACTTTGACCGTATACCGGCCCGAGGTCGCGTAGGTATGTTGGGGGCTGGCATTGGTGGAGGTCGTCCCGTCGCCGAACTGCCAGTAGTAGGTAGCCGCGCCCTGGGTGCTGTTCGTAAACTGAATGGCCAGGGCATTGGTGTCTGCCGAGGTGTAGGATACCGACATCATTGGCGCGGAGCCCTGCTGTGCTGTAGAGCTGAAGGTCTTGTCTTTTCGGCAGGCAGCCACCAATAGCAGCAGCGCGGCGAAGAATATGAAGAAAGATTTCATTTGATTCAAGTTTTATAAATGCAAAGCATTGACGTCGATCAGGACGATGGTTTCGGCATTGGTGGTACTCAGCTGATAGGTCGACGGTTTATCGAGATAGACCGCCAGCGCGGCCTTTTTGCCGCCGAGCGCCTTGAGCTGGGTGAGGTCCACCGAGAGATAGAACGTCGCCTGGTTGCTGCCCGAGGGCACGGACACGGTTGCCGGCAGCGAATAGGCCGCGGAAGGCAGCAAGACGATCGAATCGGTGGGATCGGGGTTTCCGACGAGGCTGCCACCGGCGATTGCCGCGGTGACCGTATCGGGATTGGTGAGGATGGCGACTGAAAAGGCGTTGTTAGCCACTTTACCGGTGCGCAGCACACCCAGCACAATATTCAGCTTGTTATCCGGCGAATCGATGACATAGTTGTATGTGGCGGAGTCAAAGCCCGATGGCACGTTGTAGACGATGTTCGAGCTCGATTGCGTCGACTGCGGCATATAGATGAGTGGGGTGCCGTAGTCCAAACTACTTGCTTCTTTTTCACATCCGGCAAGGATGATGAGCGTGATGCAGCAGAGGAAGAAATGTTTTATACGCATGTGATAAACTTTATGGGTTAATAGCCGGGGTTTTGCTGCAGGGCGCCTTTGGAGTTGGTGATCTCGCCCTGATAGAACGGGAAATAATACATGGCGGCCGGGAAGACCCGTGTCGACACGTTCGTGACCTGGTAGCTGAAGGTGGTGCCGTTGGCGTTCTTCGTGACGGCGACACCTTGTACCGGCGCGCTGAGAACCGACTGTGCCTGCTGCCAGCGGAGCAGGTCCCAGTACCGGAAATTCTCGAAGGCCAGCTCTACCCTGCGTTCGTGCTGGATTGCGAGGCGGAAATCGCCTTGCGATGTCGCGGTTATCGGCGGGAGGGCGGTGCTGGCGCGATCGCGTACCATTTGCAGGGCCTGGCGGGCGGTGAGGGTATAGTTGTTATTGGCGTCGGGGCCATAGGCCTCGTTCATGGCTTCGGCGTAGTTCAGGAGGATCTCTGCATAGCGGAAGATGATCCATTGATGCGCGGCGGTTCCGCCCTGGGTGAGGTTCAGGTTATCGGTGAGGAATTTCCTGAGATAATAGCCTGTGCGGCTGGTGTTCGCTTTCGCCATGTCGTCGGTCCCGCCGGGGGATTCGTCGATGGTGCGGCCGTTCCAGGTGCTGCCGTTGACGACGACGGTCGCAGCGAGCCGCGGGTCGCGGTTGGCATAGGGATTGTCGGGATCGGCGGCGGCGATGTATTCATACTGATCGACGAGGTTCTGGGTCGGCGTCACCCCGCTATGGCCGCCGGGTGTCTCGATGGGATAGTTCGTTTCTTCCTGCTGGTTGCTCGCCGGCATATATTTCGCGAAGATGGTTTCGGGGCTCGTGGTGGCGTTATTGCCCGTGAAATAATGTGCGTAGGACGCGTCGAGCGCATAAAGGTTCATGCTGATGACATCGTTTGCCGCCGCGGCCGCGGCCTGCCATTTGGTGAGGTCGTTACCCGCATTGTGGAGCGGGCTTGCCGCTTCCAGTAATACCCGGGCCTTCAGCGCCAGGGCTGCCCCTTTTGTAAACCGGCCCAGCTGATCGGAATAACCGGAAGTGGCCCAGTTGACCTGGAGGCTGTCCGCATATTTGTCGATCTCGGAAACGATATAGCTGACGACCTGATCGTAAGAAGACCGGTGAATGTACATCGAGTCCGTATGTTGCAGCGTGCTGTCGACAATGGCCACGCCGCCATAGCGCCGGATCAATTCCGCGTAGTAGAAGGCCCGGGCGATGTGCGCCTCGCCGCGATACCAGCCGATGAATAGTTTATCACGGGTATAATTGACGACGTCGTCCACCGTATCGCGATTTTGGATGAGGAAGGCGGCGGCATTTTGCGAATAGCCCAGGAAGAAGTTAGCCGCCTGGATGCCGTCGTACATGTTCTTGTAGAAGCCTTCACCCGCGGGGATATCGATGTTACTGGGGTTGAGGGCGCCCTCGTTGAACAGCTGTGCGTTGGTGGAATATTTGGCCGTTTGCTGACCATCGTCGGAAGCCGCATCGAAGAAATTCGAATCGAGTTCCGTAAACCCATTTGGGATATCGACATAAAAGGCATTGGCAAAGGAAAAGAGCGTGGCCCTGTCCGTCGCGATCGTCGCCGGTGTTTCGTAGGTATCGACCTTGGTGTTCAGGGAGAATTTCGAGCACCCCGAGAGCACCGAAGCGAAGGCCGTTATTGTAAAAAGAAGTTTCGTTCTCATCGCATTCAATTTTTTGGTTAGAAACTAAGCGTTATTCCTGCGTTGTAGGATTTGACCGCGGGATAGCCGCCCAGCGTCTCCGGGTCCAGCTGATCATGTTTCAGTAATGTGCTCCAGGTGGCCAGGTTGATGGCGTTCACGTAGAAGCGCACGGTCGAGGTGGCCCCCCGCTTCAAGCAGGTCGTATAGCCCAGCTCGAGGTTGTGCAGGCGGAGAAAATCCGTGCTCTTCATCCAGTAGGTGCTGTACTGATAGTTATTGGTGTTGGCGGTGGTACTCAAGCGGGGATAGGTGGCCGTTGCCCGGGTGTCGATGCCTTCCTGCGGGTAATAGGCCCAGGCATTTTTCGCCATCGCGAAGGCGTTGCCATTGTTAACCAGCGATTCCGTTTGGATGGGCGCGGCGCTGAGCAAATTGACGTCCCCACCCAGGGCGCCGTCGAAAAAGGCGGAAAGATCGAACCCTTTATAACCCAGCGTGCCGCCAAGGGAATACACCCATGTGGGGAACGGGGATCTGCCGATGGAAGTGACATCCGTGCCGTCGATCTTCCCGTCGCCATTGAGGTCCTTGTATTTGATGTCGCCCGGTTGGACGGCGCCAAACTGGGGAACGGGTTCACCCTGTTTCAACGAGCCATCGGCATTGAAGTCGTTGAGCTGATAGTAGCCAAGGGCGATGAGACCGATGGGTGTACCGATGGGTCTTCCCGTAAGCGCATTGTAGGAATAGGGCGGCGGGGTCTCGGCCATGTAGTCGATCTTATTGCGGCTGTAGGAAAGCATGCCGTTGAGCGAGTAGGAGAACCCGCCGATCTTATCCGTCCAGGTACCCATGAGTTCGAATCCTTTGTTCGTCACTTTACCGACGTTGTTGTATTCGAGGTTGTAGCCGTAGTAGTCGGGGATGGAATGATCCTGGGTGAGGATGCTGCTTCTTTTGTCGAGAAACGCGTCCAGCGAGAGATCGAGCTTGTGTAACAAGCCCAGGTCTACGCCAATGTTGTATTTCATACTTTTTTCCGCGAAGACATCGGGGTTGGCCGTATAGAGCGGGGCGAGGATGGAGCCGGCCGTTGGCGGATTGTTCATATAGAAGTTCCCGCCGCTCAGCGCCGAGGTCTGATAGTACTGTTGGAAAAGATAGCGGCCGCTTTGGGTGACGTTGTCGTTCATGCCACCGGACTTGCCCGCCGAGAGCCGGAGCTTCAGGAGATCGATGGTCTTGTTGTCCGCCAGGAATCTCTCTTTGGAGACGATCCAGGCGGCGGATAGTGCCGGATAGAAGCCCCAGCGATGGCCGGGCGCATAGGCATCGGAACCGAAATAGGAGAAGCCCAGTTCCCCGATGTACTTGTCCAGCCAGGCGTAGTTGATCCGGCCGCTGAGGTTCTGATAGGTGGTGGCATAGTATAAGAACCCGTCGCCGAGGTAATTGGAGCCATAGTAGTCGACGGCGGTGGAAAGGCGGCTCGTGTTCCAGGAATGGTCATAGCCTACCGTGAGCCGGGCCTGTTTCAGGTCTTCCTGTCCCGCAGGGGTTTGGGGTTGGGCTTTGAGCGGGATCGCCTGGTCGGTGGTCCTGACGGCGCTGTCGAAATAGCGGGCGTAGTTCGCTGTTTTGCTGTAGGTAGTCGACGCATAGCTGTAGAAAGAATAGGATTCGGAGGCGTACAAGCCGGGCAGAAGAACATCGAGCTTTTCTTTCAGGGTAAAATTACCTTGTAGGATGCGGTACTGGGTCGATGTCCAGCCGAGGGCATTTTGGGAGGCGATGGGGTTATTGGGGTAGAGGGCGGTGCCGGACCATTTGCCGCTGTCCTGCATCACCGGGTAGATATTCGAAGGATAGGCGGCCATATTGTTCCAGAGGGTGGAGGTATTGTAGTTGGGGGTCTTCTGGTTCTCGACCATGCCACGAAGGCTAATATTCGCGGAGAAGATCTTCGAGATATCCAGGTCGAGGTTGCTGGTGAGGTTATAGCGCTGGAGCTTTTCGTTGGAGGTCGAATCCGTATTGCGGATATTGAAGAGTCCCTGCTGATCGAGGTAGTCGAGGTTCAGGTAGTATTTTGCGCTGTTGTTGCCGCCGGAGAAGCTCACGTTGTCATTGTTGTAAAACGCCGAATGCTTAAGTCCCTGGTCGTACCAGTCGACATTGGTGCCGGTGCCGTTCTTGTAGGCCTGGAGCTGGGCGGTGCTATAGGCGGGTGTCCAGGTATCGCCGTTGTCGTTGCTGACGGCTTCGTTGTACAATCGGGCATAGTCATAGGAGCCGAGCGGCTTGTCGACATTCAGCACTTGCTGTACACCTGCCCGGGCGCCGACCTGTACGCGGGGTCTGCCGGCGTGGCCTTTTTTTGTCGTCACCCAGAGGACGCCGTTATCCCCCTTCATGCCAAAGACGGCGAGGGCAGCAGCGTCTTTTAGGATCGAGACGCTTTCGATGTCTTCGGCGGGGATCGTGGTGAAGTAATTGAGTGTCGACTCCCAGCCGTCAACGTATACGCGGAAGGTGTTGAAGGCGTTGTTGCCGACGAAGCCGTAGGACCCGAGACCGCGGATGGTCATATTGGTTGCCGAGACCATGGCGGGTACGCCCAGCGGTTCGTCGGTGCTTTGTTTTGCGTAGAGCCCCGGGAGCCGGCCGATGAGGGTATTGGCCGTATTGGTCGTCGGGGTCTTGTAGAGATCATCTCCGCCTACGACGGAGATCGAGGCCGTTGACAATCGCCGGGGGAGTGTCAGCAGGGGCGCCGTCTCGAGTGCGGAATCCGCGCCGCGGCTATCCCTGATGGTGATGACGGAATCCTGCGCCATGGTGGTCCCGCCGGCGAGAAGCAGGACAAACAGTATAATTATATTAGTCAATCTATTTTTCATATAGCAGTTTTAATAGCCGGGGTTTTGAATCAATATCCTTTTGTTGATCTCGCTTTGTGGTATGGGCTCGAGGTATTGTTTGGGATCCCAATAGGCATTGAACACTACCTGGTCGTAATAGGT
Organism: Puia sp.; assembly: GCA_035946435.1. Classification (GTDB taxonomy): domain Bacteria; phylum Bacteroidota; class Bacteroidia; order Chitinophagales; family Chitinophagaceae; genus Puia. The sequence continues at coordinate 32,264 of DASYZH010000269.1, read as the reverse complement.
CAGCAGGTTGGCGGGGACCTCTACGTTCTGGCCATTGGTGGTAAACTGGAATTCGCGGCGCGGGCCGCCGACGAGGCCATTATCGATACCCGGGAGCTTCCAGTGTTTGACGAGGAAGTAACGTTGGTTTTCGTTATAGTATTCGACGGCCCATTCGCGTTGGATGATGCTACGCAGGGTCGCCTGATCCGTTTCCGTGATCGAGGGCAGGCCGGCGCGGTTGTGTACGAGGTTGAGGTTGACCAGGGCCTGCGCCGAATTCCCCATCTCGTTGTAGGCTTCCGCTAGGTTGAGGTAAAATTCCGCCATGCGTAACAAGGGGAATTCGAACCAGATCCTGGAGCCGCTGAGATAATGAAACTTCACGCTGTTGGCATCGCCGTGTCCGGCCGATCCGGCCTGGTTGACACCGCGGTCACAGTTGGCTGCATTCCATCCCTGGTCGCCAGGGTTGTTGAGGGCATCGGAGGCATGCCACATGTTATCGGCCTTGAACCTCGGCTCCATCTCGTTCATCTTCGTGAAATAGTCGGTTGCCGGCAGCGCATTGGAGGCGCCGACGCCGGGCCATACCTGATCGGTACCATCGGCCTTGTAGTAGTTTTCGAGGAAATTGGTCTCCATGCCATAGTTGTCCATGTCGTACCCGTCGCCCACGGTATAATAGACTTTGGACATGGTGAAATATTTGGTGATCCCGCTGCTGGGGTTGTCGTTCTTATAGGCCAGGATCGTCTCGATATTGCCGGGGGTAGAGGTGGCCGTTCCATAGTCGGCAAAGGCATTGGCATTGGGGGTGTTCGCGCCGCCCCCGGTGTTGATCAGCTGGTAGCCATTGCTGCCCGCCCAGGTGATCACCGCGTTACTGGCATTGATCGCATCCTGCCAGCGGCTTTGATCGGCCGAGCCGAAGCAGATGAGGTTGTTGTGTGAACCCAGGCTAAGAACCGGAGCGGAAGAATTGAACAAGGGGCGTGCTGCATACATCAGGGTCCGGGCCTTGATCGCAAGGACGACCCCTTTTGTGATCCGGCCGCTATACTGTGCGGGCCAGGTGTCCGGCAGCATCGTCGCCGCCCGGTCGCAAAGGCTGGTGATCGTATCGAGCGTAGCCTGGAGGGAGGAGCGGGGGATATCCAGCGAATCCGACGAGGTGAGACTTTTTGAGACGATGGGCACCCCGCCATAGCGGATGAACATGCCCATGTACCGGTAGGCAACGAGCGCCAACATCTCGCCTTGTACATTGGTCTTTGTCGCGGCATCCATGTCTTTGACCTGGCCGATGTTCTCATAGATGAGATACGCCTGGCGGATATAGGAGTAGTTGCCGTCGAAATCGTCGTCGGACTGGCCGTTGGCGTTGAGACCCGTGTTGATGATCTTATAGGTCATGTGCCAGTTGTACCCCCAGCTGAGCTCACCGGACAACGCGGCGATGGTGCCGTGGTCGAGCCCGCTATAGGGCAGACCCTGGACAAGACAGTTAGAATAAGCCGCGGCGATGGCGGCGTTGGCGTTGACGGTGGTGGAAAAAACCGTTTGGATGGTGGTTGTCCCGGTGGTCGACGGGACCTGCAGGAAATGTTTCTCACAGGAGCCCAATGTTGCAGCTATGAGGATCAATAACAAATATCTTTTCATGACAATCATTTTCGTCTTTACAATTAGAATTGAACGGTCGCGCCGAAATTGACTACCCGGGTGATGGGATAGATGTAGGGCGTACCCTGGTCCTGGGTTTGGGGGTCGATGCCTCTGCTTTTCAAGGGAGCATCCCAGGTAAAGAGGTTGTTGCCGCTTACATAGAACCGCACGGAGTTGATCCCGCCTTTTCGCAGGAGGGCCATTTTGGGTATCGTATAGCCGATCTGCAGGTTGGTGAGCCGTTTGAAGTTGTTCGACACCAGCCAGAAGTCGCTTTGCAGGAAGTCGTTGCTGGTGGGGCTGGCCCCGATCTGCGAACGGGGGTAGTCGATCTTCGCGCCGGATGCGGCCTTGGCGGCGGTCCACATGCCGTCGTACTCCCATTGCATCACATTACCGGCATTTTTGTAGAAGGGCAGGGTCAAGCCGGCGGGCAGGTAATAAGAGCCGCGTGCGGAGCCACTGAAGACCGCGTTGAGGTCGAACCCTTTGTAGGTCACCCCGAATTTGAGGTTGAAAAAATACTGGGGGATGTTCGAGTAGCCGATGGGCACTTCATCCTTAACGTCGATGATCCCGTCGCCATTGATGTCCTTGTACCGGATATCACCGAGGGTTGCGATGTTGTTGGTGAAGGTATTGTAGGGCCGGTTGTTGAGTTCTTTGGCGTTGTTGAAGAACCCGTCGCTCACGAGGCCGAAGTACTGGCCGATGGCATGGCCGGTTTGATCCATCCAGGTATAGGGGTTGGGGTTTTCGGCCTGATAGATGATCTTGTTCTTCGCATAGCTGATGTTGCCGTTGATGTAATAGGTGAGCTTGCCGACGCGATCGTTCCAACCCAGGGTTATTTCGTAGCCATGGTTTGTGGTGCGGCCTACGTTCGCGGGCGGCACGGAGGTGACGGGTACGCCGAAGACGGCCGGGATCGTTTGGATATCGGTGAGGATATTGTTGCGGTCCTCTTTGAAGAGGTCGACCGTGAGTGATACCCGATCCCGCAGGAATCTTGCATCCAGGCCGATATCCGTTTTCCTGGCGCGTTCCCAGGTCACGTCGGGGTTGCCGATCGTCCCTTCCTTGGTACCGGAATAGTAGGGGTTTACTACGGAGCCGTTGCTATTGCCCCAGTAGTAGCCCTGCTGGCCCGTGTTGAAGGTGCTCGGCAGGTAGAGATACCGGCGGGTCACGTTATTGACGACGAGCTGGTCGTTACCGACTTCGCCATAGGAGCCGCGGATCTTGAGGTAGGTGAGCCAATCCGTGTGACCCATGAAATCTTCGTTGGTCGCTATCCAGCCCAGTGAATAGGCCGGGAAGAAACCGAAGCGATGGCCGGGTGCAAACTGTTCCGTCCCGTTGTAGCCTACGTTTGCTTCGGCGAGGTATCTTTCTTTGTAGTTGTATTTGGCGCGGCCCACGAAGCCCTCCAGGCCGCTGGGGGTATTGTAGGCGTCTGTGCTCATGCTGTATTGCTGGGCGGTGCCGAGGAGCATTGCGCCGATATTGTGGGAACCGAAGCTCCGGTCGTAGTTCAGGCCGGCTTCGTAATAATACTTGTACCAGGAAGCGTTGTGCCCAGGGTTGGAGTTAAAGGTATTCGCGCCGACGGCGCCGCCGAAGAAGTCGAGGCTGGTGGGGTTAGTGGAATCGCGGCGCACGGTGTACACCGGGATCGAGGGGAAATAGCTCACGGATTTCACGTATTCCCCCTGGTAGTTGGTGCTGACGTGTGCCGAAAGGCCTTTGGTTACCGCGTGCAGATCGTATTTGGCCGTGATGGTGCTGCTGAGCAGGGTGTTGAAGAGTCTTTCGGTCCCGCTGGTGAGCAGGTTGTAGATCGCGTTCTGGTTGCCGATGCTGGCGCCCATCTTGAGGCCCAGCGGATTCGCGTACGATCCGGGCGGTCCTTCGAAGCCATTTACCAATTTACCATCGACGAGGCCGGGTGAGTAGAACGGATTGGCGTCGAAGATATATTGCATGATCGCCTTATAGCGGTCGGCGAGATCATACGGGCCGGCCGTAGTGGAGCCGGCTGCAGCAGCGCCGGGACCTTGCGTCGTTCCGAACTCATCCGAAAGATTTACGGAAACCTGCAGGTCCTTCGTGACGATGAAATCAAAGTTCGACCGCAGGTTGTATCGGCTAAAGGAAGAGCCGGTATTGGAACCGTGGTAGCTGGTGTTGTGGAGGATACTGCCCTGATCGAAATAGCTCATAGAGCCGAAATACTTGACTTTTTCGGTGCCGCCGGATACGCTGAGACTATATTGTTGTTGGGGACCGGTGCCGCCGAAGACCGTCTTCATCCAATCCGTACTGCCGTAATACAAGGAAGGGGCGGCGTTGAGCTGCGTCTTTTGGGTTGCCGTGAGGTTCATTGCCGCCACCTCGTCCGGCGTATAGTCGCGGTTGTGCTGGAATTTCCACAGGTCTTCATCGGAGAATAGATAGGCCGAGAAGCTGGGGTCGCCGAAATCGCTCACCTGGGTTTGGATGGCCTGGTTGCGCATGGTGGCGTATTCGTAAGAGTTGACCGTCTTGATCAGGGAGGCCGCCTGTGTGAAGCCGACATTTGTCGACAGGGTGAGCGAAGGAGCGCCGATGGAGCCTCTTCTTGTCGTCACGACGATGACGCCGTTCGCACCACGGATGCCATATACGGCAGTGGCGGAAGCGTCCTTGAGGATCGAGACGCTGGAGATATCGTTTACGTTGAGGTTGTTGAGCTCGTCGAACGGATTCTCTTCCGGTTGCTGGATGCCGTCGATGACGACCAGCGGGGTCTGGCTACCATAGGTCGAGACGCCCCGGATATAGATCGCCGCGTTGTTGTGGCCGGGTTCGCCGCTGGCCTGGACGCCGGAGATGCCCGACACGTTGCCGAGCAGCATATTGGAGACATTGGCCACCGGCATCATCGCCAGATCTTTGCCCAATGCTACCGATACGGCCCCGGTGACGGTGAGCTGTTTTTGTTTTCCATAGCCGACGACGATGGCCTGGTTGAGACTGCCGATGCTGCCTTCCATGGCAATGGCCAAGTTGTTGCCGGCGAGGACGGTCACCGCTTTATAGCCGGTGAAGGTGAGGACCAGCGAGTCGGTGCGTTTCACGTCGATGGAAAAATTGCCGTTTTCGTTGGTGGTGACGCCGTGCGTGGTGCCTTTTATGGCGACGGAGACGCCGGCCATGTTGTGATTTTCTTCGTCCTTTACATTCCCGGTGGCCCGGATGATCTGGGCCCGGCCCTGGGTAATGCCGATGATCGTTATTAAGACAAACGACAAGCAAAATCGTAATTGATTAGTCATTTTATTTTACTCATTTAGCAGTGATTAAAATTAGCTTCGATGCGGGTGGTGTTTTTATGCTCCTTTATCAATTTATAATGCTGGGCTTTCGTTTGACGAGCTCGATGCAAGCGCGGGCATTGTGATAGGGGCATTTCCAGGGTCCGACCTTGTCCGCCGGCATTTTCGTGTAGTCTTCCCGCACGCCCCAAAACCATTCGCCGTCCTCCCAATCGATGAGGTGTTCGTTGACGAACAGCCATGCATTCAGGGCGGCGTTGAAGTAGCGTTGATCGCCGCTGAGCTTCCAGGCGTTGAAGAAGCCCACGATGGCTTCCGCCTGAGGCCACCAGTGTTTCTCTGTGACCAGTTTTCCCAGGGTGGGGTCGTATTCGTACCAGAGGCCGCCGTCTTTGTCGAGGCCTTTCATCGCGGCGTCCGCGATCTTGAGGGCATGGCGGCGAAAGGTTGCTACCTGGGTTGCGTCTCCGATGCGCTGCGCACAATCGAGCAGTAGCCAGGAGGCCTCGATGTCGTGGCCATAAGAGATCACGTCTTTCCGTTCGGTCCACTTTTCATCGAAGAATAATTTCAGATGAAAGGTTTTTTTGTCGATAAAATACTTGTCGAAAAGGTTCAACAGGTGGTTGATCTTTGTTTTGAGGTGTTCGGTGGGGGCGACCTTGTACAGGTTGGCATAGGCCTCGACGAGGTGCAGGTGCGTGTTCATGGTCTTCTTCTCGTTGGCATCTTTTGCGCTGAGCCGGACGTCGCCGGCTTGTTGCCAGTCGTGGGTAAAGGCCTCGAGATAGCCGCCATAGGTTTTATCGTAACTATGGGTCTCGATGGCAGCGTAGAGATCGAGGGCGAGGCTTAGGGCTTGGGGGTCTTTGGTCACCGCGTAATATTCGCTTAGCCCGTAGATGGCGAATGCCAGGGCGTAGATCTGTTTCTTTGTGTCGAGCGGGCGGCCCAGGGGGTCGACGGTCCAGAAAACGCCACCATGTTCCCCATCGATAAAATGGGTTTTTATATAGTCAAAAGCCCGTTCGGCTGCGGCGCGATAGCGTTCATCGGCGCAGCTGCCGTAGCCTGCGGAGAAGGTCCAGAGGATGCGGGCGTTGAGGACGACGCCTTTGGGTGCGGTGGGATCCGCAGTGTTGTCGTTGTCGAGTCTGCCGATGAAACCGCCGTTGATATGGTCGCATGTATGTGTTAGCCAGAAATCGAGGATGCTGCGCAGCTCGTCATAGAGCGCGTCTATGTTCCAGTTCATGGGCAATTGCTTTGATACGTTGTTCACTGAGGGGATAGAGTGCGAGAGCGAGGACGGACAAGGCGGCGCCGGCGGCCGGCAGCAGGCTCAACATCAGGACGATGCCTTTTTGCGCGGTTTCGCCCTGCGGCACATTGGCGCGGAAGCCAAAGAGGGCGAGCAGCCAGCCGCACAATGCGCCGCCGATGGTCCAGCCGATCTTTTGGGACATCGAGGAGGAGGAGAAGATGAGACCTGTCGCGCGCCGGCCGTTCTTCCATTCCGAATAGTCGGCGATGTCCGCGTACATGCTCCACAGGAGCGGGAATACCATACCCGCGCAGATGCTGATGCAAAACTGGAAAAGGAAGATCGGGGTAAGCTGGTTCTTTGGCAGGCCATAGAACAAGGTGCTCAGGATGGCGGCGGTGGTCATGGCCAGGATGAAGGTGCGTTTCTTGCCGAGTTTGTCGGCGATGGGGGCTGCGATGATGACGCCGATCACGTTTGCGGCCTGGCCTGCCAGGAGATAGAGTGTCGACCAGGTGATGGTTGTATGGAAGAGCCTGGCGGCGGCGCCGTCCGTGAGGTAATACTTAAAATAATAGAGGGTGGCCCCGTCGCGGATGGAATTGAAGACCAGCACCATGATGCCGGCAACCAGCAAGATCCACCAGGGGCGGTTGCGGCAGAGGTCTTTGATGTCTTGCTTTAGGGTGCTGTCTTGCTCTGACATGGATCTCACCCGTTCACGTGTCCAGGAGAAGCAGCCCAGGAAGAGCAGCACGCATAGGGCGCCGATGACCGCGACGGCCAGTGTCCAGCTTCTGCCGGTGGCGCCCCCGCCCGGGTTTGAGAAAAAACCCACGAGGGGTTGCAGGAGGGCCAGGGAGAGGAAGCTGCCGGCGAAGGCGAAAGCCATCCGGTAGGAGGCCAGGGCATTTCGGTCCTTTGCGTCGGAGGAGATCACGCCGAGCATCGAGGCATAGGGGACGTTGATGAGCGAGTATACCATCATCATCAGCGAATAGGTCACATAGGCGTAGATCAGCTGACCGGCGCCTTTCCAGGGTGAAGCGGTGAAGGTGCCGACGCCTATGATGCCAAAGGGCAGTGCCATATACAACAGGTAGGGACGGAATTTGCCCCAGCGGGTATGGGTGCGATCGGTGATGACGCCTACCACCGGGTCGAATACGGTGTCCCAGCAACGGCTGACGAGCAGCATGGTACCGACGGCTGCCGCTGAGATGCCGAGTACGTCGGTGTAAAAGAATAGCAGGTAGGTGCCAAACAGTTTCCAGTACATCGACGATGCCATGTCGCCGAAGCCATAGCCGACTTTTTCCCGCAGTGAAAGGTTGGTCGTGCTCATATATTCACCGTCTCGCCGAGAAACGTTTTATTTTTTTTTATGAGCTTTACGACCTGCTGGACCGAGGTTGCGCTGCGAAGGCCATCGGGCTGGGTGTTGAGGCAGTAGTCTACCAGTTGATCGATGGTGGTTTTTGCGACGTGCATGCGGGTATCGCTGGAAGCGTAGTAGATGAACACGTCGCCATTGTCGTCGGCGATCCAGCCATTCGAGAAGACGACGTTGGAGACGTCGCCGACGCGCTCCTCCCCTTCCGGTGCCAGGAAATAGCCGGCGGGTTTGTGGATCACTTTCGTAGGGTCTTTCACGTCAGTGACGAACATGTACAGTGTGTAGCGCAGTCCCGCGGCCGTATTGCGCACGCCGTGCGCGAGATGGAGCCAGCCTATACGCGTTTTAAGTGGTGCCGGGCCCTGGCCATTTTTGCTTTCGGCGATGGTATGATAGGTCTTGTTATCGATCACCCGTTCTACGTCGACTATAGCTTTTTCCATGGAGTCGCAGAAACCGACGCCGATGCCGCCGCCTTTGCCGGCTTCGATGAAGCTATCCTGTGGCCGGGTATAGAGCATGTAGCGGCCGTCTACGTATTCGGGATGGAGGACGACGTTGCGTTGTTGGGCGGAACTGGTCTTTAGATCCGGAAGCCGCTGCCAGGTCCCGAGGTCTTTGGTGCGGACGATGCCGCATTGTGCGATGGCCGCGGTCTGGTCGCTGCTTTCCGCGGCGGGGTCGCGTCTTTCCGTGCAAAACAGTCCGTACAACCAGCCATCTTCGTGATGGGTCAGCCGGATATCGTAGATATTCGTGTCGGGGTCGGCGGTCTCGGGGATCACGACGGGGAATTCGTGAAACCGGAAGTTATCGATGCCGTTGTCGCTTTCGGCGAGGGCGAAGAAAGATTTCCGGTCGTATCCCTCGACGCGTGCCATGAGGACATATTTCCCGTTCCATTTAATGGCGCCGGCATTGAAGATCCCGTTGATGCCGAAGCGCGTGATCAAATGCGGGTTCGTTTTCGGGTCGAAGTCGTAGCGCCAGGTGAGTGGCGCGTGTTCTGCCGTCAGTACCGGATATTTGTAACGGGAGAAGAGGCCGTTACCGTGTGGTTCTTTTTCGTTCTTCTTGTTGAGTAGGTCGTGATGTGTTTTCTCGAGGGTTGCAAGTCTGGCTTCAAAAACCATGAGCTGTTGTGTTTTTTCAAATGTAGCACGACAGCTTACCGGCTTTTGATGCTTTTTTGTCAATCTTTGGTGCTAGCCGGTCTTTAGGAACTTCCGCTTTTTATTGACGTATTCTTTGGGACTCATGCCATATTCCTTGAGGAAACAGCGGTGATAATAGGAGCTGCTGTTGAAGCCTACTTCGAAGGCGATCTGGCTGATGTTCATCTTTTGTTCCAGGAGAAGCCGGAGGCTTCTGCGGAGCCGAAGGCTTTTTATGAACTCATGGACCGTTTGCCCCGAAACGGCTTTGATCTTTTCGTAGAGGATCGTCCGGCTGACGCCCAGCTCCTTACAGATCAGTTTTGAATCGAGGTCCTGGTGAGCCATGTGCTTTTCGATGACTCCCACCAGGGTGCCGAGGAACTCCTCGTCGGCGCGGGTGAGTGTTATCCCCGTACCCTTGCCGGGCATATCGGCCAGGAGCTGGTTGAGCAGGGTCTCCTGCCGGACGCCGGCCGATTGGATGAGATTGATGCAGACCTGGATGAGGATCTCTTTTTTTATGGGTTTTGTGAGGTAGAGGTCCGCGCCGGCTTCGTAGCCCGCGGCCTGCCCTTTTTCTTCGCTCTGGCTTGTGAGCAAGACTACGGGGATATGACTGGTGCCGGCGGTTGCTTTTAGTTTTTTGCAGAGCTGCCGCCCGTTGAGCTCGGGCATCAGCACGTCGCTGATGATGATATCGGGAAGCTGTTCTTCGGCTTTTTTGAAGGCTTCTTTGCCGTTCCCGGCCTCTATGAGCTCAAAATGCAGCTCGAGCACGAGCCTGAGATAGTCCCGGACGGCCTTGTTGTCGTCTGCGATCAAGACCTTCCGGCCTTTGAGCAGCAGGAGTTTTTCCATGGGGATGGTCTCCCAGAAATCAATGGGTTCCAGCTCGTGGGGAAGTGGATCCTCCTCTTCGGCGGCGGGATCGCCCGGAGGCAGGCCGATGGTAAACGTGGAGCCTTTCCCGGGGTTGCTATCTACGGTGATGGTGCCTTTGTTGATCTCGAGGAACTCTTTGCTGATGACCAGGCCGAGGCCAGTGCCTTTTTCGCCCGCTGTGCCCGCCGCGATATTCTTTTTGTCGAGGCTGAACAACTTTTTCACCTGGTCTTTGCGCATGCCCACGCCGGTGTCGGCGATGCTCAGTACGATGGAGTTGGTGCCGGTTGTCGACTTTATCGTGATGGTACCGTTGTAGTCGGTAAACTTGATGCTATTCGACAGGATGTTGCGCACGACCACGTCAACCATGTTATAGTCGCCGAAACAACGATGTTGTTTGTCGAGGTCCAGGTGTACCCGGAGGTGTTTATTGGCGATCTGGTTCTCCAGCAGCCGGACGTTCTGCCGGACCATCCGGAGCAGGTTGAATGTTGCGGGGTGGTATTCGATCTGTTTCGACTGGGTACGGGCCCAGTTGAGCAGGTTCACCAGCAGCTCATAGACCGCCGAGCTCGAGTCGTGCATGCTGTCGAGGTATTCCTGGAGTTTCTGCCGGTCCATCCTTTCGACGTTGAGCCTGATAAAACCGGTGATCTCGGAGAGGGCGCTCACGGGGTTCTTGAGGTCGTGGGCGAGGATCGAGAAAAAATGGTCCTTGGTATGGTTAGAGTGTTCGAGCGCCGCGACGGCGGCCTCGAGCTCTTTGTTCTGGCGGGTGATCTGGTGTTGTTGTTCGATGATCTCCTTGGTGCGCTTGAGGACCGCCATCTTGAGCACCCGGTTGCGTTTTTTGATGGCTGCGACCCGCATATAAAAAACGACGGTGATCGCGATGATGATCGCTATTGCGAGCAGGATCCTGAACCATGCCGTCTGCCACCAATAGGGCAGCATAATGATCCGCAGGGTCTTGCCGGCCTCTTGCCACTGGCCGTTGACATCCGTATAGCGGATCCTGAGGAGGTAATCGCCATGCTGGAGGTTGGTAAAGGAGATGCGATTGACCCCTTTGGTATCGAGCCATTCCTGCTGGAGGCCGTCGAGCTTGTATTCATAGCGGGTCTTGGCAGGGGCATACAGGTTCATCGACACGAAGCCTATCGAAAAGAACGATTGTTTTTGCGACAGGACGATGGTATCTGTAAAGTCGAGGACTTTGTGGAGTAGTGCGTTTTTCGCCTGGGGTCTTTCGAGTTTATTGTAGACCGTGAGATCGGTAAAATGAAAATAGCTGGCGATGTCGAGGGGTCGCAGCTCTTTTGGATCGAGCACGTTAAATCCTTTGAGGCTGCCAAGGTAGAGCCGGCCTTCGCTGCTTTTCAGGATCGCTTTCTGGTTGAAGTCTTTTCCAAGGAGTCCATTGTTCTCGTCGTATTGGCGGATCGAGTCATTCCGGATGTTCAGCGACCGGATGTCGACGCTCGTCGCGATCCAGAGCAGGTCGCTGTCGCCCATTGCCACGGCCCTTATAGACTTAGGCAGGTCATAACGATCGCTGTAGTGGATAAACTTTTCTGTGTGCTGGTCATATTTATCCAGGCCGGCCTCGGACGCCACCCAGATATTGCCATAGGGGTCTTCGGTGACCATGTTCACCGAGTTACCCGCCAGGCTCGCGGGGTCTTTGGAATGGGCGAAGCGTTGGAGGGTCTTGCCGTCGAAGACGTATATTCCGCTATAGGTGCTGATCCAAAGGCGTTCTTTGCTATCCCGGAACAGGTGATTGATCCAGGACGGCTCGTGCATGTCGAAGGGGAAGCGGTTGTTGTGCTGGTAGTCGATGATCTGTTTCTTCGCCAGGTCATAGGCCATGAGGCCTTCGCCATGTGTGCCGATCCACAGGAGATTGCCGTCGGGCAGGATGGCCTTTACGTTGGCATATTCGGGCAACACGTCTATGCGCCCCGTGCGGGGATCGAAGATCTTTATTCCGCTTCCCGCGGTGGCGATCCATAATTTACCGGTGTGGTCCCTTTTGATGTCGTTGACAGTAGTTTTCCGGAGCGCCTGGGTTGCGGGGAAGGTGATGGCGCCATTTTGGGTGTTGTATTGTAACAATCCGTCCCCCGCGGTACCCAGCCAGATGGTTTTGCCGTCCGGCGACTCACAGAAGGCGTTGATGACATTGGAGCGCAGGGTTCTTACGGAGGCCGGGTTTCTTAAATAGTTGCGAAAAACGTTCTTATATATATTATTATAGAAGAGGCCGCCCTGGAGCGAGGCGAACCAGGTGTTGCCAAAATTATCCGTAGTGATGGAGGCGATGGAAATTGGCCGGCTGTTGTCGTTGTTCTCGGCACCATAGTCGATGGCTTTGATGTCGGGGGCGGCGCGTTCTTTGTAATAGAGGACCTGACCGCGCACGCCGATCCAGATCGTACCCTTTTTGTCCTCATATAAGGCGGTGACCGAGTTGTCGTAGGCCTCGGGGTCGCCGCAAAAATGTTTGTAGCGTTTTATCTGCTTGCCAGTGCTATCCAGGATCGTGAGGCCGTCGACTTCGCTGCCGATCCAGGTCTCGCCTTCCCGCGTGTTGAGGATGGCGTTTATCCGGTTCTCCCCTACATCGCCTTTTCCGGCTCCGGCGGGTGTAAACCAGGAAAAGCGGTTGTGCACCTGGTCGTATCGGACCACGCCGCTGTTGTAGGTACCCGCCCAGATGTTGTTGCGGTTGTCGACGGAGATGGCGAATGCCACATTGCCGCCGGGCCGGGTGTCTTCGACCCAATGTGCCTGGTGGTGATCCGCGTCGTAGTTGCACAGCCCGAAGGAGGTAGCCAGCCACAGGTGTCCTTTTTTGTCTTCGGTGATGTCGTTGACGGGTACGCGGCTCGTCGAGGGCATTAGCGGACATTTGGCAAAATCGTCCGTTTCGCGGTTATAGTAATTGAGCCCGTCGATGGTTCCGACCCAGAGTCTTTTGCGGCTGTCCTCGTAGATGGTGTAGACGATGTTGTCGTTGATGCTACCCGAGTCTCCTTCTTCGTGGGTGTATACCTTGAGGCTATAGCCGTCCCACCGGACGAGACCGCTATTGGTCGCCAGCCACAAAAAGCCGTAGGAGTCCTGGAAGATATGCTGCACCTCGTTCGTGGGTAAGCCGTTCTCGGTGGAGAAATTGTAAAAATTGTAATGTGTCGTTTGGCCGGATACGGCAAACGTGAGCAGGCAGACAAGCAATGTTAGTTTGATGCGTTTCATCGGGATCCATGGTTGTAATCCACCGAAAAAGTAATACAAAATTGGTTGTGTTTTGATACCATAGTTCGGTGTTTTTGCCTAATGCGATGATTATCAGCATTTTTAGAATTTCCTTTTCCGGACTATTTTTCCCTTTTTTCGAACGGGCGGGTTCGATAATGAGGTGGGGGCTTTCTATTCTTGTGTATCCAATAACGACTGCTTAAAGCCTTTACCATGTCAACATCAATCTTAAGGGAGATCATCCCGCTGACCGAAGACGACTGCTTTACTGTTTTTTCCAGGACCAAGAATGCCTTCACGTTCCCTCTTCACAGCCATGACGAAATGGAATTGAACCTGATCCTCGGGGCGGCCGGGAGCCAACGGATCGTCGGGGATCATATTGGCGAGGTAGGGGACGCGGAGCTGGTTTTTGTCGGGCCGAATCTTGCCCATGGGTGGTTTACCCATAAATGCAGGAGCGAGCGCATCAGGGAGGTTACCATCCAGTTTGGCCGCGACCTGCTGGGTGAAAGCCTGCTCCAGAAGAACCAGCTGATGCTTCTTAAGAAGCTGTTTTCGAACGCGAGGCGGGGGATCTTGTTTGCACCGGAGACGGTCCGGGCTATCAGCGGGCGGATCATCAATCTCGAAAAACGGTCCGGTTTCGACTCGATCCTCGAGCTTTTTTCCATTCTGCACGACCTGTCCACCGCGCGGAATATGACTATGCTGTCCGATATCACCTTTAACCGGGAGGCCATCGAGTACGATAGCCGGCGGTTGCAGCGGGTCTTTGATTTTATGCACCGTCGTTTTGATGAGCCCATTAGTCTCCAGGATGTCGCGAAGCTCGCTAATATGTCGGAGGTGGCCTTTAGCCGGTTCATCAAGCAGCACACCGGCTTTACGTTTACGGAGAAGCTTACGGAGATCCGTTTGGGGCATGTGTCGAGGATGCTCCTTGGCACTTCGCAGTCGATAGGCGAGATAGCGGTTCGGTGCGGGTTCAACAACATGTCCAATTTCAATAAAATTTTCCGTCAGCGCAAGGGGTGTACGCCCAAGGAATTCAAAAAAACGTTTTATGGTCAAAGGGTTTTTGTTTAGCCTGCTTTTTCCTGTTTTTTGTCTGCTCTTTCCTTTGTTTTGCTATGCGCAGGATGTTACCTCGTGGCTGACCTCGCCTGCTTCTTCTTTGTTCTTGCAGCGGCAGGCCTCGTTGGCATTTGGGCCTGTTTCGGGGCCGGGGAGCTCGGGGGGCTCGGCGCGCTCAGGGGTGCCGGCGGGCTCGGGGGTGCCGGGGTTATCGGGGTTATCGGGGAGCTCGGGGTTATCGGCGGGATCGGGGTTATCGGCGGGCTCGGGGGTGCCGGTGATCGATATCGATGAGTCGCGGGTGTATCAGACGGTCGATGGGTTTGGGTTTGCGCTCACGGGAGGGAGCGCGCAGCATTTGATGCGGATGTCTTCATCGCGGCGGGCTGCTGCTTTGCAGGAGCTTTTTGGGCGCGAAGGTATCGGCATCAGCTATCTTCGGGTGAGCATCGGGGCTTCCGATCTCAGCGATCATGTGTTCTCGTATGACGATGTGGCCGGGGATGTTTCGCTTGCTCACTTCGATCTTGGACCTGATCTCCGGGACGTGGTGCCTGTGTTGCGGGAGATCCTGGCGATCAATCCTGGTGTGAGGATCCTCGCCTCGCCGTGGAGTGCACCTGTCTGGATGAAGACCAATAACAATATCCAGGGTGGGCATTTGAAGGAGAGCTGTTACCCCGTTTATGCCCAATATCTGTTGAAATACCTGCGTTCGATGAAGGCGAAGGGCATTACCATCGATGCCCTCACCTTGCAGAACGAGCCTTTTAATAATGGCAATACGCCGAGCATGCAGTTTTTTGCCAAGGAGGAGGCGAGGTTTATCCGCTCCTGTCTCGGGCCGCTTTTTCAGAGGTCGGGTGTGCGGACCAAGATCATCCTCTATGATCACAACTGCGATGCGCCGGAATATCCTATTTCTATTTTGTCTGATCCTCGCGTCTATCCCTATGTAGATGGTTCGGGGTTTCATCTGTATGCGGGGCCGATTACCGCGTTGTCGAAGGTGCACGATGCTTTTCCCGCGAAGAATTTGTATTTCACGGAGATGATGGTCACCAGCCGGAATGGGCATTTCGATGTCGCGTCGCCGGTGGCGCGGATCGTGATCGGGGCCATGCGAAATTGGAGCAAGAATGTGATTCTTTGGAATCTGGCGGCCGATGCAAAATTCGAGCCGCATACCGATAATGGGGGGTGTGCTTTTTGTCAGGGGGCTGTGACCATCGAGGGGGACAGCCTGGAGCGGAATGCCGGGTATTATACGATTGCGCATGCTTCGAAGTTTGTGGGTGCGGGGTCGGTGCGGATCGGGTCTTCTGTCGTCGACGGGCTGGCGAATGTCGCCTTCAAGACGCCGGAAGGGAGGATCGTAGTGATTGTTGCTAATGCTGGTGTCGCGCGGCGGAGCTTTGCGCTTTGGTATGCTGGAGCTTTTTTGAATACGGCGCTCGATGGCGGGGCCGTTGCGACCTATACGTTTGCAGCTGCTTCGGTGGGTGCTTCGGGGACTGCTTCGGTGGCTGCTTCGGTGGCTGCTTCGGGACCCGCCTCGGGAGCTGCTTCGAGAGCCGCCGCGCTGCTGGTCAGGACTTCCGGTGGGGTGGTGCGGGGCGCGTGGGAGAGTAATGGCGTGCGGGTCTTTAAAGGGATACCGTATGCTGCTCCGCCGGTGGGTGTGCTACGATGGAGGGAGCCGCAGCCGGTGAAGAGCTGGGCTGGGGTGCGGGAGGCTACTGCTTTTGGGGACCGACCGATGCAGGTACATGTTTGGGATGACATGGTTTTTCGGTCCTCGGGCATGAGCGAGGATTGTCTGTATCTCAATGTGTGGACTGGTGCGGCTGGCTCCGGCGTCGTCAGGCCGGGTCACGGGCTGCCGGTGTATGTCTGGTTCCACGGCGGCTGGCTGTTTGCGGGTGATGGGTCGGAGCCGCGGTATGATGGCACCAGCCTGGCCTCCCGGGGGATCGTTGTCGTGACGATCAACTACCGGCTGGGGATATTCGGATTTTTTGCCCACCCTGCTTTGACGGCCGAGTCACCGCATCATGCTTCCGGCAATTATGGTTTTCTTGACCAGCTGGCTGCTTTGAAGTGGGTGCGGGAAAATATCGCGGCCTTTGGTGGTGATCCTGCGCAGGTCACTATCGGCGGGCAGAGCGCGGGATCGCGTTCGGTGAGCGGACAGATGGCTTCACCGTTGGCGGCGGGGTTGTTTGTGCGGGCCATTGGTGAAAGTGGGTCGATGCTGGGTGCTGAGATCCCCACGCTGGCGGAGGGAGAGCAGAATGGGATCGCCTTTGCCGAGAGCATTTGCGGCGGGTCGTCCGAGGGACTGCACAAGCTGGGAGCTTCACTCGCGGCGTTGCGGGCGATGCCGGCGGAGGAGCTGCTGGATGCTGCGGCACATAGCGGCCGGTCGTTTGGGACGGTGGTCGATGGGTATTTTTTGCCTGCGCAGCCGTTGGCCATTTATGAGACGGGCAAGCAGGCGGATGTGCCGCTACTGGCGGGATGGAATTCGGCGGAGTCCGACCAGCATATTCCGTATGGCGTCTGGCGATGGGTCGACGTGCATGGAAAGACGAATGGGTATCCGGTATATAGGTATCTCTGGGATCATCCGTTGCCGGGGACGGCTTCCGCGGCGCATTCTTCCGAATTGCCGTATGTCTTTGGCAGCCTGGGCCGGCTCGATGCATATGCCTGGACGGCCAACGACTTTGCGATCTCCGATACGCTGCAACAATATTTTGCCAACTTCATCAAGACCGGCGATCCGAATGGAGCCGGGTTGCCGCTGTGGCCGGGGTTGCAGAGCAGCATACCGAAGGTGATGGTGATCGATTCCGCGGCGCACCTGGAGCCGGATCACCAATCAAAATGAACTTTTTCACCATCGAGTAACCATTCCCCGGGATGAGGATTGGTCATCCAGTCCAGGGGCTGGCCAAGGGGCTGTGGGGCGGCGGCGCGGGCGAAGCATTTTTTTATGAAGGCGCGCTGTTCGGGGCCGGTGGCTTCCGGTTGGGCGGAGATGAAGAGCGGCGCGCTACTACCTGCCAGCAATTGCATCCATTGCTTGTTCTTTTCCCAGGGGATCTGGGTGGTGAGGCCCACGCAGTCGCCGTCGACGGCGTAGAAGGCGTCGTGTTGCGGCAGGCGGAAGCCGAGGGTGTTGACGCCCATTTTGACGGTGCGGGGCCACTCGCGACCGCTGGTGTCGTCGCCGATGCGGTTGAGCTCGAAGAGGCCGGCGGAAAGATGCGAGACGGTGTTGCAGCCGATGAGGTACATGGGGGCGGCGGCTGTGATGGGGCCATTGGGCACGGAGGCAGGCGACGGGTGGGGGCCGGAGCCGGCGGCTTCACGGATCGTGCGATAGAGTGTCAAAAAGATCTCGGCATTGGTGTGGGAGCGGTCGTTGAAGTGCCAGCCTGCCACGGTGAGGTCGTCCATCATGCCCGAGCCCCAGCGGCCGAGGGCGTCGTAGGTGCTGTAATCGTGTTTTACCATTTCGAAGCCCCAGCGCCGGTAGAGTGCGATGGTCTCCCCTATCCTATGCAGGTTTTCGGGGATGGTAGGGTCGAGATATCTTTCTTTTCCATCCGCGCCGGGGCGTGGGATGAGGTTGGCGGGTTTTTCGGTGCTTCGGGCGAGCAGGGGGCGGGTCCACAAGCCGGGGCGCATGCCCAGCTTTTTTATCTCCGCGGCGACGGCGGCCATATCGCCAAACTTGGCGTTGGGTTTGGTGAAGTCCTCGGTTTCCCAGCCATCGTCGATCACCGAAAAAGGACGGTTGTCGGTCGCCGGAACCAGGTCTGCCATCATTTTAGTGGTGCGCAGGATCAATTCGCGGGAGTTGTTGCCATAGGCAAAATACCAGTCGTTTATTCCGTACACCGGCTTTTGCGGAAGCCGGGGATGCAGGCACATGCGCTTACAAAACCGGTGATCGGTGGCGAAGGGCGTTTCGCCCGGCGTGCTTTGTATCGTCACGATCTCGGCGGCCTGCAGGGTGCGGTCGCCCAGCAGAACGCCCATGCCACCGGAATGGGTATCGAGGACAAGGTCGAGGCTACTTGTCCCGGCCTGCCAATAGCAAAATGTCGCGGCGCCGGTACGCACGCCAAAACCATGGGTCTGCTTACCATCGTTTACCAGCAGGTACCACGGTGCTTTGCGGCCGGCTGTTACGGTGTCCCAGGAGAGATCGCCATAGGAACGTTCCCAGGCATCGCCGAGGGTCATGGCCGTAGCGGGGAAGGACCAGGGCCAGCCGAGGCGGATCTTCTCCAGCGGTGTCGACGGCGCGTGGAGGGTTATGCGCATACCCTCCTGCGTGTGTTGCAGGTCGACAGTGAGGTCGTCGAGTATCCAACGGTTCTTTCCCGCGGGGGCGAGTGACAGCCAGGAGCCATTCTTCAACAACGAGACGTTAGCGGGAAATTGGAGCCCGGCGGACGGCACGCCGCCGTGTGCGTGCAGCCCGTTAAAAAACAAGGTAGCGGTAGATAGGCCGGTGAGTTGGAGGAACCTTCTTCTTTGCATGTGACGAAATTAAATTTATTAACTTTAAAGATGAACCTAAACTTGCTAAAAGGTTGGCCGCTCGTGCTGCTCGCGGCTGCCTGCAACCGCCCCACGCCTGCAGCTAAACCCGATTTCCTAACTGCCAATATCGACACGACGGTGAGCCCGGCGGAAGATTTCTTTGATTTTGCCAATGGCGGCTGGATCAAGCGAACGCCGATCCCCGAATCGGAAAGTGGCTGGAGTCTGGGCAACCTGGTGCAAGAGGATATCTATAGCCGCTTGAAGAAGGTCAATGAAGATGCCCTGCAGCAGCAGGCGGCGAAAGGAACGATCACGCAGAAGATCGGAGATTTTTGGTATAGCGGGATGGATTCGGCAGGCATCGAGAAAGAGGGGCTTGCCCCGTTGAAAACGGAATTGGAGGAGATACGCGCCATCAACAACAGGGAGGACCTGAGCAAGGCCGGCGCCGATATGCATCTGAAAGGTATCCGCGTCTTTTTCACGGATTATGTGAACCAGGACGACAAGAACAGCGCGGCGATGGCATTGGACCTCAATCAGGGGGGACTGGGCATGCCCAACAGGGATTATTATTTCAATACCGATACGCGCACGACGGCGGTGAGGAAGGCTTATCAACGGTATCTTTTCGAAACGTTCGAGGAGCTGGGAGCCGACAGTGTGATGGCGATGAAAAAAAGTAAGGCCGTTTTTGAGCTCGAGACCCGGCTGGCGCGTGCTTCCAGGAAGTTGGCCGATCTGCGCGATCCGTATAAGAACTATAACAAGATCGATCTTGCTGCGTTGAAGCGGCTGACACCGGCATTTGACTGGGCCGTTTATCTGCAGCGGATCGGCGCCCCGGCAACGCTGGACAGCGTGATCGTGGGTCAGCCGGAATTTTATACCGAATTGAATCAGCAGCTGGGAAAGGCTTCGCTGGAGGACTGGAAGGACTATCTGAGCTTTATGCTCGTGTTCAGAAGCGCGCCTTACCTGGACAGCCGGACCTATGGCAACTATTTCGCCTATTCGCAGACGCTGTCCGGCGTCAAAGTCCCCAAGGCGAGATGGAAACGGGTGATCGATGCCGAGGAGCAGGCGATCGGGGAAGCACTGGGGCAGCTTTTTGTCAAGGAATATTTCAGCGACACTGCCAAACGGCGGTATAGCGAGCTGATCGAGAACATCCGTTCCGCCTTTAAGGACCGGATCGCCAGGCTAAGCTGGATGAGCGACAGCACGAAACAGCGGGCGTATAGCAAGCTGGCGAAGATGACGAAGAAAGTGGGTTATCCCGACAAATGGAAGGACTTCAGCGCATTACAGATAGACCGTGGTCCCTGGGTCACGAATGTGGAAAAGGCACGGGAATGGTGGGTTCATTATGACCTCAACAAACTGGGCAAACCGGTGGACCGCACCGAATGGCAAATGACGCCGCAGACCTGGAACGCCTATTACAATCCCAGCAACAATGAGATCGTGATGACGGCGGCGGGTTTTACGATCCCGGGGATGAAAGACGCCGACCTGGACGATGCCTTTGTCTATGGCTATGCCGGCGCTAACTGGATCGGGCATGAGATGACGCATGGCTTCGACGATCAGGGGCGGCAATACGATGAGAACGGCAATCTCAAGGGCTGGTGGACCGCGGCGGATTCGGTGCAATTTGCGCATCGCGCGCAGCTGATCATCCGCCAGTTCAATGAATTCGTGCCGGTAGACACCTTGCATATCAACGGCAGCGCCACGCAGGGCGAGAATATCGCCGATCTGGGTGGGTTGTTGCTGGGTCTGGATGCTTTCCGGAAGACGGAAACGTATAAGAAAGGGGAAAAGATCGGCGGGTATACGCCGTTGCAGCGGTTCTTCCTGGGCTATGCCTATGGCTGGATGGGTGAGGTAAGAAAAGAAGCGCTGGCGAGACAGGTGATGACGGATGTGCATTCGCCGGAAAAGGAACGGGTCAACGGACCGGTGGTCAATATACCTGAATTCTATGAAGCTTTTGGCGTGAAGCCGGGAGATAAGATGTACAGGCCCGATAGTTTACGGGTGAAGATCTGGTGAGGCCGGCGGCTGGTAGCCGTTTAAAAATGGCGTGCAATGGTTGAATAGATTGGCGGCGCAAAAGGGGGACACCCTGCGGGTGCGACAGCAGTGGGACCGGGACTCGATGATCCACAAGGCCTATACGGTTTTCGATGCCAGGGATTTCTCGACGCTGCTGCACGACACCTATTGGCGGGTGCTGGGCTATGCGTTGGTATTCGATTTCGAGACGCGGAAATTCGACAGCCGGCCGGTGCTGCGCACGATACCGGATTCGGTACGCACGAGCTGTGAGCAGGAGTTGGCGGCTTCTTTCGGCGCCTATAATCTCAACTGGCACGACGATCTCGTGATCTATAGCGGCAGCGGTGTGCTCACCGATCGTGGCGGCTCGGGCATCGACTGCTGGACGCTCGAGCACACCGACGAAAACGGCACCGAGAAATTCTGGATCTCTAAAAAGACCAGGGAGGTCTTAAAAGAAGAAGATCACGGCAAGAACTGGGGTTACCGGTTCAAGTATAAACTTGGCGTGGCGGGTTAGTAACTCAATCCATAGCCGAATTTATACAGCGGGTTCTTGCTGTCGTAGGGCAGATCTTCTTTTTGCGCGCGGACGGCATCCATCGACGATGGCAGCTCGATGGGCAGATGGCCACCGGGTTTGTCCTTGCCGAAGATCACATCCATCACCGCAACGTCGCTGGCGCCGAAATCGGCCAGCAGGCCTTTGGCTTTGGCGTTGATCTCGGGGATCACCGCGGGGCGGTCGAGATAGATATCGACGATGGTCGGCACGGTTTGGAGGAGCCGGAGGATGCTGTCTTTTTGTTTGCCTTTAAAATCCAGGTCGCCGTGATGGAACATGCGGGCCATGGTGATCGGCGAATTCACCGGCACATAGGGGGTATTCAACCGCAGGATCGCGATATCCGCTTTTTTGGGATCGTCGACGACGGTACCGTATTGTGCGGCCACCTTGGGGTCGACGTTACGGACATAGATCTTGAGCTTACCGGGAGCGAGCGGCAGCACCTTGTCCTGGTTCTTGAGGAGCGTCATGGCGCGGCGCTGAGAGGCCACACCGGCGGCCAGCGAGGCGGGATTACCCACCACCTGATCAACTTTCGATTCGTCGATGAATGGATTATCGAAGAGCCCCAGCTCGAATTTTTGCGTCAGGAGTCTTCTAACGCTGCTGTCTATGCGGGCCTCGCTGACGCGACCTTCCTTTACGAGTTTTATTACCAATTCAGGGCAGTTCTCTCCGCCGAACTGGTCTACGCCGGCGTCGATGATCTTTTTCACGCGGTCTTCGGGCGAAAGCGATTCGACGCCCCAGGCGCGAGCCGGCCAGACGGCACCCATGACAGTGGCGTCGGTGATCAGCCCCCAGTCGGTACACACGACCCCATCGAAATGATAGGTATTCCGAAGGAGGCCGGTGATGATGTCTTTATTGAAGCTCATGCCCACATTCTCGCTGGTCTGGCCCATGGGTACGCCATAGTAGGGCATGATGGCAGCGGTATGCGCGGCGAAGGCGGCTTCGAAGGGGATCAGGTGATATTTGAAATTGTGGCCGGGGTAGACCTGACCCTTTTGGAACGGGAAGTGTGGGTCCAGCCCTTCTTTTTGCGGGCCGCCGCCGGGGAAGTGTTTGGTCATGCAAGCCACGCTGTTCGAGTCGAGCCGATCGCCCTGGTAACCGAGGATGTAGGCCCGGGCCATACGCGACGTGAGGTTGGCGTCTTCGCCAAAGGTGCCGCTGATGCGGGGCCAGCGGGGTTCGGTCGCCAGATCCACCTGTGGATGGAGGGCCTCGCGGATGCCTACGGCGAGGTATTCCTGCCGCGAGGTATTGGCAAATTCCCGGGTAAGGTTGGTGTCGCCGATGGCGCCAAGTCCTAAAGGTTCGCACCATTGGGAGAAGGTGTTGCCCGCGGACATCGCAAAGACGCTATTGGTAAAGTGGTTGCGCGGATCGGAGGCAATGGTGATGGGGATGCCGAGGCGGGTGCTGTCCGCGGCATAGTGTTGCATCTTGTTGTACCATTTTGCCAGTGCTCCGGGCGAGGGAACGGCCCAGAGGTTGAAATGGTTCATTTTCTTTTCGTTCACCAGTTTGAGCGCGTTGGGTGCGAAGGCGAAGAGACCCTTGGCCGGCTTGTCTTCTATGGAGCCGTCGTCGTTGACCCGCGCGCCGTTGATGAATAGCATGCCGGCTTTTTCTTCCAATGTCATCTGGTGAAGCAGGTCGTCAACGCGTTTGGCGATGGGCTGGCTGCTGTCCTCGTAGACATCCATTTTCCCGTTCTTGTTGAGATCGCGATAGGTGGGGGTTGCGGTGTTGCCGGTTCCGTTGTGACAAGATGTTATGGCGACGACGGTGCAGAGCAGCAGCAGGCTGGTGGATAGATAGTGTTTGGTTGGCATAACAATGCGTTAGATTGACACAATGTAAGTAAAAACCAAAAACAAAACAAATGTTGGAATCAGCGCTGTTTGAAGCCGATGCGGTCGCGGTCGTCCCATTTCTTCTGGCCGGCCTTTTCGTCGAGGAGGTTCTCCATGGCGTCGTAGATATGGGTCAACTGGACGTCATGTTCGCCGAGGCGGTCCTTGATCAGGCGGATCTGTTCGCGTAAATCACTCTGTTGCAATAAGATGCGTCTAATTTCGACAAATGCGCGCATTATGGCGATGTTCATGTTGATCGCCTTTTCGGAGCGGAGGATGCCGCTGAGCATGGCTACGCCTTGTTCGGTGAAGGCGTAGGGGAGGTATCGGTGTCCGCCCCGGGTGTTTGAGGTTTCAAATTGCAACCTCAAAGGTTCGGCCGTATTTAAGGTTTCATTTTGAAACCTTAAAGAGTCGAACTCCTCTTTAGTCAGCTGGAACATGAAATCGGACGGAAAGCGTTGAATATTACGCTTTACGGCCAGGTTGAGGGCCTTGGTTTCGGTCTCATAGAGCGCGGCGAGGTCGCGGTCCAGCATAACCCGTTCACCCCGAAGCTCATAGATGCGGTTTTGTATGCTTTTTATGATTTCCATGCTTAAAGATACTTTTTCTAAAACGATCCATCGACATTAAAAATGTACACGGTTACACCGCCCTGGGCCTCTTCCCGATAGGAAATGTCGACATTTTCCTTTCGATAATCGACCTGGGTGAACGAGGCACCGCCACCGCCCATATCGGGCGCGGTCGACGTTCTTCTCTTGAAACCGGCGCTTTCGAGTTGATGCATAAATCGTTGGGCATCAGCTTTCTGCCAGACACCATACTCGACGTCGAGGGCTTTCCGACCCGGCGGCCGGCCGATATGCACCGATCGCATCGCCGGTTGGCCGAAACTCGTTGCTCCTGTCCATATATAGACGCGGATGGTGATATCATTGGGGTCGAGGACCTGGCGATGGTAGCCTTTCGTCTGCAGGAGGGAGTCGATGGTATGGGAATCCATTTTTTGAAGGGATAGCAGTTCGCCGACGCTGATCTCCTGGGCGTGGGCGGCGCCGGTGAGAAACAGCATTAGCAAGGGGAGGATGATCTTTTGCATACGTTATTCGGGGTCGATGGGTTCATAAAGACAGAGCAGCTTTTCCTGTTCGAGGTCGAGAATATCCTGGTATTTGCGGATGATCTCCTCGTCGTTTTCCAGGTGTTTGTTGAGATCGAGGAGGAACTTGCGCTCTTTTTTGATCAGCTTGAGATAATAGTATTTGTATTCTTCCTGTACGTCGTGGCTTTCCTGGGCCAGCTGGACGTTGTCGGCGTAATACCGGCCTTTCAGCTGTTTTAGCAGGGGGTTACTTTCGATCTTGTCCGGACAGTGCTCTTTTAGCCAGGTGAGGCTGAAGGCGGTGAGCTGTTTGCGGATCTTAAGGTCTTGTTCTTCGGGTGTGAGCTGGTGGTCGGGGTCTTTCCAGTTGAGGCGGCGGACGAGGGCGGGCAGGGTAAGGCCCTGTACGAGCAGGGTCAGCACGATCACCATGAAGGTGATGAAGATGATGAGGTCACGTTCGTGGAAGTCGCCGCCGCCGGAAAGGGTATAAGGGATCGAAAGAGCTGCGGCGAGAGAGACGACGCCGCGCATGCCTGCCCAGCCGACGATGAGCGGGCCTTTCCAGCCGGGGTTGCTGTCCGCCGTGGTGATATAGCGGCTGATGTACCGGGTAAAGACGGAGGAGCCGAGGGTGCAAAGCAGGCGGGCGACGATGAGCACGGCGGTGATGCCGAGGCTATAGCCGATGGCCTGCCATAGGCTCACGGTACCCAGCTGGCGCACGATCTCGGGCAGTTCCAGGCCAATCAACATAAATACGAGGCCATTGAGTACGAAGCCGATGGTCGACCAGACATTGGCGCCGCGGAGACGGCTGCGATGCGTGAGGATCTGATAGCTGCGGGTCGAGAGGAAGAGGGAACCGCTCACCACGGACAGCACGCCGGAGACGTGGATCGACTCGGCCGCGATGTACATCACATAGGGAGCGGTGAGTGTCAGCACGATATCGATATCCGGGGTCGTGGGCAGCCACCGGTGGATGGCATAATAGATCATGGCGATGGCCACGCCGACGGCTATGCCTACCACGATCACGAGGAGAAAGCTGCCGATCGCCTCGTGTACGACAAAGCGTCCTGTGTCGACAGCGGCCAGCGCGAAGCGGAAGATGATGAGGCTGCTCGCGTCGTTGAGGAGGCTCTCGCCTTCGAGGATATGGGTGATGCGTTTCGGCACCCGTACGAGGTGCATCACCGAGGTGGCCGACACGGCGTCGGGGGGAGAGACGATGCCACCCAGCAGGAATCCCAGCGCGAGGGTGAACCCCGGTATCCAGGCCACGGAGACGACGGCGACGACGCCCGAAGTGAGGATGACGATGAGGACCGCAAAGACAGAGATGACCCTTCGCCAACGCCACATCTCTTTCCAGGAGGTGAACCATGCCGCCTCGTACAGCAGCGGTGGGAGGAAGATCATAAAGATCAGCTCGGGATCGATGGTGATGTGCGATAACGCGGGTACCCAACTCAGCAGCAGGCCGCCCGGCACCAGCAGCAGCGGCGCCGCGATCTTCAGCTTTCGTGCCCCCATGTTCAGCAGGAGGATCAGAAAGATGACGAAGATGTAAAGAATAAAGGTTTCTTTCATAGTTAGCTATTCCGGGTGATCCTGCCGCCACAGCTGCAGGAAATAGACGCTGCAATCTTTGATGTACTTATAGAAATCGTAGTCGTTCTCGCAGTTCCTGATGAACTGATAGCTGGGTCGGTAAAGCCGCATAAAGGTGTCGAGGGCGGGGCGTTGGAGTCCGGTGATCTTGTGTACGAGGGCCCGGTTGAAGCGATGGTCGACGTATTTATCCTGTTCCTCTTCGATGAGCCGGCGTTGCAGGGCGAGCATCTGTCGGTTCTTTTTGGCATTGAAGAGCATGTCCAGGTTAAATCCTATCCCACCGTTCTCACCCCCCACTACGTAGTCGGGGGCGTAGTCGAAGACCTTTCGGTATTCGTCGCGGTTCTCGGCGGAATCGTAGCGATAGGCTTTGGGGCGCACGACGACCAGCGGGAGGCTATCGACCCTCACGGCCAGGCTCATATCCAGGGGATAGCCGCGGGCAATGCGTTTTACAGGGATCTTGACGGTATACCGGCCGAGATAGGAAAAATAGATCGAGTCATTGGGCGGCAGGACGATGCGATAGTGGCCGGCCGAGTCTGTGCTGGTGCCGGCCCCTCCGGAGCTCAGGACGCTAACTCCCGGCATGGCGAAGAGCTGCGATTGATCGTATACCGTCCCTTTGATCTCCACCTGCGCGAAGGCCTGGCGACCGGTGAGCAACAACAAAATCAATAATATAGGCAGGGACCATCTCATCAGCCGGAAAATTAGGTATTTTCCATAACTTATGAGGGCTCGCCATTAGTGGGTGGTCCTAGCTATGCCGCGGAAACAGGATGGCGAAGGCTGCCAATACAAGATAGGGCAATACCAGGACGCCGATGGACAAAATGAAATGCAGCTTTCTCCGGGGGTTTTTATTGAACGTTTGTTCGTAGCGGCCGAAGATCTTGATGTCCCGGTCGCGCAGGATAAAAATATAGTAGAAGAAAAATGCCGTCAGCATATAGATCGACCCGGCAAAAACGGTGGATTGAGCCGGAGACACGAAGCGGGAATGTTTCAGCAGATGCAGGTAGAGCGATTCCAGTAACAATAACCAGCCGCCCGAGCCGAGAGAGAACAGATACATGGCCTGCATCCGGGGGTTGATAACATTTCTATGGTGGCTAAGCCGATAGAAATAGTTATAGATGTTGAAATAGAGGTAGTCTACGTGCTTCATAGCGCGTGGTTTTCAGTTTAGGGTATGTATTAATTTTTTGGGCCTGAGGCCAGGGGCCGGCGGACCTCTTAATAAACGTCTATAAAGGAAAATTCGTACGGCCCAAAACTGGGTAAATACTTAATTAATTGGTTCTCATTAGTAAATTGTGATATTAATTATCAAATGACCGAATTTTTTCCAATTTCTTTATGGTGACGGCCGAGGGTGCGCTGGTAACGCCGGTGCGGGATGTATGGCGAGGCGTCACGCGGGGAAAAGTGCTGGAGCTGGCGCGGGAACGATTCGCCATGGAAGAACGGGATATAACGCTGGGGGAGCTACGAACGGCGAAAGAAGCATTTGTGACAAGCACGGGACGGCATGTCCTGCCGGCAAGGTATTCAACTGGATCACCACGCTTTGGAAGGGGAATATCCGGTATACGCCGGGAATGCTTTTCGCGGTGGGGTTTGTGAGCACGTTTATTTCCGGGGGGCTCACGGGCATTTATCTCGGGAATAGTGCATTGGACATTCAGCTGCATGACACCTATTTCGTGATCGCGCATTTTCACCTGGTCATGGGCGTGTCGGCGGTGTTCGGGATGTTTGCGGCCATCTATCATTGGTTTCCGAAACTTTTCGGCCGGTATATGAACCCTTTTCTGGGGTATGTCCATTTTTTGTCTTTTGCGGCGCAGCTGGTCTTTGTGATCAATTTCTTTGTTTCTATCTTCCGCGGCGAGCGCGTGGCCGACCGAAATCCCTGGCATGCCAATACGCTGGAATGGACGACGCCGATAGTGCCGGGGCATGGTAACTGGCCGGGGGAGATCCCCACGGTGTATCGGGGGCCCTATGAATATTCGAAGGATGGACGCGATTTTAATCCGCAGGATGAGCCGCTGCCACCTGCAGTGATCGAGGCGCCGGCGCCCCCGGTGAGACAGGGGTAAACTTCGCGGCTGGGGCTCGCGCGGGGTTTCTCAATAATGACATTTCTGGCATTCGGTACCGCCGATGTTCTCGACGGTTACGGAGTCAATCCGGCCCTGCTTCAGGTAGCGGAAGAAGGGTTTGTAGATGCTGTAGAATTTGTTGCCGTGTACGCCGTTTGGCCCTTCGGGGAAGTCGACTTTTGTGGTGCGGTGGCAGCTGATGCACCAGCCCATGCTAAGGTCGGCGAACTGCCTGACCTCGTCCATCTCCTGAATGGGGCCGTGACAGGTCTGGCACTGTACGTGGCCGACGTGGACATGCTGGGAGTGATTGAAATAGACCAGGTCGGGAAGATTGCCGGCATGGACGCGGTGAGAAAAAAAGATGGGTTGTTGCGGTTCGTAGCCTTGCTGGCGCCCGAGCCCGATGCCGGCCTGGACCACCCACCAGCCGAGGAGTAAAAAGACCAGGATAACTAAAAAAGCAATCCAACGTTTGTTCCGATACCAGGGGATGTGCGGCGCAGGGGGCAGCCCGCGTTTTTCATCGGCCAGTTTTTTGAGATTGTTGTTGACGAGGTAAAGACCGCCGACGAAAAAGAGGAGGATGAAGGTGATGATGCCATAAAGCAAGGTATGGTCTTCCTGTTCCGGTGAGGGGGCATAGTTGGAGTTGTTGGTCTTTGCTACCGGCTCGGCGTAGGTCTCGACATATTGCAGGATCGCATCGATGTCGGCGTCGCTGAGGTTAGGGAAGATATTCATCGGGGTGCGGCCATAGGAGTTGTACAGATTGTTGAAATAGACATTGCCCGAGGCGAGGACCTTGTTGTTGTTATGGATCCACTCGTGCAGGAGCTTTCTATCCGGTACCCGCGAGGTGACGCCTTTGAGCGCCGGGCCGGTGACCACTTTGATGGGGTTGTGGCATTGGGCGCAATTGGATTGGAAGAGGGCTTTGCCGGTCTCCGTTTGGGCAGAGGCGGGTGTTGGCACCAGCGATGTCATCAAGATCAAAAGGGGGAGCAGCCGGCGGGCTTTGGCGGAGAGGAGATAGCAGTACATACTGCTGCTCATTATGGAAAAATCATGCCTGGCTCCGGCGCAAGACGATGATTGCGGCTGGCCCTGGCGATGGCCCTGGGCCTGGTCGATGCACGCGCGCTACTCGATGCGGGGGGCGGGTTTCCAGTCACTGTGGGGTTCGAAATGGTTCCAGAGCAGGGCGGAGACCTTTCTGGCGAACTGCCAGGCTTCGTTGTCGGTAACCCAGCGTTTGTCCATATTGTTCTTGGTCGCTACATAGAACACATAGTCGCCGTGAGGTGCGTTGACCATCACGACCTCGGATCGGGAGTCGTCTACCATGCCCTGTTTGGATGCCGTCTGCACATAGGGCGGGATCTGCGAAAGCGCATATTCGTCCCAGAACACATGGGTCATGATCCGGTACATGACCTGGCTGGCGGCAGGACTTACGACCTGCTGGTTGCGGATCATGGTCACCAGCCGGGCCATTTCGCGGGGCGTCGTCTGGCCCCAGCCGTAGATCTCGCGGTTCTTTTCGCGGCCGGGGGTGCGCGAGTTAACGCGGGTATCCCTGAAGCCATGGGCTTCCAGCCAGCTATTGATGGTGACACCGCCGCCGGCCAGTTTCTCGCACCAGACCGCCGCGCTATTGTCGCTGTGGGTGATCATCAGGCTCGTGATGGTCTGCAGATCGGTGGGGGTACTATCCTTGAAGAACTGCAGGAGGCCGGAACCCTTCCGGGCGAGGGAATCGTGATAGACCAGGGGTTGATGCCAGGTGTAGACGCCCTGGGCGATCTTGTCGAAGATGCCTACGAGGATGGGTACTTTGACAATACTCGCGGTGGGGAAGATGGTGTCGGCGTTGACGGCGGCTTCGCGGCCTGTCTTCAGATCCAGGACATATACGCCGGCCAGGCCATGAAAGGAATCCGTGAGCGCTTTGAGCTGGGTCTGGAGCTTTTTATCGGTGTGGTATTGTGGGTAGGCTGATTGAGTTAAGAGGGCGAAGGATATGAGCAGGGCGGCGAAAGGTCGGAGCATATGACGAAACATTTGTGTAAATATACGGCTACCGGGGTCTATGTCGGCCACCCGACGGCGGAATTGTTGTTTCCGCTTGTACATTCGGGGCATGAAGAAAGTATTGGCCATTCCAGGAAGCATCCGGGCCTCCTCTTCGAATTTTTTGCTATTGCGGGCGATCGCGGAGATGATGGCGGCTGAGATCGAGGTTACTATTTTTGACGGGTTGGCGGCGTTGCCGCATTTTGATCCGGGGGTTGCCTTGGAGCCAGAGACGGTCGCTGCCTTTCGCGGGTTGCTTCGGGCGGCGGACGGGGTGATCATCTGTTCGCCCGAGTATGCGCACGGCGTGCCGGGCAGCTTAAAGAATGCCATCGACTGGACGGTATCGACATGCGAGTTCAGCGGCAAGCCCACTGTGCTGATCACGGCGTCTACGGATGGCCGGTTTGCGCATGCGGCCTTACTCGAGACGTTGCGGGTGATCGAAGCGCGGGATGTGGAGCGGCTTTCGTTACTGATCCCTTTTGTGCGGGCAAAGATCGATCCGACGACGGGCGCTATCGAGGCGTCGACGTTGGCCGAGGTGCGGACGTTGATGGAGGCGTTTGTCAGGACATTGGCGGCGGGTTCGGCGGGTGAAACGCCGCGGAGCTGCCGGGGGCTTTAGAAATTATAGCGTATACCCACCATGAGGCCCGTGGACCAAACGTGTGAGGGGAAAGACTCGGTGTATGGCTGATAGTGGTTGTACGGAGGGCGCCATCTTTTCACATACGGTTCTGCGAAGATGGACACCTTGCTGGTCACCCGGGACGAGAAGTTGAGACCGAGATACGGGATGAGCCCGTTACGGTTGGGCCAAACGCCATTACCATGGGTCATCTCGCCAGCGGCAAAAGAACGGAGGGTGAGAAGGACACCTGCGTTTGCGGAAAAGGTAAAGCGGTCGTTGCCCGTGGCGTAGCCGAGGAGGAGGGGTAGGTGGATGTTCTTGATAGTGCCAGGTGGGAGATAGCCGAGGCTGCTGTCTTTGGGGTTGCCAGTGACGGCGATCCGCTCATATTGAATCCCGCTGGTGAAAGTCCAATGGTTTTTGAAGACTATAGTTACTCGGGCGCCTGCGCCGTAAGAGAAACCGAATATGTTCGATGCAAAATATTCGGGTGAGCCGAATGCGTCGACTCGCACAGGGGGCAGCTTACGGGGTCGGCGGGCCGGGAGAATGAGTTGTTGCGGCTTTTTGGGATTGGTGGTTGCTGCTGCTATGTCCCCGCGGATCTTTAGTGTTGCGAGCTTTGCGGACGCCGTGAGCTGGGCGGGGATTGGGGGATGCGTGGCGTTTGCGGGCTTGTTTGTGCCGGGGCTTGTGTTTGTGAGTCTGTTTGCGCCGGAGCCTGTGCTTGTGGGCCTGCTCGCGTCGGAGCCGGTGGCGACGGTGCTGGTGGCGGTGGCGTCATTTGCGGGTCTGCCGGCGGAGCTGCCCGGACGTCGGCGGTTTCGGTGAGCGGCAGGCGACGGATGGGGGGTTGTGCGTACGGTGGTGCCTGCGGGGGTGGAGTTTGAGGTAGCGCTCGCGGTTGCGGGGCCTAGTGCGGCTGGGCTTGCGGCGACTGGGCCGGCAGTGGCAGTTGGGGTTGAGCTCGTGGGCGCGGATGTGGCGGGAGATGTGACCTTTGCGCCGGGGGTCGTGGCTTGTGCTGGTGCTGGGCTCGCGGCTGCGGAGCTCGATTGGGCGGAGCCTGCGGAGGAGCGGGGTGTGGAGGAGCCGGGTGTGGAGGAGCCTGCGAGGGCCGAAGAGTCGGGATTGGGGTGGACGTTATAGGTGGCAACGGCGGCCGTGGGTGAAGGGTGTTTTGCCGATGAAGACGAACGGATCGCCGCCACGAGAAAATATCCGGTAACGGCAACGGCTACCGCGGATGGACCCACGAAATACCATTTCCAAAATGCGTTATAGCGCACCAGGTGGGTGTGCACCTGCTTCCACAGGCCCTGGCGAACCTTGGAAGGGTGATCCAGGAGCCGATCCCTGAAAATTTGATCAAATTCGTTGTCAAGCATATCTCTTCGGCAGTTTGGTGAGGTTTTCTATTTGGGTTTGCAGGACTTTCCGGGCTTTGGACAGCTGACTACGGCTGGTAGCCGCATTGATATCCAGCATGGCCGCAATCTCATTGTGATCATAGCCTTCGAGCACATAGAGGTTGAAGACGATACGATATCCCTCGGGGAGCGCGCCGATGAGTTTCAGCAGCTCTTCTGCGCTCAGCGACGTGAGACCATCTGCGCCAATGGATTGTTCGATATCGAGGTCCTCG
>DASYZH010000268.1:0-29499 GCA_035946435.1 Puia sp. | reverse complement strand
AGTGCGGAGGATAAATCAGGGTTGTAAGAAGAAGTCAGGAAGAGAGATGGATGAGGTCTGTGTAGTAAACTCACGGACGACAAAAGTGAGTCTTTTCATCGTCCCTTCCAATACCGCAAACGTGGTATTTTGCCCGGTGCTGGCATAAATGCAAATGCCACCGGAATCTGGTCCGACCGGGTATCATAACCGCGCAATGCCGTTTCGCAAGGCATAAAGAACCAACCCGACCCGCGAGCAGATGCCGAGCTTTTTAAACAGGGCATCCCTGTAACCGTCTACAGTACGCTCGCTCACAAACATGTCGGCGGCGATTTCGACATAGGTTTTTTCGCTGCAGGCGAGTCTAAGGAAATGCATTTCCCGTTCCGTCAACCGCAGCAGCCCCGCCGGCGTGGAATCTTCTCCCGCTATCATCTCAACGGAGTGCAGCACTTTCCTGGTCACCAGGTCGTTGTAGTAATAACCCAGCGCCATCACTTCGTCGAAGGCCGTGCGAAGCTCCGCGGGATCGGCATCCTTTAGAATATAACCACGTGCCCCGTTTTTCACCATGCGGATGATGGCCTTCTCGCTGTCCATAGTGCTGAGCGCCAGGATCCGCACATCGGGATAATGATCCCTCATCCAGGCAGTGACGACATAGCCGTCAGGCTGCGGCATGGCAATATCCATTAAAAGGATCTGTGGAACGTTGCCCGCTCTCAGGCTGGCCATACATTCCTCCCCGCCTCCGGCATCAAAGCCCACCCGGTAGCCTGAGAATAAATTGATCAATGCCGCCAGCCCTTTGCGGAACATCACATTATCGTCTACGATCCCTATTTGACGTATCTCATTCATACGGAATGGTTAAGATGATCCTGGTCCCCTCGCGGGGTGCACTTTGAATGAAATGATTGCCGCCGGTAAGGCGTACGCGGGTGCGGATATTGATCAGGCCCTGGCCGGAGCCTCCCCCGGGACTCGCCGTCGCATCGAAACCTACACCGTCATCTTCGATCCGGATGATAAGGTCTTCCGGACCGTAAGCACAACGGATACCGATATTCTTTGCCTGTGCATGTTTCAAACAGTTCTGAAGACTTTCCTGCACGATACGGAACACGATAAGCTTTCGCTGGGGTTGGATATCGCGGTAAACACCGTCCACCTCGACCTTCACGCCAATCACACCGGTGCGGTTGATGCGGTCCGCTTCCTGTATGATCGCCTCATGCAGACGGCAGCTCCGGAGCCGTTCGCTGTTAAGACTGCTGCTGAGATCCCGCAGATCGCTCATCGCCTTCCCGATATTTTCTTTGATGGCCTCGAGCAGCTCCGGCTGATGCACATCGGTTTGCAGAATGATATTAACCTGCACCTTGGCCAGGCTAAGGACTTGCCCGACATTGTCATGAATCTCCTGGCTTATGGCGTCGAATGTCTGCTCCTGGATCTCCAGCTGCGACTGGAGCGACTGCTCCTGGAATTGCCGGCGAAGCTCGAGCAGCTGCTGTTCTTGCCGCCGTCGCCGCCGCAGGTAGTTAAAAACAAACCATAGGATAATGGTGGCCAGCACCAGGAATAAAACCATGCTGGCCACCACCGATATCAGGACTTCTCTATATTGCGTGTCCGGCATAGATAACCATAAGTGATTAAAAGATACATCAGGGTATCCAGGCATTGGAGCACGACCAACAGGTTACGCGCAGCTTCAAGATGGTATTGGATCAGGAAGTTCAGCAGGCCGAAATAGGGCAATGCGGCCATATAAAAGATCAGCATGCCGGTGGCGATCCAGAACTCGGCAAGCCTCCGCAGATCCGGTATCTCCGGGGCGGTAGCCAGCTGATAATAATACAAAAGACAAAACAGTACGGTGAAAAAGCTTCCGGCAATGATCACATAGCTGTTCCATTGGGTAAAACCAAAAAGATACAACACCGTGACACCCCAAAAGATAGGGAAAACTACCAGAAATCCCAAGACTATTCGCTTCACCCATCTTCCGGCCAGGATCATTCCGAAGAAATAGCCGTACACCCAGAATTCCACCAGGGTAAAGGAATTGTAGACCCAATTATTAGACCGGACCAACGCATGGGCCAGCACGGCAGCCAGGATCTCTACCACGCAAGTGAGACCCAGTAGCGCGGAAAACACCTGCAGATGCCGCGAAAGCCCTCGCCTGAAGGCGATAACACTGCTCACGAATGACGCGAGGATACTCAGCAGATAAATATAAGTTAGTACCGGCATCGATATCAAGGATAGACATTGCAATTAAACATGGGCGGATAGGCCATTGCCGGTACGGTTAGGAGCCGGGGGGAGGACAGTTGTTTGCCGGCGGACAAGGGATGCCGGTATCCGCGGGTATCACACGATCCGGAAGACTCGCCGACCCGAACACGATCGCATGTTCCATTCCTGCTCCTGTGAGTCCGCTTGGGTCAGGCACGGGATCACTCGCCTGCCGGAAATAAAAAACGCTCGACAGCTGGTACACCGGAAATTGCTTTGCGTCCATTGTGGTGAACGCCGAGAGCTGGATATACAGCTCGATGATCGGATTGTCGGCCGTCGGGCTGGTTTGACAGGCGAGATAGGGTAGTAATCCGTCGACACCGTGGCCGCCGGCGATGGTGTCCATGCTATACCACAAACGTTCCGTTTCCGTAAACTTATTAGGTTTCATGTGGTCGTCGCCATCCTGTTGTAACACGTCCTTCCGGTTATCCCTGTAATTCTGTATCCAGCTTTTAGTAAGACCAGCAGGAAGTTGGATCGGATTACCCTCGGGTTGCAGGAACCAGAATTGTGACGTATCGTCGATCCCGGTGGGTTCGCCCTCCTTTGCCGGCGGCGTGGTCGGACAAAAAAATACGGTCAGCTGGCCTTCCATCCCATCAGGGATAAAGTCCGAGGCATTGGGGTCGTCGGGAAAGCAGGCAAAATGCATCCGGAGCCCGTTGTACTTCGGCGCTTGGAACTGGCCGAGTAAGGCCATAAAACCGTTGAGATCCAGCTTAAAAATTGCGACCAGGTCATTGTTGACGGCATCCTGTATCCGCTTGTTCAGCACAGTGTATTTGTTGCTTTGGGTAAAGGCCTGCACCCGGCTGGACCAGGTGTCCCCCGAAAGGACGGCTCCGGGTAGCGTGCATGGCGTTATTTTAGCCTTGGGAGTGGTTGTAGACATGATTTAAGGTTTTGAAACAAATCTAACCAGAAGGACTCGTCCCACCCCCGGGGAAAACACCCTTTTTACTTATCCCGTGATTAACCATCTTTGCAATAATATGCCAGCGACTATCACCGATCCCGCCATTCAAGCCGCCTTCGCCGCCATCCGCGAAGACGGCGCCTTCCCTTCGCCTGCGGACTGGCGGGACATCTGGATATACATGCTGATGACCGACCGGTTCAATAACCCGGTACAAGCCCCCGCATCCACAGCCGCAACCCCTCCCTCCGCCTGGAACGAACGCTATGGCTACCGCCAGGGTGGCACCTTCAAAGGCATCGAAGCCCGGCTCGATTACCTCGCGGCCCTCGGCGTCGGCGCGCTATGGATCACCCCGGTGCTAAAGAACTCGATGGCGCCGGGCTGGGAATACAACTATCATGGCTACGGCATCCAGGACTTCCTCGCCATCGACGGCCGTTTCGCGAGCGACGGCACCGAAGCCACCGCGGAACAGGAACTCGCCGAACTCGTCGCCGCCGCCCACGCCCGGGGTATCTACATCATCTTCGATATCGTGATCAACCATACTGCCCAGGTCTTCGACTACGATCTCAACGGCGGGATCGTCGCCGATTTTACCAACCCCGCCATCATGAACGCACCCCCCGGCAGCGAGCCACCCATCGAGTGGATCGACCACACCGGCACCCCGCAACCGGCATGGACGGACACGCTTCCCCCCGGCATCGGCCCCGACGACGCTGTTTGGCCCTCCGACCTGCAACGCGCCGATTTCTTCCGCCGCCGCGGCAACCGGCTCTCCGACGCCAGTCCCGCTCCCGGACAATTTATTAAAGGAGATTTCGACACTTTGCGCCAGCTGGTCATGGAGTATGCCGCCACCGCGGCGAACCAGCAGACGCTAAGAACGCAATACGGCGAATACCCCTTGCTGACCATCCTCATCATGGCCTATTGGTATCTCATCGCCCGCTTCGACATCGACGCCTTCCGCATCGACACGGTCAAATATGTCAACCCCGATATCGTCGAAAACTTCGGCAACGCGATCCGCGAATTCGCCCTCAGCATCGGCAAAAAGAACTTCTTCATATTCGGCGAGATCTATGACAACGAGCAGACCATCGAAGACTTCATTGGCCGCAATAGCACCGACGGGTTCGGCATCGACGCCGCCCTCGATTACCCGCTGTTCTATGTGCTGCCCGGTTTCGCAAAAGGTACCCTCCCTGTGGAGACCGTCCGTAGCATCTTTATCAACCGCAAAGTGGCCGAAGCAGAGAAGTTAAGTTCCCATGGCGAAGCCGGTAAATATTTCGTGAGCTTTCTCGATAACCACGACCAGTGGCAGCGCTTCAACACCCCGGACACACCGCCGCAACAGATCCTCCTCGGCCTGGCCATCTTATTTACCCTTCAAGGCATCCCCTGTGTCTACTACGGCACGGAGCAGGGCCTGCAGGGTACCGTCAACGCGAACGGCCAGCCCGATCTCTCCGCGCCCGAATCCGTCCGCGAAGCCATTTGGGGCAAAACACCCGTGGCCTTCGATCAAACCAATCCCTTCTACCGCGACCTGCAAACCATCGGCACCCTCCGCAACAACGAATCCACCCTCCAATATGGCCGCATCTATTTCCGCGAGCTCTCCGGCAACGGCCGCGACTTCGGCCTCTCTACCGGTATCGGCGGTGTCCTCGCTTTCTCCCGCATCCTCGCCGCACGCGAAGTGTTGATCCTTGCCAATTCGAGCACCACAAACGCTTTTCAGGGTTTCGTCCTCGCCGACACCGATACTAACCGCACCCTGCCCCTCTTCACCGTCGCCTACAGCAATCTCGGCACCACCGGCACCGGCAGGATGCAATACTTCCCCTCCGTCAACTTCTACTCCGGCACCCAGTTCACCGGCGCCGCCGAAGCCATCGCCCTCCACATCGTGCTCGCCCCCATGGAAGTGCAGATCCTGACGCCGGCTTAACGTCATCGATTTCCAACTCTTCCTCCGCCCGAATATTCTGCTTCGGCAACCTGGTGCGCCATATGCAAAAAGGGTGATACTACCTTTTTTTAGGGTGTTTTTCCCGTTGCGCCCTCCCAAAAAACACCGGAGCTTTATACACTAAAATCCTTTGTTTATGGTGTACACTCTCCTGGCACTCTCGGCGCTCGCAACGTTGGGATTGAATATATGGCAACGCTATATGGAATATTTTCCACCCTCCCGGACTAGCGTGTACCAACCTTCTAACAAATTCATTATCCAGACCATAAGGAAGAACTTTTTTAGAAAACAGCCGTCCGATCAAAATGATCCGCACTTGAAAGTAAAAATCGCGCTGCTCGCCGGGTTCAAAAAATTCTGCCTTTCATTTTGTATGGTATCAATGCTTTTTTCCATTCTCCAGGCTTGGTTGACCATAAGCGCATACAACAACCTCTCGGAGCAAACCGTATTCGAAATAGAAACGCGTATCCATTGGCTTAAGGAAAAGACGGAGCCGTTCGAGAAATTCAAATTCTTTCCCGAGCTGGTGCTACTGGCTTTACTCATCGGTCTCGCTGCCACATGGCCGCTGATCGAACGCCTCAAGCTCAAGGATCGCTACAAATCACTCATGAAAGGATTTGGATTCCTCACCGGCCTTCTAACCATCGCCATCTGCTTCACTTTTTACGGTAACCGATTCGAAAAAGGGGAAAAGGGCGTGGAGGGCAAATTGCAGATCCACAATTTCCAACTGCTCGAAAACAATCAACTCCTGGTCAAGCAGATACATGACCTCGCGGAAAAAAATGTGGTTCAGGCGTTCACGGATGCTCAAAAGGTAAAGCAAGTCTTCGATGAACGCACTGCCGCCAATAAAGCGGTAGATAGTTTTCAGACAACATCGGACTATTCCTATTATACGGAATATACACTTAAAGCCCCCACCCAGCAAGCGTCCACTGTCTCTGCCGATGACGCCGGCGGCGGATCCGGTGAAAGCTTCAACCACTTGAGGCTCGATGAAGATGTGATCACCGCCGGGACCAAATATGAACAGCAGTTTACAACCACTTATGCCACCTGGCGTAGCAATCAGCCTTGGGCGAAACAACCCGGAGCTGCGCAAAGCAGTCCCGCTGCCGGCTACTACCAGGACCTTGGACAGGCTCTATATGATGACGAGGTAAAAAGCGGCGTCGTAAATGAAAAAAGTATTTCCACGGATAGACTCGCAGCCGAACAAGCCGTGATGGAAGAGGCAGCATCCGAATGGTCATCTCAAACCTTCAAGATCTTTGACCAATATGGCGAGCTTTTCGAGAAAACATTAGACAAAACCTACAGCATTACGTTAAAAGGCTGGATAAATGGTGCGGCTGAAAATATTTTCTCCGGTATTCCGCTTATAGGGGAATTGTTAGATCCTGTTCATGACATGCTCAAGGACATGATCAAAGAAAAGTTTAAAAAGCTATTGACGGCCTTTGGCCAAAAGGATAAAACAGCCGTAACAGACGAATTGCTGGCAACCATGGGCGAGATGAACACCGCCCTGGCATCAAAGACTGTCGATCTTAACCCCTGGCAGCGGCTTCGCGCGCAGGTCATTTCTGTCAGAAAAGGACTAGGAGACATTAGCAGGAAAATACAAGCAGCAAATTCGAAGACACAACGATTGATCTCCGCCCATCTCGAGCAGATGAAGAACACCGATCGATGGCAGGCTTTGCGGGAAAGGTTCGGCATAAAAGCACGCTATTCCGCTTCATTGCCAGATCCCCTCGAACCATTTTCCCGCGAACAATGGCAGGGATTTCAACAGATCTTGACGGACTGGGATGATTATATGCATTCACACAAAGAAACCTGGTGGAAGGATGGTACTAAAGACCTCGAAAAAGAATTTGTCAGCTATATCCAGGAGCGTCCGGAAGTCTGCGGGGCATGGGGATTTATACTCCAGCAAGAAGACTGGAATAAGGCTGCCGATTATTATACTTTTGTAGCCACCGATGTTCAAGCCACCGGGAAGCCCTACTTCTTGCTCAAATACTATTGCGAAACGACTAAAAATTGCACCATCGATAATTTATATACCGAAGAGGTGGAACGAAAGGGAGTCGGTCTGTACTGCCCGCACTAATTGAACGCTGTCGTCGAGCTCGATGTCGTCGGCAGAAACGATAAGCCCAAAGGGGTTCATGCTAAATAGGAGGTCAAAACATTCCTCTGCGAAAGGTGGTGATCGCGGTGGGCGTCCCATTTGATCAAGAATTTCCCCCGCCTCATGTAAAAAATTAGCCCGGCGCCCCCGCCTGGTATTTCTTTGTGTGGAACCAAATATTCATCACAAGCAAATACCGTTATGCAAGATCCACTAAAATCACGAACGATCGCAAACCCCGACGCCAACAATGACGGCGTTGACAGGAGGGGGTTCCTGGAATGCATGGCCTGGGCCGGAACAGGCGTCCTCTGGATGATGTCGGGGGGTATCATGCGATCCTATGGCATGAGCCAGCTGATCGACAAAACCACCGGCGGGCTCAAAAAAGGACTGATCATCCCGGCTTCCGACTTCAGCTTCGTCCAGATCAGCGACAGCCATATCGGCTTCACCAAACCTGCCAATCCGGATGTGGTAGGAACCCTTCAGGCAACCATCGACAAGATCAATGGAATGCCGTCCGCACCGGCATTTGTGCTGCACACAGGTGATCTCACACACCTGGCGCAGGCCGATGAGTTCGACACGCTGGATCAATCGTTAAAGAGCGTGAAGACGGAAAAAATACATTATGTACCCGGAGAACATGATATGACGGACAACGGCAAGCTTTACCTGGAAAGGTTTGGCAAAGGGACCAGGGGCGACGGCTGGTACAGCTTCGATTATCACGGGGCTCATTTTGTCGGTCTGAACAATGTCACCAACCATGTGGACGGCGGCCTCGGCGTGATCGGGGCGGATCAGCTGAAATGGCTCGGGGACGATCTGAAAGGCTTGTCCGCCAGTACGCCAATCGTCGTATTTGCACATATTCCCCTATGGGCCATCTATCCCACGTGGGGTTGGGGCACGGAAGACAGCGCCCAGGCCCTCGCACTGTTGAAACGCTTCGGGTCAGTCTCCGTCCTCAACGGTCATATCCATCAAACGATCCGGAAAGTAGAGGGAAATATTACCTTCCATACCGCCTGCTCGACCGCTTTCCCGCAACCTGCACCCGGAAGCGCTCCCTCTCCCGGCCCGATGAAGGTGCCCGCCGAGAAATTGAAAAGCGTGCTGGGTCTAACCAGTGTGCACTATGTCGAGCATGATCATACGCTGGCAATAACGGATACACCGCTATGAAAAATAGTTTGTTATTGCTGGTCGTGATCGTAACGACATCGATCGTACCGCCAATACCGCTTTGGGCACAGTACAAGCCGGTCGATGCCGGATCGGCCATAACCTTCACTGTCAACAATTTTGGATTTTCGGTCGACGGCAGTTTTAAAGGTATTCAGGGTACGATCGGCTTCGATCCTCAAAATACGACCGCCGGCCATTTCGACGTGAGCATAGACGCCGCCTCGGTCAACACGGACAACAGCCTTCGGGACAGCCATCTGAGAGACGACGGTTATTTCGATGTCACGAACTACCCGCGCATCCGGCTGGTCTCTACGCAGGTGACCCCGGGGAAGCCGGGACAGCCAGGACAGCCGGGACAGCCGGGCTCGTATCTCTTCACCGGCGAGCTGACCATCAAAGACAAGACAAAGCCCGTTTCCTTTCCGTTCACTGCGACCCCGGCGAACGGCGGCATGGCCTTCAAAGGAACTTTTAGCATCAACCGGAAAGATTTCGGGGTAGGCGGCACCAGCACGATCTCCAATGCGGTAACGATATCCCTGGACATCATGACCACCAAATAGAAACCACGTGAGAGCACAGAAACAAGCAACCATCCTTATCCTTCTGGCCGCGTCCATTGTCCTCGGCGCGGCCAGTTTTCCGCGAGCAAGCGGCACGCGCGCAACCAGCATTCCCGAGGCGGCCGGCACGCCAGCAACCAGCACGCCAGCAACCAGCCCGGGCCGCCGCTACGAGAACCTGAAGATACTGCCCCGGGATATCAGCTCCCGGGATTTGCAGAGCATAATGACGGATGATTTTGAAGATGCGCTTGGGGTGAGCTGCGGGTTTTGTCATGCACCGGCTGCCGGCGGACACGGACTGGATTTCGCAACCGATGCTAAACCCGAAAAGGCGATAGCCAGGGCCATGATGCGCATGACCATCGGGCTCAACAAAAAGTATTTTCAGATAAAACGTCCAAGGATAGGCGCGGCAACGCTGGTGATCACCTGCGCCACCTGTCATAAGGGTCAGGCTTTCCCTGACGCGAATGAGGTACATTAGTTCAATGCCTCGTCAACAACCCCAGCAAATTCTGTATCAACCCGCTCAGGAAGGGGCTCGCCGCGATCAGCCCCCCGCGCAGCCAGCCAAACGGCTGCTCGAGGAACCCGTACCATTTATCGTCGTCGTCGTAACGACGCCCCGCGTCGTCGGGCAGCCGTAGCTGCACATCCCCGAACTGCATCTTGGCGGGCAGATAGACCAGCAGCAGGATAGCCGTAAAGAGTCCGCCGAAAAGATACACGGCATCGCCGCTCGCCGGGCTATAGCCCCAGTTCACAGTAAGCAGCTTTATAAAAGCCAGCGAGCTCACGGCATTGTACAGCGCACCGGTACACAACACCACCAGCGACAGCAGGATGGCGGACAAGATAAAGTACCGGTGAAAGAAACCCAGCAGCTTCCGGAACTGGTCGGCGTATTCCTTATGCTTCGCCTCTTCGGCATCGGAAGTCTCCATCGCCTTCACCTCCACCGGCGACGCCGCCGCACCCGGTGCCACCTGCTGCGTCACGAGGGTTTTCTTTACCTCTTCCCGCTGCTCCCGCACCCTGGTCGTCTGCGTGTTCACCTTATCCGCAAAATACCCCAGCATCGAGGCGCTATGGATAAACCCTGCCAGACAAAACGCCCCGGAAATACACCCGAGCACATTGGCAACCCACAGAAAATTGCCCAGCGTCCGCATAAAATAAAGATCTTTCACCGGCGGCTCGTCGCTGAATGTAAAGAACAGCACCACCAGGAACAGGATAAGACATCCCGCCACGATGGGCGTGGCCACCCAATAGCCTCTTTGATCCGGCCGTTCCTCCTGCCGGAAGATCGCCATGACCTGTTCCATGATATAGATGCACGCCGGTATCGCAATAAAACAAAACCCGCAAAGGATCACCATCAGGAATACCCAGGACGCAGCGCCGGGGTATTTGGTCATGAACTGGATATTGCTCTTATAGGTGATGATCCTGAAGGGCGCGACACCCCGATATACGAATTGCCGGTTGCCCACGGGGAACCGCGCATAGTAATGCACACTGTCCCGCCAACCGTCGCCCTGCACCCTGTAAGCGCTATCCCATTGGGCTACGCGGTTAGGCCGTATCCCGAAATGCACCCAGGTGTTTACTATCCTCAGCGCATTGGTATCCGTTAGGGTCGAGTCGTCATAATACAGCCGGTCGTTGTTGAGCGCCACCAGGGCGGCCGAATCACCGACATTCCGTAGCGAATCCGTAAG
This sequence comes from Puia sp., assembly GCA_035946435.1. GTDB lineage: Bacteria > Bacteroidota > Bacteroidia > Chitinophagales > Chitinophagaceae > Puia. The sequence continues at coordinate 18,662 of DASYZH010000268.1, read as the reverse complement.
ATGCTGGATCGCCCGGTTCACCACATCTTTGGGAAAATAACCCACCTCATGGAACACCGATCCCGTTGCCGGCTTCTTTTCCAGCGACAATACCAGCAGGGCCACGATAATCCCCGCCAGTCCGCAACCGGAGATGATCGTTATCTGGTAGTTTGGTTTAAATCTCGACATGTGTGCGTAAATGTATCAAATTTCCGGCATGCCCCCTACACCACCCCATTCCGTACCGCCCAGATCACCAGCCCCGCCGTATTCTTCACCCCCGTTTTCTCGATAAGCCGCTGCCGGATGCCCTCCACGCTCCGCGGGCTGAGGAAGATCGCCTTGCCGATCTCGGCATTGGTATTCTCCTCGCAAATGAGATGCAGCACCTGCAGCTCGCGTTCGGAGAAGGAGACATCGGACTTGAAGCTGGGCTTTACCGGCGATCGCAGCACGAGCTTTTTCAGCAGCGCCTTATTCACCAGGTCATTGAAATAATAGCCGCTCTCACACACGCTATGGATGGCCTTGCGGATCTCGGCGGAATCGGCATTCTTCAGCAGATAGCCGTTCGCACCCTTTTCCATGAGATGGATGATGAATTTCTCGTCGTCGTACATGGTGATCACCAGGATGCGCATCTCGGGGTAACGTTTGCGGATGAACTCCGTCGCCTCGATGCCGTCCATGCCCGGCATCTTGAGGTCCATGAGGATCACGTCCACGGCTGTGCGCGTGAGCCCGGCGAGGAGCTCCTCCCCGCTGTCCGCCTCTAATACTACTTCCAGGGCTTCATCGCGGCTCAGGCCGACCTTTACCCCATCCCGGATGATGGCATAATCGTCTGCAATGGCAATTCTGATCTTGCTCATAGCGTGGTTAAGGTTTAAGGTTTAATGCGTTTGACGTCGGCAGCCCAGCGACAGCTAGGCCACCGGCAGGAACAAGTCGATATAGTATCCATTGGGTCGCTGCGTAAAAAGCAATTCGCCTTTCAAAAGTATCAAACGATTTTGAATGATCTTGAATCCCATGCTGCCGGGCCGGAATTTTAATTCATCGAACCGCTCCTGCGTGAGCCCCTCCCCATCATGAAAGATCGTCAACACGAATTTCTCTGCAGTATTGACGCAGCTCACATGGATACGCCGGGCATGCGCATGCTTCAGGGTATTGTTGATCAGCTCCTGTATCATCCGGTAGATGCTGATCTCGTTGTCGCGGAAAACTGCGGCGCACTCGCAGTCGAGGGCCGTGGTGGCTTGTATCAGGTTGTCGTCGGTGAGCTTGCTTACAAAATTGCGGATGGCCTCCAGCAGGCCGAACTCCTGCAGGATGCTGCTGTGTAAATTGTGGCTGAGACCACGTATCCGCCGGATCGCCTCGTCCAGCAGTTCCTGACCCTTTTGTTGGAGCGGCAGGTCGTTCTCACTGGCCCGGACACTCTGAAAATGCAGCTTTGCGCTAAAGAGCAGCGCCCCCATCTCATCGTGCAGCTCTTCGGCGATCCGCAGCCGCTCCGACTCCTCGCTCCGCACCGCCGCCTTGATCAGGAGCTCCTGCTGCTTTTCACGCAATTGCTGTAGGTGGCGCTGGTAGCGGAATCTGCGGCGTTGCGTCGAGATAAAGATCAGCAGGAAGCTCACGAACAACAGCAGCATCACCGAGATGCCCACCAGGATCAGGAGCTTGAAGTCAGCGTCGGGTAGATTCATAAAAGGCTTTTGCTAAAAAAAATTGGAAGAGTACATAGGAGATATTGTGGACGCTCCAGATGTCCACGGCAAAATGCGTATAATAGGCCGAAAGCTCGTTATAGGTTAAGAAGATCAGAAAATTGATGGCCACATAAATTCCCAGCCCGGTGACCACCCAAAAATCCGGCTGGCTCCATTCCAGCTCCACGTCTTCCCGCAGCTTGTAGAAATAGTATTGCAGACAGTAGAACAGCAGCAGCCCGGCTTCCATGGCCAGCAGGCGGCTGCTGAAGTATTGATATTCGAAGAACCGTTCGAACCACCCGAAATCGACGACCACGAAGACCGCGAAACCCGCTGCCACCGCCCGCTTGAGCCCCACGATAAAAGGCTGCCGCAGCCGGAGGAAGAAGGCCGCGAAGAGCCCGAACCGCACCACGGAATGGAGGTTATAAAGCCAGTTGTTGGAATTATAGGGTACGGATATCCGGTTGCTCAGTTTCCAAACCACGTCGATGGCCACATTGCAGAAGAACGCGAACCACACATAGATCACCACCGGCCGCAGATATGACGGTTGTGTCCTATGCCGCATCCGGATCGCCAGGGGCACCAGCGGCGCCCAGGCCTCGGACCAGTCGAGTATCGTCTTCTCCAATATGCCCATCGTTTACATGCGAGCTGCGCCTCGGGGCCGGCGCCTACGCCGTCGCGGGCGGTGAGGGGTTCGTGTTGACCGGCTGGCTGCTGAGCACCACGCCCGTGGGCGACTGGTTCATGCCGTAAATAGAGTAAAACACCCGCTGGCTCAGATCCAGGTACGGGATGAACAGCAAGTCCTCAAACTCACCGCCCACGGGGGGCAGCAGTTCGCGCAGCTTCTGCGCATCTACCTTGTTGGCGGAAAGCTGTAGCGGGCCGTTCACTACCAGCGTATTGCTCTCATAGGCACGCAGGAGATCCGGAGCGTTCGGGTTGATGCAATTTTTCGCCTGAAAGACAAACGAGCAAAGCTCGATAGACCGCGCCTCGTCGTGACTTGCCGGAAAGTACAGGGCGAAGACGAAACAGTCTACGGTCGGGTCAGCGAGCCATTTGGAGATCTCGCGCACCGGGTAGACCACCCAGTGAAAGCTTAGAGTTTGAAGGGGGTGTGCATAGTTCATGGTGATTGGTTTTTGCAAAGCTACCGGCAGGCATAGACACCGGGAAGCGTATAAACACGCATTCATAAAGAACCGCGTTTATACGCCATTTTGCTGCCGGAAGCCCGTTTTACTGCCGGAAGCCGGCCGCCCGGTGAGTGGTTACTCTTAGATGTTATTGGGAGGATAAGAAGCTACCCCGCCCATGACATAGCACACCTGCTGCTGCAAAGGAATAGTCCCACTGATCTGCGGCGGCCCAAACGTGACGACGACGGCGCCTGCAACGGAATGCGTGTCCACATTCTGGACATTGTACGAACCGGAAACAGAGCCCAGCGTGAACAGGCCGAAGAGGTCGAGCTTCGCCGATGCATTGACCTTCAGGTCCGACACGATGCTGTCCGTATCGGCGCCGAAGAATGTCATCTTGATAGTCGGCTGCTGGCTGATGACAAACGTCTTGAGCCGCGAGAAGGTATTGCCGGTTCCAAAAAGCTCGCTGACATTGAACTGGCTGCCCTGCAGGGCGAAGCCGGTAGCGTCATGACCGGTTTTGCTAACGACATCCGCGAGAATATCATTGGCATACCAGCCGGTCGAATTGTCCGTCGAGAGGATGGAAGGCGTGGAAGCAAAAAGCGTAACACCCGGGTAGTTGATATTCATCGTAACGTGTGTAGCCGAAGAGGCATACTTCGATACACTGTACGATGCCGATCCACCTATGGAGAGATTCAGGATATCGCCAATGGGTATACTAAAGCCGAACCCACCGGAAATGCTCAGCTGAGAAGAGGTGGACGAAAAGTTGGACAGGGAAATGTCCACGGTCACGGCATTGCTCGTAGTATTCAGCCCGCCGATCAGCTGATTGGCCGTAGGCAGCTTCTCCGGCGTAAATCCCACATAGTACGACGACGCATCGGTCTGCATGCCGCCGTTGGTGGCGGAGGGGCTTACCGTGTTGGCCAGCGCTGCAGCCAGGTAGGCCGTCGCCTGGTAATACTTGGCGTGCAGTGCATAGCTCGCGCCGGCCGTCGCTTGATAAGATGCAATGGCGTTCCGCAGGGCATTCATCGTATTGGGAATATTGCTCAGGCTGCCGTACATCTTGATAAGCTGATTGAACACATCCTGCAGCTTCCCGCCGAACGGCAGCGGATTGGTGTATACGCCACCCACATTCTGAAATTCGGTGAGGATGGAAGCCACCTGGGCGCTGGCAGCGGTATCCTGATTTTGCATGGTCTGCTGGTCCGCCTGCGAAAAGACAAAGGCCACCGCCGGCAGGATCTGGGCATAGAGCCCGGAGAAACCCGCCCCCGTCAACTCCAGCCCTCCGTTGTCCGATAGTCCCAGCAGGGTATCGATATCGCGGAGGGTGGCCTTATTATAATAAGCGTTATTCCCGTAGGTGATCCCATAGTTGAAGCCGGAAGGATAATTCACCACCTGGAAAGTGCCGTCCAGCCGGGTGCTCAGCATCGTGCTCACCTTCTGCTGGATGGCGTCGATGAAGGCCTGCTGTCCGGGGGTAATGCTGGAATCGTTTGCTGCAGCATTCAGGATACGCGCGTTCCGTAGCTCCACCCTGGACCCGCATTGGTCCAGCGGGGGTACCGCAGGGGTGGGTTTGGAATCGACCCAATGCTGGTAGCTGTCTTGCAACGCAGTACCCGAATTATTGCGAACGATCGTCTCGCTCCAGTCCCAAACGGGTGGCTTGGTCGACGGGCGACGAAGATATACTCTGTACGTGGGCATAAAATAGAAGTTTGATTTGATTACCTACTCTGTTACCGGCTTTTCGGTGACCGCCGTCGTCGGGTAGAAGCGCTTCATCGACGACTCAAAACTACCATCGCCCCGGGCCCGCCACCAGCGGGGAATACCGCCTTGTTAAAAATCCGTAGTTCTACGGCCTTTTTACCACGTTCACCGTGACCACCAACGCCGATGCCGGGTCCGGCTCCCTCCGCGATGCCTACGGCTGCCAGGTGACGATACCCACCTTCACCATCCGGCAGATCCCGATGCCCGCCTTCGACTACGGCCCGCTGCAGCAAAACGACGACACCTGCAACTGATACAACACGGCGAACACCACGACCCCGATCGCCGCTACTGCCGGCTATCTCGACAGCTTACACGCCGGCACCTATTTCGCCACCGTCGCCGACCAATACTACTGCCCCGTCACCACCAAAACGCTGACGATCGGGGACGTCGACCTCTCGCCAGCGATGCCGCAGGTCGCAGGGGCCTATATAGCACGAAATACCTCGACCGTCATCACCGTAACCGATCCGCTCGCCGGTGAGTACCTCCTGCTCGACGGGCCCTCTTTTGGTGCTGCGATCCTGGATTCTTCGGCCTCGGGCGTCTTGCAAACGCCCAATATCCCGCAGGATGAGACCCCGTATGTGGGATTTGTCCGGGGCGATTGCAGCAGCCCCCTTGCGCCGGTGAACATCAAGGTCTTCGACTCGGTACGCATCTCCATTCCCAATGCCTTCACACCAAATGGGGATGGCAATAACGATCGGTGGCGCGCCGTCATCCTGGAGGGGCTCACAAAGAAGATCCAGATCAGCGTATTCGACCGCTGGGGCGCCATGATCATTCGGTAATCCTTGCCGCGGTCCCATTAAACCCCTTTTGTTAACTGTGACTAAATATGGGGAAAACACGGTTCCTTTTCTTGGAAAAAAATCCTTCCTTTGAAAAAACTAAAAATATGGCCAGGCAAAAAGCATCCGGGTCCAAAAAAGCCGCGAAAAAAAAGGCGGTCGCCGCAAAGTCCAAGCCCGCCGTGGGAAAACCCAAGGCTGCCGTGGGAAAGGTCAAGCCCGCTGTGGGAAAACCCAAGCCCGCTGTGGGAAAGGTCAAGCCCGCCGCCAAAGGCAAAGGCTCAGGGAAGGAACCCGGCAGGTTTGCGCATCCTTTCTGGACCAAGCCGATCCATACGGCTGGAAAAAATGTGCCTGGCGCGGGCGAGAAGATGACGGACTATGTCGCAACGCAGTTACAGCCTATACCGAAGCCAAAACGTAATCCTCCCTCGATGACATTGGAAGATATCATCGGCACCGATGGCGCTAACGCCGTCAAGGGGGCGGGGAGTGTCACCTTTCATACATTCGGCGACTCCGGCAATCCTTCCACGGATATCCAGGAGGTGATCGCAACGGCGATGACCGCAGATTTTAACCTGCAGAACCCCGCCCTGTCACCCGCCTTCCTCTTCCATCTGGGCGACGTGATCTATTATGATAATACGGATCGGGGCTATCAGGCGCAATTCTATGTTCCCTATAAAAAGTATCCCGGCAAGATCATTGCCATTCCGGGCAACCACGACGGGGAGCTGTTTAAATACGATGGTACGTCTACCGGTCAGAAGACAACGCTCGAGGCTTTTCAGGAAAATTTCTGTTTGCCAGGGCCGGGTGTTCCTCCGGCTGCGGGTACCATCTATCGGGAAATGGTCAGCCAGCCCGCCGTCTATTGGTGGTTGGATGCCTATTATGTCGATATTGTGGCACTCTATTCAAACATCGGGGAAGGCCCCGGATATATTTCCGGTAAGATACCCGGTGAGGATCAAAAGAATTGGCTGAAGGCTACGCTCGCAAGCATCGCCAAGTCACGAACGGGCGGTGGCCGGCGCAAAGGGCTGATCATTGCCAGTCATCATCCGCCATACAGTGCCGGCGGTCACGACTCGAGCACCGATATGCTCAAGGATATCGACGAATGCTGTGAAGCCGCGGGTCTGATGCCCGATGCCTATCTCGCGGGACATGCACATACTTACCAGCGATTCACCCGCTATCCTTCCTCCGGCAGCAGCAATGTCGGTATCCCGTACTATGTAGTAGGTACCGGCGGCCGCAAGCCTTCGCATGTAAAGGAAGCCACAGGTGCACGCACCGGCAACGTCAGCTTCGACAGCTCAGCTTCCTGTTACGGCTATTTAACCGTAAAGGCATCCGGGACCCAGCTGCAATTCAATTTCACCAGGGTGGACGACAAAACCGGGGCAAAATCATCCTTCGATCAAACAATTACCGTCAATTATTGAAGCACTGGCGCTCACTGCACCCTCCTCATTAATTCGAAACAGCCGTACTCCTCACAGCGCCGCTTAGCCCTTCTATCTGCGATAGGGGGATCCATGTCCTGCACCCACCCAGCTATGAAATCTCCCCCAATTCTATTATCTTAAGGGCCAGGATGCTGAAACCGTAAAAGCGCTGATGAAAACCACCCGTCCTTATCTTCTCCTGCTGGCTATTTTATCCATCCTCGCGGTGCGATCATCCGCGCAGATGTCGTCCGCGCAGGCCCCGCATATGGCACAGCCACGACCCGTGGTCCCCGCGGCTTTCAGCAAAAATGCCTTCCAGGCTAAAAAATTCCTCGAGCAAAGCAGCGGCATGTTACGCACCCGGCCAAACACCGGCGCAATACGCAACTCGCAACCTACCGGCGCAGCAAGTACATCACAGCCCGCCGCAGCAAGCCACATCTCCCCGATGCGCCCCGCTGCCACCAAAACCACGATCCTCTCCCGCACCCCGGTCACGCTCGGCGCCCCCACCTGTACGGACACCACCGGTCATATCCTCACCACGGAAGCGACTAGCTGGGTCGCACCCGGCCCCATCAACCTCACCCACGACAACGACATCCTGGTTCCCGGCTGGCGCGAATCCCCCAGCAACCCTTTCTATGTGTTCCCCTACCTGGTCAAACAAACCCCGCAGGGCAGCATCGTCTGGTCAAGATCATTCAACGGCCTCGGCGTATATCCCCTCAACTACGCCGACGCCGATCAGTGCTTCGAGCTCGCCGACGGGACCCTGCTGATGACCGGCGATCTCTCTGTCCCCGAACCTTACAACGGTGCGCAGGATATGGTAGTCTGGCACCTCGACGCCACAGGTAACCTGCTCTGGGTGCGAACGGACAGCAGCACACTCTGGCAGGAATGGAGCGGCTACATGTTCGTGACCTCGATGATACAGGACCAGGCCGGCAATATCTACCTCGCCGGCGACATGGATGCCTGGGACTCCCGCACCTCACACACGTTTGTTCTCGAGATGGATCCCAGTGGAAATATCGTGTGGGACCAAAGCTTTGAGAACAGGCTGGGGGATTGCTACGGCATGTTCTGGGTCGGCAACCAGCTCTCGGTGGTCGGGTTGACCTACAATGACAATAACGCAAGCTATCTCTGGAACATGCGGCTCGATCCAGCTTCCGGCAATATGCTATCCCTCAAGGCCTGCCAGACCTTCGACCCCGCCAATCCAAACATGCAGTACGGCATGTTCTTCGCTCGCGGAAGCGCCAAACTGCTATCCAACGGCAATATCAGCGTCGCCGGCACCGCCTTCTCCGATGCTATCCAAACAACCAATATCATCCACGGTGTGGTAGCGGAATTCGACCCCAATTTTAATTACCTCCAAGGCTGGATGGTCAAAAGCAACGTTCAATCCAATTTCTACAACACCGTTTTCACGCAGCATCCCAGCGGCCGCATCTCCTATACCTATCTGAACTATATCACAGGCTACGACGGCGACATCGACTATGGCGCGATCGAGAACGGGCAGATCGTCAAGGAACGCATCCTCCACCAGCGAAACCGCGCCGACGCCTGGAATTCGAATTTCCTGAACCCCGCCCCGGACGAAGATATCATCCTCGAGGAATTTGCCACGGCGACGCCCGTGGCCGAAGGGAGCGAATTCGTTCGGCTACACGACAGCGATACCAGCAGCGTGTGCAGCGGTCATGACTCCGCCGCCTGCCGGGTGGAGCCCCTCGGTTGCAAACCTTATGGCAACCCTTACTGGACGGGCGTTTATAGCAATACCTTCCGTATCCCGCCGCATACGATGCCCGCGCCCGTCGATGGCACTCCCGGGCAGACCGCGGCTTGTTCAGCCCTCGCCAGCTGTAATACCATCCAGCTGGTGGCGGATCAATCCCAGGTGTGCGCAGGCTCACCCGTAACCTTTACCCTGCTGCGAAACTCCGGCTGCGGTGCCTCGCCGGTGTGGACCTTCGATACGACGAATATCCAGAGCATCGAAACGCCATCCGACACGACGCTCCAGCTCACGTACCGCGACCATTTCCAGGGCAACATCACCGCCACCATGACCGGCACGTGCAGCAACCTCAGTGAAGCACAACCGCTCACCGTGCTGCCCGCCGCAGCAGGCATTACCCTCAGCGCTCCAACCTATCTCTGTCCGGACAGCACCCTGACGCTCCGGCCCCAGAGCGGTTACGTCAATTATGTCTGGCAGGATGGGTCTACCGCCGATACCTTCCTCGTTACGACGCCTGGAACCTATACCGTCTCGGCGGCCACTACCTGCGGCACATCCCCGATCGCCACCGTGATCATTCAGCAGGCGCCGTTAGCCTCTTTCTCCGCCGGTCCCGATGCCACCGCTTGTCTCGGCACGCCCGTGGCCCTTCAGGCTACAAGCGGGTTTCAAAACTACTCCTGGACGGACGTCACAGGCAGCAGCCTCGCCAATACGCAGTCGATCACCGTGACGCCGCCCTCCACCACGCAGTATATCGCCTCGGCAAAAACCTCGCTTGGCTGCGGGGTAACAAGCACCGTCGATATCACAGTCACCCAACCGCTGCCGGTGGAGCTGGGTGACGATACCAGCTTTTGTAAAGGCGACAGTGTCTTTTTGGATGCAGGCGCCGGTTTTAGCAGCTATCTGTGGAGCAGCGGGGCTACGACGCAAACCATCGTTGCCTACCAGGCCGGGGTGTACTCGGTAAAAGCCTTGTCGCCAAACGGTTGTTATGGCGGCGATACCCTCCGGGTGCTGCAGATCTATCTATTGCCACAACCGAAGCTCGATCCGGCTACCTGGCTTTGCGTGGGTGCCAGCCGGGTGTTGGCCGCCGGTTCGGGTTATAGCAGCTATCTGTGGCAGGATGGCAGCACGCAGCCCACCCTGCAAATCGATACCACCGGCACATATTGGGTGCAGGTGGTGGATGCCAACGGCTGTACCGGTCGCGATACCGTCGCCATTGTCAATATCCTGGGCAATCCTACGGGTTTCCTGGTGCAGGACACCGTGATCTGCAATGGATATCCCAGCACGATCGCTGCCAGGGGGGGCTATATCTCCTACAATTGGAGCAACGGCGAGAGCACCCCGGAGATCACCGTCGAACAAGCGGGCGATCTTTCACTTACCGTTACGGATCAATACGGCTGTTCGGGCACGGCGGACATCGCGATCACCACCAAACAATGCCTCTTCGGTATCTACTTCGCCAATGCTTTTACCCCCGATGGCAGCAGCAATGCGCTCTTTCGTCCTTATGTGTTGGGCAATATGCTGCGTTATCATCTGCAGATCTTTAACCGGTGGGGCGCGCTGGTCTTCTCCACGGAAGACTACACCCGCGGCTGGGACGGAACCATCGGCGGCACCCCGGAGCCCCCCGCGACTTATGTCTGGATGTGCCGGTATCAATTCGCGGGCGAAACACAAAAGCTCGAAAAAGGCACCCTATTGCTCATCCGGTGACTTATCCTTATCCCATGACCTCTCATTTTTTCCGCTGAGCTCGTCGGGCGCCTCTTCACCTAAGCATACTCCTTGTTCTCTTCCTGTAGATCCGACTTGCGTGGGTATACTTTTTTAAGATGAAGATGAAAATCCTTTTTAGCTTCGCAAAATGAGAACGGAAGCAAGATTTGTGGTGGATGAATTAACAAACAGCATTAGGGAGGTGAGTTCCGGGAAGATCTTCGAGACGGAGGTTCTAAGGGTCTCGGCAGCAGAGATAAAAAAAGTGCATAAGAAGGACGGCTGGTTCTTTAATTGGAAGACCGAGTTTAGGGAAAGTGCCAGGAACTTGTATAAGTTGGTGTTAGCAGGGAATAATACGATCCAGGGTCTTATCAGCCTTGAGCCGGTCCCTAACCAACTGTTTATCGAAATGCATTTAATTGAAGCCGCTCCACATAATCATCCCAGTCAGAAAAAATTTGCTGGAGTAGCGGGCAACCTGGTGGCATTTGCATGTAAAATGAGCTTTGATCTCGGATTTGAGGGGTATGTGGCGTTTACCGCTAAAACAAATTTGGTCTCTCACTACATCGATTCACTTGGCGCTCAGGTGATTTATGGTCAAAATAGAATGGGAATTTTTACGGAAGCAGCAAAAAATTTAGTAGATTCGTATTACAAAGATTACTTCAATGACGACCCGGAGCAAATTTGAAAAATTAGACGATATTGGCGTGGTCGGGCAACAGGACAAGAAGTCGGCCTCATCCCGCAGACGTCATCAAATTAAGACCGGTGAGGTTTTCCGTCGCGCCCGGGCGACTAGGAAAAAGACCGCTGGCAAAAGAACTCGTTCTAAGAGTTCAATCTGATTTTTTACAATTAGATCCTCGATCTACACAGCCCCCTACTTCCTCCTCCACCGGCAGCCATCCACTTTCCGGACCTTCATCCATTCATCGAATCAAGCTCGAGTCCTGTATCGATCAGGCTATCGGCTTTATCATAGGCTTTGCCATCGAGCAGTACGCCGCCGAGATCAATGATGGTCTTGAGATCAAAAGACGCAAGCGAGTAGGCCCGCTCAAGATAACTCAGCGCGCTATCGGGTTTTTGTTGTCGCCGCCGGCATAACGTGTTGCCGTGCCCAGCGCGCCTTTCAGCGGGGAGGAATCCATCTGCGCATGTGCGGAGAAGATAGCCGCGCAGCCCAGCAGGCTGCAGAGAAAAGTGCGGAATATAATCTTTTTCATAGCCCGGTGACACGATTTAACGCTTTTTCCATAACAAATTCTCAAATAAACCGTTATCTTCGCGCCGCGCTCGCGGAGTATCCGTGAACGCATTTTTACTAACTCAATTAAATTTCAAAGAAAATGGCAAAAGCAGTAAAGAAAGCCGCCAAGAAAGCAGCGCCCAAGAAAGCCGCTAAGAAAGCAGCCCCCAAAAAAGCAGCAAAAAAAGCCGCTCCGAAAAAAGCAGCAAAGAAAGCAGCTAAAAAGAAATAGCACGACGGCCCCCGACTCGGGGGCCTTTTTCGTTTAGGGGCGCGGCATACCAGCCCCTCGGACACACCTCCACCCACCAGGCATTTCGACCACCGCAGCCAAATCTCCCTCCCGGATCGGAGATCTTTGATCTCTTTAAATCCATAAGAGTTATGCGCGAGAATATCGCGCACAACGTAGTCGTTCCATGTTGCTGGTTTCAGCCGTGGCATCCTTAAAATTAGGTGTATTGCCCAAAGAACCATTGGGTATATACTCAAACAACGGACGGTAATGGAATTGAACCATTGCCGCGCAAACCAACTTAAGCGACGGTATTTCAACAATTTACAACTCCTCGTTAATTAATAAAACGTAGTATCTTTGGTTTATGAATGATTTGTCAAGAATATCAGATTTTTCTGAAATAGAAAATACCCCAAATGGAGGTGATGAGATACAGAAATTAGTGGGACAAGCCGGCTTAGCAGCTGCTTCTGAAGCAAGAGCCATTGGAATACCGAGAGTATTTGCACGTAACAATCAAATTGTAAAGGAATTTGGAGATGGGCATATAGAAATTATAGTCGAAGGATCTACCGAAAAGGCTTATTTCATGCATCTAAACTATAGAATTCTGCATGCCAGAAATAAGTAAGCGTCTTCGCATTCTTGCCGGCCCAAACGGAAGTGGGAAGAGCACTATTATCAAAAAACTAAGGAGCCAATACTACTGTGGCTATTTTGTAAATGCAGATGAAATCCACTTCAATTTGGACACTAAACGCGTATTGAATCTCAATGCGGAATATGGTTTGAACGTTACGCTTGAAGATTATAATAAGTACCTGGAGTCCGAAGGAAAGTCATGGCTAAATAAAGCCTATGTCGATAAGCGGTCCGTGGGAATTCGCTTTTCTGAAAATAATTTATTGATAGAAAAAGATCATTCCATCGGCAAATATGACGCAGCCATTGCCGCAGATTTTGTTCGACATCAATTGTTGACCCAGAACAGTACCTTCACATTTGAAACAGTCCTTAGTCATCCTTCCAAAATAAAATTCCTTCAAAAAGCAAAGGAGGTTGGTTATAAAAACTACTTGTATTTTGTTTGCACCGTCGACCCTGCTATTAATATTAATAGAGTGAATCAAAGAGTAGCGCTAAAGGGGCATAACGTTCCAGAAGATAAAATAATTAACAGATATCACAGTTCTCTTGCATTGCTTTCATCCCTTATTCCCCTGACCCACCGAACATTTTTATTAGATAACTCTGCCGAGAATTCGGAAATAAAACTTGTAGGTGAGTTAGAAGGTGATACCACTTTTATTCCCAAAACTGATCAAATGCCGCGGTGGGTATATGAATATGTCATTGAACCCCTCTTTTTGCGGGAGAGCTTATCACCACACTAGGCATCCTATTGCTTACTTCAAGAACCCATTCAAATAATCCAAAATCGTCGTTGTCTGCATCATCAGGCTCACATGTCCCTGCGCAGGAACAATAGCCAGGTGCGATCTTGGCATTGGCCCCATATCGGCAGCAACACCACCACCCAATAATTTATAGGTCTTTATCAACTCGATCTTATCCAGCCCATCATTGTCGCCGGATATGATCAACACCGGCGCGGTAATTTTCGCAATATTGGAGTCTCCGAAGTCGAACGGTTCCGAAGCGAAAGCAAACATCTGCTCCAAATACTTCGTCCATTTCGTTTTATCAGGCGCCACTGCATCGTATGCCGCTTGTATAGGGGTATTCGTAAAAAATTCGGGCTTGAAATTTTTGAATGCATTGGTTACTTCGGGTAGCCAACCGCTACTCTTATAGGTAGAAGAAATGATCACCAATTTCCTTAACCGTTTCGGGCTTTTTAGGGCAAACTCGTAAGCGATAGAGCCGCCCATGCTGTATCCTACTACATCGGCACTATCGATCTTCAGATAATCCATTACTCCCTCCACATCACTTGCCAATGTAGGGAACGACAATTTCCTATCGGAATACGGCGTATGTCCATGCCCTTGCATTTCAATGGCAATTACTTTCCTGGTCTTTGACAGCTCGGGGATCAATTGGCTCCAGTTCATCCCAATGGTATAAAAAGCGCCGTGTAGTAAAACTACAGGCCTGCCCTCGCCATAGACTTCGTAATAAACCTTGATGCCATTCACAGGCGCATAACCGCTGCTGGAAGGTTGGATCGGTTGCGCATCGCAGCGAAATGCGGCACACAGAATTGCAATTAGTAGTAGATTTTTCATACCCCAAATCTAGTATTCACTTCGGGATTCGACGCGGTGTAAAAACGACAACGTAGGGGATGAATTCCGCCAAAACAGCGGATGGAGCGGCCCTAAGAAGATGATCATGGCGCACTCATCGCCGTCTTCTCATCTTTATTCCGTCTCAAAAAAAGCGCCGGCTGCTTCCCGGAAACAGGATAAAGCTCCATGATCTTCGCAGTAAGCAACATGATCTTCAACGTATCCTTCCCGATGATGATCTCGCGACGCCTGACAAGGTACCCATAGTCCGTGGTATTGGTCGTCCCGTCCGGCTGCACAGTGCGAAACTTCCCATTATTGGTGAAAGTAAACTTGTAGCCCGCCTCTTGTTTATTCGCCTTCTCGATGTCCGGAGCATGCGAAACTTCCCCATGCGGACCGCCAAACCGGTCAAAATACCAGTCACCAGTATACTCAGCCCGCTGCTGGGGATAAAAATGTGCGGCAAAATCGCGATCAGGAAAATTAGCGATTTTGCCGCAAACCGCTAATGTCTGGCCTTCGGCCGACGGTCCTCCGGACCCTCCGGACAAAAAAGCGACAAAGAGCGCCAAAGACCCAGGGATAAGTGATGTCATAACAAATTGTTTAGGAAGGAGCAAAAAGAAAGGTATTGCAATTAGCGTACCAACACCACCGTCCCCTTCCGCGTAAACCCGCCCCCCGTGGGACAGCTCATCTCCACGAAATATACGTACGTCCCCACCGGCGCCGGCTGCCCATGAAAAGTCCCATCCCACTGCGACGAAGCATCCGCCGTATAGAAATTAGAGCGTTCAAACACGCGAGCACCCCATCTGTCGAAGATCACCAGGTGATCGACCAGCCCGATCCCGAGGATGTCGAAGCGGTCGTTATGCCCGTCATTATTAGGCGAAAAGGCCTCCGGTATCCGCACCCGCGCCGCCTCGCAGATCAGCTTCACGGATACCGTGTCGCTCGCGCTGCACCCCACATTGTTGACGACGCGAACCGTATAGATCTCCGGCTTCTTGGGCGTACACACCGGCTGGGCACAATCGGTACAGCTCAGGTAGTCCGGCGGTGTCCACTGCCAGCTCACGATATCGGGACTACCCGTCGCGAGAAGGTCCACCGGCGCCCCGTCCAGGACTTCAACCGAAGGTCCGCCGTCTACCGTCGGCACCGGCAATACCGTCACAGGCACGCTCAGGGTGTCGTGAAAACAGGCATAAGCATCACTTCCTACCACGGTATACCGCGTCGACAAAGGCGGTACGGCGACAACGGAACCGGCATCGACCGCAGACAAGCCGCCGACATCGCCGATCCACAGGTAGTCGTCGGTCCCGCTGGCATGCAGGTCCAGCGAGTCGCCGGCGCATACGGCACTAGAATCGGGACTCAAAGCAAGATGCTCGGGCTGCACGACCTTCACCGTTACCGTGTCGGCACCCGCGCACCCGTTGGCGTCGATACCCGTCACGGTATAAAAGGTAGTGGCCGATGGCGTAGCGAGCGGGGAGCCGACATTCGCGGCATCGAGGCCCGTAGCAGGCGCCCAGCTATAGGTCGCCGCCCCAGTAGCGGCAAGCCGCACCGAACCGCCGAAACAAGCCACCGGCGCAGCAGGTATCACAGCAACCACCGGCAGTGGATTCACGGTGACACTGGCAGGCGCCGTCGCCGCCACCGCACAACCCACCGTGTCGGTCGCCACCAGCGAAACAACATAAGTCCCCGCGGAGGCGTAGACATGAGAAACGGTAGAAGCGCCGCCATTGCCTACACTGCCGTCGCCGAAATCGTACAGGTAGGTCAGCGCTCCCTTCGCCGTCGCCTGCAGCGCCGTCGCCTGACCCAGACACACAGCCGGCGTCACCGCGGCAAGGGTAGAAGAAGGCACCCGCACGTTGACCACATCGGTATATTGCGCCTGCAAACCGCCTGGTCCATACAGCGACAGCGTCACGGTATAGGTGCCGGGTTTGGCATAGACATGCGAGGGATTGCTGACATTGCCCGCCGTCGATCCGTCGCCAAAGCCCCAGCCTATAGAAGAATAGCCATACGAACTATTTTGGAACTGCGCCAACACCGGCGGACACTTGCCGCTGGTGACATAGCTGGTATAGGTTTGAAAATGGGGGTTGTATGGCTGCACCACTACCGTCACAGCATAGGTGCTGCTGCACCCGCCCGCAGGATTGCTGGCCGTCAACGTGACCGTATAGGTTCCCGGCGCCGCATAGCTATGCGAAGGGCTCGCGTCGGTCGACACAACCCCATCGCCAAAATTCCAGGTATAATTCACCGAACCCAGCCCGTAGGCATTGGTATAGTTATAGAGATACAGCGTACTGCCGTAAAGCATCGTCTGAGCGCTCGGATAAAAAGAAGCCTTGGGGCCGAGAGCACTCACCGTACCCGTATTAGCATTCGTCGTCACCTGGCATCCCCCCGCGTCATTGATGGTGAGTGAAACAGTATAGGCTCCCGGGTTGCTATAGGTATGGCTCACCTGTCCGCCGACGACCAAAGGTTGCGTCACCCCATCCCCAAAATTCCAGACACCGCTAAGGATCGAGTTGCCCGGTCCCACCGTGGATGCATCCTGCAAGACCACCGGCTGCTGATAACAGGCCGCATTGCTCACCACCGTCAATGCCGGCGTCGCCGTGCCCTTGATGGTAAGCGGGATGGTATTGCTCTGATCCGTACAGTTGAACCCAAATGACGTCGTCACGACATATAGCCCGCTTTCTCCAGCCTTAAAACCCGTGAGGGTCCAGCCAAAAGCGCCATTGTTATACGGCGAATAAGGATTCGTGAAAGTCACCGTCCCGTTGAAAGGCGTCCCATCGGCATAATAGAACTGTGGCGTATAATCGTAATAATAGCCGCTATTGATCTCATACGGGTTGCGGGCGATTGCCAGCTGGACATTCAGCGATCCGTCGACACAAACACTACTGGCCGCGCTGAGTACCGGCTGCTGTTTGGTCAGCACCCTCACGACATCGTCATTCGACACCGTACAAACCCCGTTCGAGGCGGTAAGGGAAAGATAATACGTACCCGTTTGCGCATAGCTGTGCTGCACCTGCCCCACGGACCCGCCGGTAGTCTCGCTCTGCCCATCGCCAAACGTCCAGACCAGGCTGGTCGCGTTATTGGAATTATAGGTAAACGTCACCAGGTTACGGTTACTGCAGGTAGTGGCATTACCCTGGTAGACACCCGGCGGCGCCAGCACGGTGATATAGTTGGGCTTTGTTGCCGTCGCCGTACAACCCGCCGCCGTGGAGGCGCTGAGCGTAACGGTGTAGACACCGGGGGTGGTATAGGTATGAAAGTTCAGGGAGGTCAAACTCCCGTCACCATAATTCCAGGTATATGAGCTGGGGTTGACCGAGGACAGGTTACTCTGAAAATTCAATTGGGTTCCGGCACAGATCGTCGTAGGGCTGGCACTGAAGTTTACCGAAATGGGCTGGTCGATCTCCGTAAAAATGATATTCGTCGTACCCGGACAGCCGCCGGCATCGACATAATGCAGCACGGTTCGATAAATGCCGGGCTGCGTCCAGGTATGCGTAGGACTGGCGGCGCTCGACGTCGTACCATCGCCAAAATCCCAGGAAATGCTTTGCAGCGTCCCGCTATAGTTGATCGCAAACGTCTTGGTGACGGGTTGATTACAGCTCCCCACCGGCCCCGGCGATGAAACATAGATGGAGGGATAGGCCTTGTTCATCGAGATCGGTTCGGTGATGAGCGTCGTACAGCCATCCGCGCCTGTCAACTGCAAGGCCACGGTATAAAGAACACCGTACTGATAATTATTGGCAAAGGTCGTCGTAGCCGTGGGACCGGCGACAAAGGCCGAGGGCGGCGCCGTCACCACATATTGCGGGTCCCAGGCCCGGGTATAATTGGTAGTGCTAAGATCGGTTGCCGTTACCGTATAGCCGTTACAGTTAGGTGTCGTGGTCATCGGGAAAGGAGTGATGGCCGGCACGGGCGCGATGGTCACTGTTTTGCTCGCGGACGACGGGCAGGTCCCAAACACATCGGTGAGGGTAATGATATGATTCCCCGCCGAATTGGCAAACCACGCAAGTTGTGCGTAGTTGCCCTCGGGCACCCCATCTACCTGCCACTGCCTGCCGGATGGCGTGGGACTGCTGCGATCGTTGAAATAAAGTTGCGTTCCGGAGCATATCTGGCCGGCGGGTTGGTCGAAATCCGTTTTGTAGTTGGCGACATTCATCGGCGTCGTCTGGGTAAAGGTGGCGCCACATCCCACAGAGCTCGTAACCGCCAACTGTACCGTATAGTTGCCCGCGCTGGGATAGACATGGCTCGGGTTGGTTACCGTCGAGCTGTTCCCGTCGCCAAAGGCCCAGCTATAGCTTAGGGTACCCGGTCCCGCGCTGGTGTTGGTGAACTGCACCGGATCTGACACCGTACAAAGCACCGACTTGTCACTGGTAAAAGCGGCAGTGAGCGG
>DASYZH010000267.1:0-1735 GCA_035946435.1 Puia sp. | reverse complement strand
ACCCACCCCCATGGACATACGAGGCTGGCAGGAGATGCACCCGCTGGACGGCCCGGCCTGGTCCCTCTTTTTCGAATATATCGCCAACATCCTCTACGCCCTCTTCGTCCGCCGGTTCTCCAAAACCGCCCTTTCGATCCTGGTCTTCATCGCCGCGGTCGTCCTCGTTCAATATGCCGTCTGTAGCGACTCCGGCGACCTCATCGGCGGCTGGTCTATCACCGGCCCGCAATTGCGCATCGGGTTTACCCGGCTGATCTTCCCGTTCTTCGCCGGTCTCCTCCTGTCCCGGACGATCAGGACGACCTCCATCCCACACGCGTTCCTCTGGTGCTCCATCCTGCTTACCATCTTCCTCGCCATTCCCCGTATCGGCGGCGACACCCACCGCTGGTGGAACGGTCTTTATGAAGCCGCCGTTATCATCCTCGTCTTCCCCCTCATCGTATACATGGGCGCAAGCGGTCACCTCACAAATAAAATCTCTACCCGGCTTTGCAAATTCTGCGGGGACATTTCCTACCCGCTGTACATCACCCACTACCCGCTGATCTATACCTATACCGCATGGTTAAGCGATCACCGCAATGCTCCACCCTCGCAGTTCCTGCCCCGCATCGTTCTCACCGTCGTCGGCGCCATCCTGATAGCATACGGCTGTCTCAAGCTCTACGACGAACCCGTCCGCCGCTGGCTCCAGAAACGCTGGGCCTCAAAGTAGAAAGCCTTTGATATTTTCGGCAATGTCCGCATGATGTTCTTCCAGCGCGAGATGACTGGTGTCATAAACATGCAGCTCCGCGCCGGGCACATCCCGCTTGATGGCCTCCGCCGCATTCACCGGGAAGAACACATCGTTCTTACCCCATACCAGCAAGACCTTGGGCTGTGTGGTCCTCAACCATTGCTGCCATTTCGGATATTCGGCCAGGTTGGTACGGTAATCATACAACAGGTCCAGCTGAATGGCCTCCTGCCCCTCCCGGTTCAGATAATGCACCGCATTGTGATAGCTGTCCGGGTTGATGTTCTCCGGATGCCTGGCGCCATGCAGGAAGAACAGTTTGACCCCATCCAACGTCAGCAACGGCTTGACCAGCTTTTCGGTCTCCTCGTTCCGGTTGGTGAGATAAGGTTCCGCATCTTTCATGGCCGGCCCGAGCCCTTCTTCATAGGCGTTGGAGTTTTGCAGAATATAGCTGGCGAAAAGGTCGGGGCGGCGCTGCGCAATCCGGAAAGTAACAGGCCCGCCATAACCCAGCGCATAGGCATTGGGGTGCTTCAGACCCAACGCACCGATAAAATGCTCGACCGTCAGCGAAATGTTCTCAAAGGTATAGGCGTAATCCTTTTTGTCGGGTACCGCGCTGTTCCCAAAACCCGGAAAATCGGGCGCCACCAGGTAGAAATCGTCTTTCAGATCGTTCATCAGTTCCTGAAAGGCGCTGGAAGCATTCGGCACCCCATTTAGCAGAACGATCGCCTTCTTTGCCGGGTCGCCGGCTTCACGATAGAAGATATCCAATCCATCGACTTTGACGTGCTTGTAGCGAACTGTGTTCTTTTTCATATAAATTGTATTGAGGAAACAGACTGGCTTGTTTTCCAGCTAGCATAAAAAATACCACCCTACAGCATCCTTCCCACGGTATTTCGAGCCGACATGATCGGCCAAACGTCATTATGGATCTTATGCCCGATGAGTGCACCCTCGAAAAGCGTATACACTTCGTCA
>DASYZH010000266.1:0-14277 GCA_035946435.1 Puia sp. | reverse complement strand
AAGACCGCTGCCGGCGGCAGCGGCATCCGCTGGTATGAGTTCCGCGAAGGCCGGCATCACCGGCTGACCCTCTATCAGCAAGGAACCTATGCACCCGATGGCGACTGGCGCTGGCTGCCGGGCGCGGCGGTGGATAAATATGGGAACATCGGCATCGGCTATTCCTATGGCGGGAGTGACCACTTCCCCGGTCAGCGCTTTACCGGCCGGCTTGTCACCGATTCGCTCGGCATCATGGGATTTGGCGAAGGCATCCTGGCGGAGGGGCAGGCTCCGCAGACCAATACGCTACGGTGGGAGGACTATACGTATACCGTGATGGATCCTTCCGACGACGCGACGTTTTGGTATGTTGGCGATTACCTGAAAAAGGATGCCAAGGACTATACGACGAAGATCGGGGCGTTCAAGCTTAGTACTCCATGAACTCCCATGCACTCACATACGCCTCGTGCTCCTGTGCATAATTGATAAAACCTTCATAGAACGGCACACGTGAAAGCGTGGCGCTGTCCCCGATGACCACCAGTTTTTTCCGGGCCCGCGTCATGGCTACATTCATCCGCCGGATATCGGCGAGAAAGCCCACCCGGTTATCCGCATTGCTGCGGGTCATCCCGATGTACACGATATCCCGTTCCTGCCCCTGAAAGCTGTCGATGGTGTTTACGGCGAGCCGGTCGCCCCATTCCCGCAACGCAGGTGACGCGGCCACGAGCTCCTGCAGCAAATGGACCTGGTTGCGGTAAGGGGAGATGATGGCGACGGACGGGCGTGCGCCGTTCGAGGCTGGACCGCCGGTGTGTGCGGTCGAGGGGGAATCGCCGGTGTGCGCGCCGGGTGAACCATTGCCCCGCGCCGCCAGGTCCTCGAGGAGCCGGGTGGCGTGCCGGACGAGGAAGGCAGCTTCTTCGGGATTGGTGAGCCCCGGGCCCTCGGGCCGTTCGTCGAAACCGCAGCCGGCGGTGTCGATAAATGTCAGGGGGGCGTCGCCCTCGAAAAGCATGTGTGCGGCGACGGTAGGATGAGCTTTCAGCTTGTTCTCATAGAAGATGCCGGAACTATAACCCATGATCTGCTGATGCATCCGGTACTGTTCTTCCAACAGCGTCACTGCCTCGGGGTGCCGCGCGACACATTTTTCCAGCAGGGTGGTGGCGAGTCCGCCTTGCGCCGCCTCCTGGGATTTCACGGTTGGGGGGAGCTGACAGTGGTCGCCGGCCAGCACCAGCCGCGAGGCTTTGAGGATCGGGATCCAGCAGGCGGGCTCGAGGGCCTGACCGGCTTCATCGATCACGGCGGTCGCATAGCGCAGGTTACGGACGGTATAGTGGTTGGCGCCTATCAGGGTAGCCGTGATCACCCTGGCCTTGCCGATGACATCATCGAGAATGTATTGCTCGGTGCGTTCGACGGCTTTCATCACGTTACGCGCTTCGTCGAACAGGGCTTTCCGTTGTTCGCGTTCGGCGGGTCCGAAGCTCCGTTTGTATTTATGCGCCATGTCCTTGAACTCGGCGGCCCGCTTTTTAAGTTTCTTCACTTCTTTCATCGCGCTATGTTCCGCCATCCGGCTGTCGAGGGTCAGCGAAAGCAGTTTGTCCGACACTTTCGCCGGATTACCGATGCGCAGGACATTCAGACCCGTATCGCTCAGCTTTTCACTCAGGAGGTCTACGGCGGTATTGCTGGGTGCTGCGACGAGCACCGGCCCTTCGTCGCGTTCCGCGAGCGCGCGGATGGCGGCCACCAAGGTCGTGGTTTTGCCGGTGCCGGGCGGGCCGTGCACGATGGCCAGATCGACGGCGGAAAGGATCTTGCGGACCGCTGCCTGCTGGGAGGGGTTGAGCTTAGGCGCGGCTGTGCCGGCCATCGCCGGAGCCAGGCTGGTCGAATGGCCGGGGTCTCCGTTTTCATCGTCTGCGAAAGCCGGCGGGGTGGGGCCGGTGAGGATGCGGATCAGCCGCCCTTCCTCGCGTTTTTCCGCTCTCGCACCGGGCCGTCCGCGCTCCTCTGACTTGGGCGCGTGCCCGGCTTCGGCGGCCTGCCGCAACGCGCCGAACATCTCGGTATAGCTGTTGTCGTCAAAAAGCAGGTCGATGCCCAGCTTCCCGTCGCGGGCCCAGTCCGGCAGCTCGTCGGTACGCAGCGTCAGTTTCAACCGGTTGCCACCCTGGAAAGAGATGGTGCCTTCTATGCGATCGTTCGCCGGGTCGTGGTTGGAGAAAAGGGCCGCCGGCGCGCCAAATCGCAGCTGATGGGCGAGATCCTGGTGAGTCGTCCGCTCCACCTCCACGCTCAGATAGTCTCCACGGGTCAGCTCGGTGTCCCGGATCGCTACGGGGTACCAGGCCGCGCCAGCTTCACGGCGTACGGCGATGGAAGCCGACTCCGCCTGCTCCTGGTACAGCCGCCGGTCTTCCGCTTGCTCGATCTTCAACAATCGGGTAAGCTCATTGAAATAATCCATCCGGCAAATATACGCTGCAATTTTTGGCAGGGCTATAAGGATGAGGCGCTACCTGCAATCCCCGCAAAAAATTTGGTGGGGCCGCGCTGAGGGGCTAATTTGCAACCAAAAGGTTTCGTTTTATATGCGCAGAGATGTATTCCAGGCGATCGCCGACCCCACCCGCAGAGCCATCATCGCCATGATCGCTCACCAGTCCCTCAGTGTAAACGCCGTGGCCGGCAGTTTCGATGTCAGCAGAACCGCCATCTACAAACATGTGAAGATACTCACGGAATGCGGGCTGATCGTCGTACGGCAACAGGGCCGGGAGCGGTTCTATGAGGCCCGCCTGGAGAAATTGCACGAGGTTTCGGATTGGGTGGAACAATACCGCACTTTCTGGGCGGCCCGTTTCGATGCGCTCGAAAGTTATCTCAACGGGATGCAGGCGAAAAATAAAAAAAAGGGTAAATTGAAGTGATGCTCTCCCTTATTCTTTTTTTACTCTTTGCCGCAGCCGGTCAACCGGAATTCACGGCCGGTCAACCGCAACCCGCGGCCGTTCAGCCGCAACCGCCCGACATGAGCTTCGGCAGCGTAACTGCCGAGACCTTTGCCCCCTCCGTTTACAGCCTGGACAGCAATGCCAACGCAGTATACCTTTTCGACCACGGCGAGGTTACATTCGATCCGTCCTACGAGCACAAGGGATATGCCGTCGTTTACGAACGCCATGTCCGGCTCCGCATCCTGAACAAGAACGCGCTCTCGCTGGCCACGTTGAGCCTTAGTGCGATGCATCGCAGCAATGCCTGGACCTATATCGACGAGGTCCGGGGCGCCACGTATAACCTGGAGAACGGGAAGGTGGTGGTCACCAAACTGGATAAAAGCAATATTTTCAAGGATAAGAACACCGACTACGATATCGAAAAGATCGCGTTCCCCAACGTGCGGGAAGGATCGGTGATCGAATACATCTTCCGCATCGTATACCCGGGCTATGGCTTTATTCCCGAGTGGGATTTTCAACAGGGATATCCTGTTCTATGGAGCCAGTACGAGGTCAATGTGCCGGGGCTTTTCGATTATTTTGTCAAGAACCAGGGCTACCGCCCTTTTACCATCGACACGACGCTATATGCGTCCGGCGAATTCCCTATCTATTTCGACAATGGCACCGGTGGGGTGTGGAGCGGAACGGTGGTCCATCGTATCTGGGCCTTGCGCGATATTATGCCGCTGGAAAAACCGGAGCCCTATACTACTACCTTGCGTAACCATGTGCAGAAGATGCAGTTCCAGCTCTCGGCGGTTCGTTTCGGGGACTATACCAAGACCTACCATACGAGCTGGCCGGAGCTTACAGGCGAGCTCCTGCGGAACCCGGACTTCGGATTGTCGTTCACGGATAAGAACCGCTGGCTCGATGAAGGGATGCGGCAGCTCGGCGCGAGGGGCGACAACGAACTTCAAACGGCACAAAAGCTCTACACCTTTGTCCGCGATGCCTTCACCTGCACCGGTGACAAGGGCTTTTATATGTCACAGCCGCTGCGCAAGACCTGGGAGGAAAGAAAGGGAACCGTCGCCGATCTCAACCTGCTGCTGACGGTAATGTACCGGCACATGGGAGTCGATGCCAGCGCCGTTTTGCTAAGCACCCGCGAGCACGGCTATCCGGTGGAGGGCTTTCCGATGCTTGCCGACTACAATTATGTGATCGTCCGGCTATCGGTCGGTGGCCGGTATTATCTCCTGGATGCTTCCCGGCCGGCTACGGGCTTCGGTCAGCTGCCCGAGCGTTGCTATAACAGTATGGCGCATGTGATCGATTCCAGTCATGAGGAACTACCGCTGGTACCGGATTCGGTCACCGAACGCCGGATCACCCAGGTATACCTGGAAAACGACAGCGACGGCGGGTATTCGGGAACCTATACCCGGACCCTGGGCGTTTTCGAATCTATGATCATGCGCGACCGGATGAAACGGGAACAGCCGGCCGATTTCTTCGACAATCTTCGCAAGTCGATGCCGGACTACCGGCAGATGGGCCAGTCGGGTTTCGATTCCTTGTTGACGCCCGAAATACCCCTGCGCTGGCACTATGCTATGAGCTATCGTTTTCGACAGCAAACGCTTTATTTCAATCCCATCCTGCACGAACGCATGAATGTGAATCCGCTTTCCGACCCGGAGCGGGATTACCCCGTGGAAATGCCCTATCGCATCGATAACAACTATATCCTGGTGATGGACATACCGAAAGGATATGCGATCGACCAGTTGCCCAAATCCGTGAAGTATACCCTGGAAGACAGCAGCTGCAGCTTCCGGTATCAGATAAATTCGGACGGCAATAGCATCGATTTCCGGATGCGGATGCAGCTCATGAAAGCGAATTATCCGGTGGAGCAGTATCCTGCGCTACGGAAATTCTTCGCGCTTGTCGTCCAAAAAGAAAAAGAGCCTATTGTCTTCAAAAAACTAAACTGATCATGCGTAGGCCCGTCCCCCTGCACTGGTACCTATTGCTGCTCCTCTGCCTGGTTGGTGTACATGCGGCGGGGCAGGACCCGGTAACGGCTCCGCTGCCGGATAGTCTTACCCGCGACGCCGGGATGGTCAAGCGGGTGGACGTCACCGAGATCGAGATCGAATCGTCGCGCAAGGCAAGAATACATCGGCATTATGTCTATACGATCCTGAACCAGTATGGGGACGGTTTTTCCAACATTTATACTTTCTATGATAAATTCCATGACCTTGAAAGCGTGAGCGCGGTGCTATACGATGCCGCGGGCCATGTCGTGAAAAAGATAAGAAAAAGCGATCTGCTTGACCGGAATATCGAAGGAATGGGAATCCTGATGATGGACCTGCGGGTCAAGACCTATCAGTTCGGGTATCACAATTATCCTTATACGATAAGTTACGAAGAAGAGATCGGCATCAATGGATTGTTCGGGTTACCCTCGCAATGGGTCCCGCAGCCCGAAAACTTTGTAACCGTAGCCGGAAGCCGTCTCGTGATCCATGCTCCTGCGGACTATCCGCTGGAGTTCCGCAATTACCATCTTCCGGAGCCGGAGCAAATTACGGAAAACAAAGGCGTCAGGACCTATTCCTGGGAGCTGCATGCACGGCCGGTGCCTGCGCGGGAACCCTATGCTCCTGCCTGGTTCGAGCGTGAGCCCCGGGTGAGCCTGGCGCCAGGCAATTTTGAACTGGAGGGGTATAAAGGACAATGCTATTCCTGGGCAGATCTCGGGCGTTTCGTAGGCGGATTGCACTAGGGTAGAGGACAGTTGCCCGAAGCCGCGCGGCGCCAGGTGCATGCCCTCACGGACGGGCTCACCGCCAGCCGGGAGAAGATCCGGGTGCTCTACCGTTTCCTGCAACAGAATACGCATTATGTCGGCATCGAGCTTGGCATCGGCGGCTGGCAACCGTATGACGCGGCCTATGTCTACAACAAGAAGTACGGTGATTGCAAAGCCTTGTCCAACTATATGGTTGCGCTGTTGAAGGAGGCGGGCATCCGGGCCTATCCTGTGCTTATCCGGGGCGGGGCGGGCCAGCCTTCGGTAGATACCGGTTTTGCCTGTGTGCAGTTCAACCATGAGATCGCCGTCGCTTTTACCGGCAAGGACACCGTGTGGTTGGAATGCACGAGCTCTTCTTTACCCGCGGGTTATCTCGGGAGTTTTACGGCGGATCGCGAAGGACTGCTGCTCGATGAAAACGGCGGTCATCTTATCCACACCCCGGTGTATGGCGCCGGCGATAACCGGCTTATCCGGTGGGTAAAAGGCAGCATCGACGACCAGGGCGATCTGCAAGCCAGCCTGCAAACGATCTATTCCGGCCTGGATCAGGACTATGTGCAGTATACCCTGAATAATTCCACGAAGAAGGAGCTGCTGGACGAGCGCCGGGAGGCGCTGGGGCTGAATAACTGCGTGCTTGGCAATCTTAGAGACAGTTCCTGGCAGAGCACAGTGCCGGTGCTGGACGAGCAGATGCACCTAACGGCGGATCAATATGCCACGCTCGCGGGCAACCGGCTGCTGATCGTGTATAGCGCTTTTATGAAACGGCTATCGCGATTGTCCGAAGAACCGGGACGGAAGAATGGTTTCGAACTATCGCTTTCGCAGGAAGAAAGCGATTCGCTTGTCTTACAGCTGCCGCAGGGCTGGACCCCGGAAGAACAGCTGCCTTCGGCCCGTTTCTCGGCCACCTTCGGATCTTACTCGTTTACCAGCCGGTTCGAGAATGGCCTGCTGACCCTGGTGAGCGATTTCCGGCAGTATAAAGGGCTCTATCCGCCTGCCGAATATGCGCGGTTGGTGCGGTTCTTCAATCTTGTTTACCGCGAAGCCTACCGGCAGCTGGTATTTATAAAGGCCCCGCCCACGGCGAGGCCCTGAACCATTCAAAGAAGGGCTTCGGATCAACTCTGTTTGCGGAAGAAGATATCGCCGCTGATCGTTTCGAGGTCGATGGGTTTGCCGCCATCATTGAGCTCCGCTCGCACCGTTCCTCCGCCTACCTGCTTGATGCGGCGGCTGGCCGGCAGTTCGATATTCGAATACATCGTACCTGTGATCGTATGCATTTTCAGATCGGCCTTCCGCTCCGGCGCGATGGCCAGGTCGATGAACCCGCTGATGCTTTTGGCACGGATCTCGGCAGTATTGCCTACGATGGTGATATTGCCGTTGATCGTCTCCACCGAGAAATCCACATTCTCGGGGACATAGACGACATGCGTGATATGTGTCCTGTAGTTACAGCAACAGCAGCAATCGTTACCGGAGTCCTTGGCCGGGCGCCGCCGGCGGATATTGTCGGTCTCCAGCCTGGCCGATACATTGACCATCTGCCCCGATTCTTCAAAAACCATCTGGTAATCGTCGTTGTCCTGGTTGTCGTTGACATCGATGGAGCTGTGGATATAGACCTCGTCCTTTTTCCAGGTCATGATGCGGATGGAGTCCGAGATCTGGAAATTCATCGCTACGAAATCCTTTGGCGAGAAGGGGATGTGTTTATCGATGATCTTTTGAGCCCTGGTAGTGGAGAACACAATGCACAACAGTGCAAAGAAGAACATTTTTTTCATATTGCTGGTTTGAATAGTTGATTGGAGATTATCCCTTGCGAAGGAAGATACTGGAACTAACGGTAGTCAGCTTGACATCGACGCCACCGCCGTTCACCTGGGCACGAAGATTGCCGCCGCCGACCCGCTGCATATCGCCTTTGCTGCTCTGCAGATCGAAATCGGAATACATATTACCCGAGACGGTGCCCATCTCCAGGTTGAACCCGGCTTTGGCGGGGAGGGTCACATCGATCGGCCCGCTCACGGTGGCAATAGAGATGGATTTGTCCCTGCTGAGCTCGCTAAAGGCCACATTCACGCGGCCGCTGATAGTGGAGATCACCAGGGGGCCGGAAACATTTTTGAGATCGATATCATGACAGCCCTGGAAATCGATCTCGTTCTTCACATTCGAAATGGTGGTCATGCCGCCCCCGGCACAGTCGCGGGTGATCTCTATCGCGAGATTCTCCGGAACGCGGACGCGATAGTTGGATCTTTTGGTGATCGGCAAAAGACAACGCAGCGTGATATGGTTGCCATTCTTTTCCATGGCGACGCCGACTCCCGTGTTGTCGGTACCTGCGGCGTAGATGGGCTTCAGTCCCTTGGCCTGATCCGGCGTTTCGAACCGGCCGTTGCTGGGAGTGATGACGATCTCATTCCCGGGATAACCTTCGATGGCCAACTCGCCACCGAAATCGTCGAGGGCCAGTTTACCATCTTTGGTGTTTTCTACTGAGACTTTGAACTCTTGCGCCCGGGACACGCCCGCAAAAAAAAGCGCCATGCAAAAGGGGAGGATATACTTCATTTTGAGTTTTTTTAAGATTCGACAATGATTCCCCGGGCCACGCCGGTGTGGCCGTTTCCGGGATATGTTTTGAAATTGGTTACATGATCTTCAGACTACGCTGGGCGGCATCTTTGACTTCTGGCAGAGTTTTTTTGTTAGTCATGATCTCTTTGATGGGAGCGATCGCCTTGGTCTCTCTTTTTTCTCCCAGCAGATTGATCAACACTACCTGGACAATGGGATCGGTTTGCAATTTCAGCGAGTTCACCAGCGAATCGCGCACGGCCTGTCGGTCGGCAAACCGGGACAGCGAGTATAAGGAAGCCAGCCGTACATTGACGCTTTTATCGTGGTCGAGCGTATTGAGCAGGGCATTGATCACCTGCTGGTCCGGGCTCGACATTTGTTCGACATAGCTCACGGCCTTGATCCGCTGGCTGGCCGATTCGTCGTTGATGAGGTTGAACATCACCTCTTCCTTCATTTCCTTGAGCTCTTTTCGCATGGCGGCGATCTCGTCGGTGGTCGTCGATTCCGAAGGTCTTGTCCGGATGATCATGCCGATCCCGATCCCTCCGGCCAGGAGGATAACGGCCGCGGCTACACGCCACAACGGAGAGATGAACCGGACGATCCTGGCTGTTTGAGGGGCTTCTCCTGTGGTCACCGGGAACTCCTCGATGATCGTCGTCGTCGCCTGCATATTCAGCTCGCTCTGGAGCATCATGTTGAAGTTTTCCCGCAACGCGGCAGGGGGCATTTCCAGGGGGCTGCCGCTCATCGCAGTCAGCAATTCCCGTAGCTCTTCCGCTTCCCGGCTGCAGGACGCGCAAGAGGCGAGGTGCTGCCGCAGCTCTTCGGCGGTTACCGCATCCAGCCTGTGGTCCAGGTAATCGATGAGTTTCACTTGTATGTCCTTGCAGTTCATGGTCACGGCTTAAATTTGTTTGAAATAAAGGGCCCGGAGCTGTTTGAGGGCCCGGAACACCTGCACCTTCACCGCCGCCACGGAACTATCCCTGATCCGGGCGATCTCTTCGTATTTCAGGCCCTGGTAGCGGCTGAGTACCAGCACCTCGCGCTGGTCGGCGTCGAGCCGTTCCAACGCCTCGTCCAGCCGCTGGAACTGATCCTGGGTATAGCCGCTGGCCTGGTCGGCCAGCCTTTCTTCCACCGTTTCCGGATCGGTGAGCCGGCCCGGTTCCCTGGCCTCCTGCTTGCAAAAATCCACGTGGACATTGCGCGCCATACGGTAGATCCAAGACCGGAAGGTTCCCTGCGCCGGCTGGAAGCTCTGCCGGTACCGGATGACCCTGTAAAACAGGTTCTGGGTCAGGTCCTGGCTTGCCGCCCGGTCGCCCGTAAGCCGGAGAAAGAAATTATATAAGCTTACCTGGTAGCGGTCGAATAAGGCCGTCAGTTCGCTCAGATGGCCTTCCTTGACCAGCAGCATGATCTTTTCATCAGATAGTTCGGGCACCAGGTGATTGTTGTTGTTTCTATTAGGATTACTACAAAAGGTAAGAAAGGTTACAAGACCGGGCGAACTTTTTTATCCATCAGGGGAAGGCTTTGAGCAGGTGGTAGAGCAGGATGTTCGGATGCTGCTCGTGTCCACGGTCCATGCCCAGCCGGACGAATCGCTCGGCCCGTGGCGTTGACCTTGCCGTCCGAATAGTGAAAAACGGTTCCCGGCGGATGTTCAAGCGGCAGCCCTTCCACCAGCGTGGCCATGTCCTTTTCCTTGAACAGCATATTGGTGAGATCGCTGGGGGCGATGGGAACCCACTGGAAACGCAGCCCGCTGGTCATTTGCATCAGGTTGGCATAAGCGATCGTCCGGCGGTCGTCCTTCTGCCAGGCTTCTATGGGAACAGGGGTATGGATATCGAGCCGGTTTTGGCGGACCAGGGTGCCTGTACTATCTTTTTGAGCCGTATCGTAAAAGGCGGCGTTGACGGCGAGGGGAGGCCAGTTTCATGGCCTGTTGCCGCAAGTCCCGGACCGTGGTGCCACTCACCGGGGTGGCACCCAGCCCTTGCCGGTAGACGGCGGTTCTCCGCGCCAGCCCGGTAATCGAGGCGGTGACCGTGCTATCGGTGTAGTCTACGTGAATATCGATATGCCGGAATAGGAAACGACAATAATCATGGTCTTTGATCGTGGCTGGGTCACGGTGAGATACAAAAACCGCGGAACACGAACTTTTGGCGACCCAGCCGGTGAGGATCGGGAAGAACAACCAGCAGTAAACGAAAAAAGCTATCGCAATACGCAGGGGCTTTTATTGTCTCAGGAGAGGAATCGTGGATCGTAATTTCCCAGCAGGGAAAGGCGAAGGTCCGAACGGTTTTGCCGTCGATGGCCTCCAGCAGCACGTTGGTAACCGCGATCTCGTCCTGTGCCCGGGGTATGGTGTATTTGCTCCAGGGCTAAGAGAAATGGCTTCATGTTGTCAATTTATTGCGGATGCGGCTTAAGGATTCCGGTGTCATGCCCATCATGGAGGCCAGGTATTTGAGCGGCACACTGGAAAAAAGATCGGGATTTTGCTCCTGCAGATACCGGTAGCGTTCTTCCGCAGACATGGACAGCAGGGCAAAGATACGCGTCTCCAGAAAACGGAAACAGTGGGTGATCAGCAACCGCTCCATGAGCGGCCACCGTGGGATCACCCGCGAAAGATCGAGATAGTCTTTTTTATCGATGGTATAACTCTCGCACCAGGTGAGTGCCTGGATGGAGAACCGGGACGGCTCGTCGCAGATGATACCGCCGAGATCGGTGATAAAATTCCCTTTATACGAGATCCATTGGGTGATCTGTCTGGCTTCATATTGCGCGAAGACCCGCATGAGGCCCACGGTATGAAAGCTCAGCTTATCGCAAATGCGTCCCGCCTTGAGGAAATAATCGCCTTTCTCCAGCGTCGTGCGATGAAAAAAGGATAGTAAGGTCTGCATGTCCTCTTCCGGGACGCCCATATAAGAGCGCAGGTATTCTTGCAATTCGGTCATTGGCTGTAATTCTTAACATTTATCAAGCGGAGGACGCACAGGGCGCCCTAGCTTCGCCGGTGAAATTCGCGCACTAAAATATTCATTCTATGGTTCTCGGTCATTATGGTTTCGGGTTGGGGGCAAAAAAATTTGCTCCGCGTCTATCGCTAGGAACGCTTTTTCTTGCCGTACAATGGGCTGACCTGTTGTGGCCTATCCTCCTGCTCCTCAACGTCGAACATGTCGGGCTTCGTGCCGGCGACCCCAGGTTCCCCCTGGACTTCACCGATTATCCCGTGACGCACAGCCTGCTGATGGGCATCGTTTGGGGTACCGTTTTTGGCTTGTTATACTGGTTATTTAAAAAAGACGTCAAAAGCGCCCTGGTGCTGGGCATTTGCGTCGTCAGCCACTGGGTGCTGGACCTGGTTGTCCATCAGCCGGATCTGCCCCTGTTCCCCGGTAACTCGCCCAAACTGGGGCTGGGGCTCTGGAACTGGCCGCTGGTCACGGCGCTGGTGGAGGGTGCTCTTTTCGTCATTGGGCTGGTGCTCTATCTCCGCGTGAGCAGACCCCGGAATACCACGGGCAAATGGTCCTTTTGGCTTCTGATGGTTTTGCTGGTGGTGGCGCATGTTGCGGGCTTGTTCTCGCCCATGCCTTCTTCGGTGCACGCCATCGGCTGGGCGGCGCAATACCAGTGGATTTTTGTCATCATGGGGTATTGGGTAGACCGGAACAGGACTACGGTGCCCGGGGTCGCGCGTTCATAGTTCAGTGGAGACTGAAGTATTTGTCCCTTTACCGGCGTTATTTTGTACAAACTGTCGCTATGCGGAAATGCCGGATCTTGGGGCTCTTGGCCGGTCTCTTTCACTGTCAACTTGTTTTGGCGCAAACGGGCGGCTCTGTGTCGTCGCGCGGTCAGCATCCCCTGCCCCTGGAACAGGAACATCACCATAAGGTCGTGCTGCAAAATGCCTATATCCGCATCCTGGACGGTTTGGTGGCCATCCACGACACCACGCCGATGCATGTCCATGCCGCCAACTCGGTGGTCGTCTTTCTTTCGCATTCGCGTTTCGGTATCCGGACGGCCGGTGGGACGCCGGTGATCACGGACGTGGAACCAGGCGATCTGCGTTATGCCGACTATGGCGACAAACCCGTGACGCATATCGTGTGGGACGAGGGGCCTGAAGATCTGCATTTTTTTGTGGTCGAATTGAACAAGCGTGATTCCATAGCCAATGCCTGTAGTTCCCTATCGCAACCAGGACTGACCCTGCAGTGGCGCAAAGGCAGGGTGACCGCCTATCGCTGGGATATTCCACCGGGCCGGCATTGTTCTTTGCCTGCCGGTGACTGTGCCTTCGTGCTTATAGGTCTGGCTGCCGAAAAAGCCGGCGGCAAACACCCTTTTACCTTTTTCCCGCCAAATCATCCCTTGTCCATCAACGGGCATACACACGAGGATGCGCAGTATATCCTGTTGCAGCTACGCTGACGGTGCACTGAACAGGAATGCGATCTAGGATTTGGGTTGCCAGGAAGGATCGAATTTCCTTACCTGAAATCCGATGTTTCCAACGTCGATAGTAAACATGTTGCCATCGTGATCGTCGCTGCGAAAATTGTCAATGATAAGGCAGAAAGAGATCAGCAGATCGACGTCGACATCTTTATCGGCAATAATTTTGTAGTTATCACCGGCAAACCAGCTCACGGCTTCTTTGTCCCACCACGCGATCTGCGTCTCATTTTTAAAGACCGAATACTTCCTGCCTTTGTGACCATAGAGCGTATAGGTATCCGGGCCCACCTGACACTGGTATTGCGGTTTCCAGAACGATATCGTTCGAAATTCGATAATGTTGTTGTCCCAGCGGGTAATATCATATCTGGCTTTAAACCAGGACAATTTTTTGGCGATCGTCATTCTCGGCTGATCGTCTTCCAGGTCGTAGAGGTGAACCACCGGGAGAAGGCTAAACAATTGCCTCGATGCCTTGTGTGTTTGCTGGCCATCGATAAAGATCTTGTACTTATCGCCGATCGATATTTTCGCCTGGTTGATGTCGATTTCCATGGTTTTCCCTATTTTCGGGAACTCCTAAATTATGAAGAAATTCGTTTTTTCCATCGTGCCTGTGCTTCTTGTTTTTTCGCTGCAGGCCCAAACCAAGGTCTTCAAAGAGGTTGGCGAGGACATTTCGACGCAGGTCAAGCCCATCATGCAGGACAATGCGGTAGTGGGCTATCTGGCCTTTACCCGGCTGGAAAAGGCCAGCGCGGACTCCTTCAACTACCGGCTGACGATCATGGACGAAAATCTCAATGATATCGGCGCCGTAAATTTTCGCCAGGCCTGGCTCGATCTGCAGACCGTAACCTTCGAGCAAAATGTGCTGTGCCTGGGTTATATCCAAAGCCCGCTGGAAGGGGAAACGTCGATCAGGACCATGCGGGATTACCGGAAGGCGGAGGATGCGGCGACGTCCAGCCATATCCTGTTGCAATTCATCAGCCTCAACGGCAAGGTCATCAATACCTATTACCGGGAGGCCAATCTGCAAATGGCGCCGCTTGGCAGGTCGAACGCGTTTTCCGTGAAAGTAGGCGGCTATCTGAAATACGGGATGCTGATACGGAATATCCCCGGTAAGGGCTTCTGCCTGTTCTATGGTGACGACAGGAAACAGGACCTCGTGCTCTTCGATACCAAAGGGGATCTGACCAGCGAGCAAGCGGCGCCCATGGCGAATCATTATCATCTGCGGACCTCGGCGGAGAAGATATACCTGTTGATGAAAGACGAAGGGCGTGCTCCGGAGGGCGGGTACAAGCTATATATCTATTCCGCCAAAGATCTCTATGCCGAGAACAATTTCGATCTCCGGGATGCGGGTGGCGACTG
>DASYZH010000265.1:0-16101 GCA_035946435.1 Puia sp. | reverse complement strand
AGTTATAGCCGTCATACAAGGCGTCCGTGGCGACGCCATCCAGGTTCGTGACTTTGTTCGTGTTGAACCCTCCATTGACGCTGACATCATAGCCCAGCTCGCCGGCCTTGTCCCGGTAACCCACTAACAGATCCACCCCTTTGCCGCTGACATTCCCGATATTCGTGAAGTAGGGCGCGGAATAACCCGAGTTCGGCGGCAACGGCAGCGCATACAACATATCATCCGTCATCTTCCTATACCATTCCGCCGTGAAATAGATCTTGCCATTGAAAAGTTCTCCGTCGATGCCGATATTGGTCTCCTTCACCGTCTCCCAGTGCAAGTTGGGATTGGGGATCGTATTGATCGAGCTTCCGATATACAAGGGCGCACCCGGCGCAAAATTCGCGCCATTCACCGATGTATTGCCAAAACCCGCTACCCCGGAATAAGCTGCGTAGAAGGCAGCATAGTTGTACGGTGGGATATTGCTATTGCCCAACTCTCCATAGCTGCCTCTTAATTTCAACGAATTCACCGTCCCCAACAGCGGCTTCCAGAAATCCTCGTCGCTGATGTTCCAACCCACGGAGCCCGCGGCGAATACGCCCTTTTGTTTGTTGGGACCGAATACCGTATAGTTCGCATCCTGCCGGATCGATCCGGAGATATAATACCGTTGGTCATAGTTATAGTTCAACCGGCCAAAATAGGATTTGACTAACCCATTCGGATCGTATTCACCCGAAGCCGTGGTCGTGGACTGCGAGGTCGTGACGATCGAATAATTCGGCAATCCGTTATACGAGACTATGGCATCCAGGTTGTCGAGCTTCGTCGTGATCTGCTCATACCCCGCAACGGCATTGATGGCATGCTTTCCGAATTCCTGGTCATAGGTCAGCACAAAATTGTCCAGCAATTGGCCGCTCTGGTTATACAATTTGTTCAATTGATTCGTAGGATTGCTCACCGCCCCGAAATTATATGGGTACTGGTAATAATCCATCGTCTCCTGGAAATAGGAATATCCCAGCGTGCTCCGGAAATTCAGGTGGAAAGGCAGCTTGACCTCGCCATAAACATTGCCCTGGAAATTGTTCTGGATATCGAGCGCATCGGCCGAATAGGCAGCGCCCACGGGGTTCGGAGCACCAAATTGAATGCCGTACCCCGGCGGTACCGTCCCCCAGGACCCGTCCGGATTTTTGATCGGTATTACCGGGCTGGTACGGAACGGCGCATTGTGCAGCTGCGCTTCATCGCCTACCAGCGGCTGGGTCTTGCGCTGCGAAAAAGCGATCTGCTCGCCGATCTTGATGAAATTACCCAATTTGAAATCCGTATTCACCCGCGCCCCACCGATATTGGAGTAGTTGCGGATAAAGATGCCGTTCTGCGCGTTGTAAAAACCGGAGGCCAGGTAATTTATCTGGGGCGTGCTGCCGGCGACACTAAGGTTATAGTTCTGTTCATAGGCGTTGTGATACAAAGCATGCACCCAATCCGTATTGGCGAGCGTGTCGGTCTGCGTAGCGCCTTTGAAATAGTTGGGGTTGATCACGTTCTGCAGCCCGATCCACTGATCTTTGTTGAGCAGGTTGTCGACTAATTTGGGATGTGTGGACCCGTACCGCATGTTGAAATTCACCTGCGGCTTGCCGCTGGATCCCTTCCTGGTAGTGATGAGGATCACGCCTCCCGCCGCCGCAGAACCATAAATGGCAGCCGCCGAGGCATCTTTCAAGATATCCACTGTAGCGATGTCCTGGATGTTGATGTTGTCCCCCGGCACCCGTACCCCGTCGACAATGTACAACGGCGCCGGCTGGTGCAAGGAAGAAACGCCACGGATAATGATCTCCGGCGTAGGGCCGCCAGGCTGACCGGAATTGTCGATCACCTCGACCCCCGCGGCCCTGCCCTGCAACGCCGCCGTAACACTGGTCACAGGCAGATCTTTGATCGCCCCACCTCTTACCGAGGCCACCGATCCGGTTACATCCCTTCGCTTTTGGGTTCCATACCCCACGACAACAACTTCGTCAAGAGTGGAACGCGTGGCGACCATATTGACATGTATTTCCGCACCGGTGATCGGCACGGTCTGCGGGGTGTAGCCCACAAAAGAGACCTCCAGTTGCCTGGCGCCGGCCGGAGCCGTCAAAGTGAATTTACCGGCTACATCCGTATTCACCGCATTTTGACTTCCTATGACTTTGATGGTGGCCCCGGAAAGTGGCGCGCCTTTTTCATCAAGTACCGTTCCCGTTACGGTCCTGCTCTGCGCCCGGGCATAATGAAAAACAAGGAGGGAAAAAATGCACACAAGCATTTTCTGCAGCAATCGTTGCTTTGACATAAACAGATTTTGATTGGTTAATGAATCCTTGACGAAACAACAAATTGCCGCAGCCGACCACAACTTATATTCGTTTTGTATAACAAATACAAGCCGCTTTTTGTCGGATCAAATTCCTAACATGCTGTCTGTCAAAGCCGACAGAACAAATTAAATTTTCTTCTATATAACGGGATTGTAGGGACGAAACGTCCAATTCAAATGTGTATGTGCAACACGATTCGTCGCATGCCGCCGCCTGCAGGAAAATTTCTCCGGCGCACCCGGCCGGTCAGAAGACCTCACTCCCGCCTGTCAGAAGGCCTCGCCCCCGCCGGTCAGAAGATCTCTTTGATCAGGAGATTGATCACTTCGAGCGCCACGAGGATGATGACGACCCATTCCAGCAGCGTGCTGTTGCGGTATTGCAGCAGGTCTTTGAACAGTTCCAGGTTCTCGCCGATGATCTCCAGGCCCTCGCGGATGTCCCGGTACCTTTCCTGCAGATCGAAGGTCTTTTTGAGGCCCTGGTCGATGCGGTTGAGATTCTCATCCTCCCAGGTCTCCGGCGGCGAATCGAAAATATACAGATTCTCGGCAATGCGATTCTTGAGGTTCAAGGTCTTGCCAATATACATCTTGAGGTTCTTGCCCGAGATGTTCAGCCGCCCGCGCCGCTCCAGCGTCAGGGTGTGGCTATGCGTTTCCTCCTGCAGCAGGTTCGTCAGTTCGGAGTAATAGTCCAGCGAAACGCTTTGGCTTACATTCAACATGATCAGCCGCAGCACCTCGATATCCGGTTTCACGATCTCGATCTTGTTGTAGCCGAACTTGTTCTCCTGCGCATTGCTCTCCACCTCGAACTCCTCGCTCAATGGCTGTTCGAACACATTCTTGCAAAAAGGATTGATCTGCTGCAGGAACGCCCTCCGCGCTTCTTCCGCATAGTTCAGGAAACAAACGACGCCATATTTAAAGACGTAGACAAAACCCAGCTCGCCGGTTTTGTAGAACAATTCGTCCGCATCATACCGGTAAATGCCTTCTTTGTTGGTCCCCCGGAAGGCCCGTACATCGATATTGTCTGCGATCTGGTAAGCTACTACGTGCAGCATAGTCCGGGCAAGGTAGGCAAAATGTGCCGGAAACGCGCTCCCAGAAAATTAGCGCATCTTGCGCCAGAAAACTAAATAAATTAGTATATTTATGCTAAAAATTATGGAATCTTTATCTCCCAATCTCTTCGTAAAAGACATTCGCGCGACGCTGGCTTTTTATCAGCAGCTCGGCTTCACACTGACCATGTCGGTCCCCGGCGAAACCC
Organism: Puia sp.; assembly: GCA_035946435.1. GTDB lineage: Bacteria > Bacteroidota > Bacteroidia > Chitinophagales > Chitinophagaceae > Puia. The sequence goes on along the minus strand of DASYZH010000265.1, from coordinate 12,454 downwards.
GGGACGAGCCGCAGTGGGCCATGGTCACTAATGGCAAAGTAACCTTCATGTTCCAGACGTTCAAAAGTCTCTCGGATGCATTGCCGCCCGTGAGCCGCAACGAAGGCGGCGCCCTGCTCTTCTATATCAAGGTCGATGGCATCCGCGGCTTCTTCGAGAACATCAAAGACAAGTTCAACGTCATTCATGGGCTGGAAAAGACCTTTTATGGCGCCACGGAATTCTCGATCACGGACAACAACAATTTTGTCCTGACCTTTGCCGAGGACGAAGAAGGGTAGCCCCATGCGCGTGGACGTATGGGTCAAAACTCCTATTTTTATAGAATGACGCGCCGCCCTCAACAAGTCATTCTGCATCTTCTCGGCTGCACAGTATTTCTGGCCCTGCCCTTTCTCTTTTCACCCGATTCACTCAATCTCCATTCTTATCTGACCAATCCGCCCACGCAACGGGATGTCATCGCCTACATTCTGCTGCTGGGCGTTTTTTATGGCAATTACTATCTGCTGATCCCCCGCCTTTATTTCCGCCGCAGGTACGTGCTGTTCATCACGATCAACCTGCTGTGGCTGGCCTGCATTCTCTTTCTTCCCGTTTTGTTCATCCAGCGGCATAATATGTCGGAGCCCTTCGGGTTCGTGCATATGGCCCAGGGTGGTCGCGTCTTCAGTCCCAACGGCCCATTGCCCGATACCTTTTATGGACCACCGCCCGGCGGCCTCCCCTCCGGACCACCACCGAACTATTCCGCGCCACCACCGAACTATTCCGCACCACCACCAAACTATTCCGCGCCCGGCGCGCCTGCGGGCTCGTCCCCGGTTTATCGTCCCCCTTCGTCCTTCCATTTTATTGTCCACCACGGCCCGCCGATCCGCTTCATCCTCGACGAACATTTCTTCCTCTTCCTGGTGATCCTCTTCCTGGCACTGCTGCTGAAGATCCGCGATCGCTGGATCAGGGCCGAAGAGGAAAAACTGCATGCCGAACTTGCCTATCTCAAAACGCAGATCAACCCCCATTTCCTGTTCAACACGCTCAACAGCATCTATGCCATGGCGTTGGGCCGATCGGAACAAACGGCCGGCGCCATCGTTCAGCTCTCCTCGATGATGCGCTATGTGCTGGTCGAGGCAGGCAAAGAAAAGGTGCCGCTGGAAAAAGAGCTTGGTTATCTCACGGACTATATCCAGCTGCAACAAACCCGCTTCGAAGGTTCCCTCCGCGTCATCCTGGAGATCAACGGTCTGCCGGAAGAAAAGCAGATCTTTCCCCTTTTGTTGATCCCCTTCGTGGAGAACGCCTTTAAATATGGGGTAAATCCCGAAGCCCCTTCCACCATCGGTATCCGGCTCGATATCGGGGACCATGGTCTCCAGCTCCGCGTCACCAACCACAAAGTGGCGGTCGTTCCCGCCGACACCCCGGGCGGCCTGGGCATCAGCAATACCCGGCGCCGCCTCCAGCTGCTTTATCCGGGCCGGCATTCGCTGATCATTGAAGACGAGCCCAAAACGTTCACTGTTTTATTAAATTTGTTGGGGATATGATCACCGCGATCGCTATAGACGATGAGGCGCCGGCCTTGAAAGTCATTGAAAATTTCTGTGGCAGGACCGAAGGCATCCGGCTCGAACGCTTCTTCCTTCGCCCCGGCGAGGCCCTGGCTTACCTGCAAACCAGCCCGGTAGACTTGCTGTTCCTGGATATCCGCATGCCGTCCCAGTCCGGAATCGAACTATACAAGACGCTCGACCCCGGCCCGCTCGTGATCTTTACCACCGCACATAGCGAATACGCGGTCGAAGGCTTCAACCTCAATGCCATCGATTATCTCCTCAAACCCTTTACGCTGGAGCGGTTCCAGCAGGCGATAAACAAGGCCAGCCAGTTCCTTTCCTTCCGCCAAAGTCCCGATCAAAGCGAAACATTGCTGATCAAAGCGGACTATAGCCTCATCCGCATCCGCACGGGCGATATCCTGTTCATCGAAGCCGCCGACGACTACCTCAAGATCCACCAGGACAACAAAGCGCCGTTGATCGCCCGCATGACCATGAAGAGCCTCATAGGCATGCTCCCGCCGGGCGATTTCATTCGCACCCATCGCTCCTATATTGTGGCCCTTCGACGCATCGAAAACGTCCGCAACCGTATCATCTCCATCGCCGGCCGCACCATCCCCATCGGCAGCAACTACGAAGCCGCATTCTTCCAGCAATTCAAGGCCTGACGCACCGTCTTGCCCCGTGGGGGCCTCACCGCCACGGTTCGCCGCAGGATTGCATGCGTTCACCGCACACAAAAAGTTAACCGGCAACCCGCCGCGCGCAACCGCCGTTACCCTAAAAAATATTACCATGGAACACACCAGGGCCAACTTCCTAAAAAGCCTTTTGCTGGGTGCGACCTCGATCCCCGTCCTCATCGAAGCCTGTAGCAAAAACTCCGGAAACGGCAGCAGCGAAAACAGCAGCTCCAGCTCCTCCGACAGCAGCTCCACCAGCACGAGCAGCACGAGCACCACCGGCTGCATCGCAACCCCGGCCGAGACCGCCGGCCCCTATCCATATGATCTCAGCAGCGACTCGGCCATCTATCGCACCGATATCACGGAAGGCAAAACCGGTATCCCGCTTAGCCTCACGCTCACCGTCGTCAACTCCAACGCGGACTGCGCCGTGCTCTCCAATGCCCGCGTGGATATCTGGCACTGCGACAAGGATGGCTATTATTCGGAGTATAGCGAACCCGGCTATCTCGGTACAGAGGACAATGCCGGAAAGACCTTTCTGCGCGGCATCCAGCTCACCGATAGCAATGGCCAGGTCAGGTTCACCACCATCTATCCCGGCTGGTACGCCGGCCGCGTGACACATATCCATCTGGAGATCTTTGTCAGCTCGGTCCTCAAGCTTACGACGCAGCTCTGCTTTCCCGATAGCCTCAACACCACGGTCTACCAAACGGCACTATATTCGGCACACGGCGAGAATACAACCACCAATTCCACCGATCAGGTTTTTTCGGACGGCTACAGCACAGAGCTCGTCTCCATTAGCGGCGACACCACCAATGGCTACACCGCTACGTTCAAGGTAGGGGTGCCCATCTAGTGCCTGTCACCAACTACACATGAGCATCCCACACGAATGGCCCCTTGCGGGGCCATTCACTACCACAACCCCTTCAACTTCTCCAGCTCCGCCGGACTCAACGCCTCCTTCTCCATCAAATCAATGTCATGATTGATCATCACCATGTCCCCATCTTTCAATACCTCCGGCTCATTATCCGTATCGGAATGATAAGACTTGCGAACCCGCAAAGACCCGGTGAGGACATCGACCTCTTCCCCCGGCTTATCACGGAAGGCATTCACCTTGAACCGTGTCCCCAGCACTTCGATCACCAGGTCCCGTGTACGGATAACCATCGGCCAGTTCGGCCTCGCCGTCACATCGAACCGGGCTTCCCCATCCAGCTGGATCTCCCGGTTACCCTTACCGTAACCCTTCGACAACGAAATGGTCGTCTCCGGGCTTGCCACCAGTACAGTCCCATCAGGTAGATGGAAGGTCTGTCCGGAACCCTTTCCCACATGATAGCCGGCGCCCTCATGAAGCTGGGTGGCGTCCCCGGCCCCGCAGGAGACCATAGTCAGACAAGCCGCCAGCGCCGGCAAGAGATAAAACAAATTTCCACGCATAGGTCGTGAAACTACGTAATCTTTTCGATCCGCGGCTGAGAGCGCGCGCAATACGTTACCTTTGCCGCATGACTCGTGTCGGCGAATACAACACCCTGAAGGTCAAAAAAGAGCTGGATTTCGGCCTCATCCTCGACGATGGCCGGGACGGCATCCTGCTTCCAAAGCGATTCGTCCCCCGCGGTGCCCGCATCGGTGACGACCTCACCGTATTCCTCTATCATGATGGGGAAGACCGGCTGATCGCCACCACCCAGCAACCAAAAGGGATTCTCGGCGATATCGTCAAGCTCCACGTCGTCAGTGTCACGCCACAAGGCGCCTTCCTGGACTGGGGGCTCATGAAGGACCTCTTCGTCCCCAAATCCAAACAGCTCAGCGGCATGCGCCTCGGCGGCGACTATATGGTAAAGATCTATCTCGACGAACAAACGGGCCGGCTCGCCGCCACCGAAAAGATCGAGCCCTTCCTCAGCAACGAGAACCTCACCGTTAAAGAAAAAGACACCGTCGACCTAAACGTCCTCCGTCGCACCGATATCGGCTATGTCGTGATCATCAACAACCGGCACACCGGCGTGCTCCATTTCAACGAGATCTTCCGCGACATCGCCGTGGGCGACCACTTCCAGGGCTTCATCAAGAACATCACCCCCGCTGAGAAATCCCCCTCGGGCGAAACCCAGATCGATGTCGTCGCCGGCAAACCCGGTTACGAACGCACCGAAGACGCCGCCACGAAGATCCTCCGGATGCTAAAGGAAAACAAGGGCCATCTGCCCTACCACGACAAATCCGATCCCGAGATCATCTACTCCATCTTCGGCATGAGCAAAAAGACGTTCAAAATGACCCTCGGCCGCCTGTATAAGGAAAAGAAGATACTGATCACCGAAAATGGCATAGAACTGTCATCCCAAAACCAGCTTAGTTAATTCATGAATAGCATACAACGGAAGATTGGTCATCCAATCTTGCTGACGGAAATCTGACAACGAGGTCCGAATGGCATTTTTCGGTCCATATTTCTCATAATAGGTACGCAAGCTCTTCGATTTGAGGTTTTCTTCAGCTTTTACTTCCAATGGTACGATCTGACTATCGATCTGCAGTAGGAAGTCGATTTCCATGCGGGCGTGGTCCGGTGACCAATAATAGGTAATAGCTTCCTTTTGAGCTATCAATTGCTGTAAGACATATTGCTCGGTCAACGCCCCTTTGAATTCCTGCAAGACGATGTTTTTTTCCAAGATCGATTTTACATTCAAGCCACTCATGGCAGACAGTAATCCGATGTCGACGACAAATAATTTGAAAGCACCGAACTCTTCATATCCCTTGAGAGGAAAGGTCGGCTTAGTAACGTTGTTGACCTTGTATACGAGGCCGCAGTCGATGAGCCAGGACATGGCCAGTTCATAATCCTTTGCACGAGCTCCCTGACGTATAATGCCATACACAAATTTTCGATTTTCTTTTGCCAGTTGTGCAGGTATGGAATTCCAAAGCATACGTATTCTTGGTACGATCTGGTTAGGCGCATGTTTAGAAAAATCCTGGTCATAAGCAGTTAGGATACGTTGTTGTATTTCCCTTACTGCTTTGAAGTCATTATTTTCGGAAAACGATGCGACAACCTCAGGCATTCCCCCGACATAGTAATATTGTCTTAATCTTTCAATATAACGGTGGCTAAAGCCTTTGATAAGTTCCCAATCATGCGTTTTCAAAAGATCGGAAAGAGCATTTTCCTTACACGCTTCAAGAAATTCGATAAAATCAAAAGGGTGCAGGTCAAGAAAATCCACTTTCCCCACGGGAAAGGAATCATTACCATTGAGAGCGACACCCAACAGTGACCCCGCAGAGACAAGATGATATTCAGGGGCATTCTCATAAAAATATTTCAACGCTGTCAGCCCTCCCTGAGCTTCTTGTATCTCATCGAATATTAACAAAGTAGTTGCCGGTTCGACTCGAATACCTGTTTCTATGCGAATCGCTGTCAAAATTCGATTTATATCGAAATCAGCTTTAAACAGCGACTTCAATACTGCATTCGATTCAAAGTTTACATATGCAGTTTGTTGATATTCGCTCTGGCCGAATTCCCTTAAAAGCCAGGTCTTCCCAACCTGTCTGGCTCCCTTGACTATCAATGGCTTACGGTTTGGGCTTTGCTTCCATTTTCTTAGCCACACCATCTCATTACGCTTCATAGTCAAACAAATTTACGTACGTAAAAATGTATTCCATCCCATTTATACGTACAAATATAAGAAAGTACTACTATTTTGGGAGAAAATAGCTTAAGGCTGATTGAATATTATAATACGTGCAGCGGAGGATAATGAACCCCACCCGTCAATTCGTCCTCGTCCAAATCTCCGTGCGCCCAAACATCGAGATGCCCACATATCCCCGGACCTTCAGGGTATTCACATCCTTCAACGTCAGGATACAGCTATACGTCTTCCCGCTCTCCGGATCATAGATATGCCCATCGTCCCATTCGTCGCTGTCGAATTTAAACCCCATGAGCAACACCAGTCCGATCACCGGCTGCCCGCGTTTGGCGACGTCGGGATTGTTCTTGTCGGCCACCGGCTTCCCGTTCTCCAGCGGATCCCGGAGCGAAATGATCTTGCCATAGTACAGCCCCGAAGACGAATAGATCTGGATCTTCGCCGGCTTGTCGCCATGGGTCTGCCATATCCCGACGATCGCGTCCCCCTTAACCGGTGCATCCGTCCCCGCCGGCGCCTGCGCGTGCAGGCCAAACGTCGCGCCAAACACCGCGCCGAGCACCAGCATACCCACCATCACCATTCCCTTGCTCCGCGACCCTACCTCGGAAAAGGCGGCATCATAATCCTCGCGCAACGTCCCCATCATCCGGTCCCAGAAAAGAAAATACAACCCGTAATTCCCCTTGAAATGCCGGTGGTGCTGGTTGTGGCACACGGAAGTATTCATCCACCGCCCCAGCGGGTGCCGGTGGAAGCCTGCCGGATAAAGCTCGAAACCGAGATGCCCATACACATTGTAAACCAGGCTCAGCAAAAAGAAAATGAACAAATGCCAGAGATTGATGGGTATCGTAAACAAAAAGATCACGAAGATCAGGCTCTCCGCAAAAGCCTCCAGCGGATGAAAGGCATAAGCGCTCCAGGGGCTCGGGTTTACGCTCCGGTGATGCACCAGGTGGAATAGCCGAAACAGCTTGGGATGATGGATCAACCGGTGCATCCAGTAAAAATAGGTATCGTGCATCAGGAACATGAGCGGGAAAGCGGCGAAAAAATACACCCACCCATGCCGGGCGATCGACGCGTAATAGGTCGTATGCGGCCGGAGCGAATCGTTCTGCACCAGGATCAGCGGCGGCAACGAAAAGATCACGATCGACACCGTGGAAAAAAGCAGCTCCCGGCGATAGTCGGCCGCAACAGGATAACGCGGCTGGATCTTCTTCCAGGCTACCCGCTTCCGCAACAGGACATAAAAGACAAGGAAGGCGACCCCGGCGATCACATAGTATTTATCCGCAACATTAAACAGTGCATGCAAAAATTTCGACCAGTTCATAGTTTATTTCCACCTTACCGGCGACCACCGCCAAACGGCTCGACCGCGGCCCCGGCCCCGGCCTCCGGCCGGGTCGGTAAGTGTTTATCCGAATAAAAACGCCACATCGTCTTGTGACAGGTGCTTTACAAACCCCGCCTCATCCGCCACCAGGTCCGCCGCCAGGCTCCGCTTCTTCTCCTGCAGCTGCAGGATCTTCTCCTCCACCGTATCCTTACAGATCATCCGGTAAGCAAATACTTTGTTGATCTGACCGATCCTATGACTCCGGTCGATGGCCTGCTGCTCTGCCGCGGGATTCCACCAGGGATCCACAAGATACACATAATCCGCCGCCGTCAGTGTCAGCCCGACACCCCCGGCCTTGAGGCTGATCAGGAACACCCGCATCGTGTCGTCCTCCTGAAACCGCTGGACACCCGCCTTCCGGTCCTCCGCCGACACGCTCCCGTCCAGATAGAGATACGGGATACGCTTCGCACCCAGCGCCTGCCGGATCAAAGCCAGCATCGACGTAAATTGAGAGAACACCAATACCTTATGGGCACCCGTATTCTCTTCGATCTCCCGCACCAGCTCCTCCAATTTAACGCTCGCAGTGGGCACCGGATTGTCCGCGCCACCAGCTCCAGCCGCGCCGGTATCATTCGCCACCGGCTCATCCGGCTCACCAGCCGCCCCAGGTTCACCAGACATCGCAGGATCACCAGCCGCCCCAGGTTCACCAGCCCCCGCAGCCAACCTATCCGGCTCACCGGCAGTCCCCGTACCCGGCCCATCCGCACCACCCGCAGTACCCGGCCCATCCGCGCCACCGGCAGCCACCACCCCACCAGTCCCCGAGGCCGGCCCACCGCGAAAATCCTTCAACAAGGCCGGGCTATCACAGATCTGCCGCAGCTTCGTAAGCCCCTCGAGGATATAGATACTGCTCTTGCCCATGCCCTCTTCCGCAATCCGCCCCAGCAGACTCTCCCGATAATGCTGCCGGTAGCTGTCATAGATGCGCCGCTGCTCCTCCCCCATCTCACACCAAAGGATCATCTCCGTCCGGTCCGGCAGATCCCGCGCCACCTGCTCCTTGGTACGCCGCAAAATAAAAGGATAGATCAGCTTACGGAGCCGCGCCGCCGCCACCGGATCGCCATTGCGGTCTATCGGCGAAGCAAACTCGGCCCGGAAGAAATCGGCGCCGCCCAGCATCCCCGGATTCAAAAAATCCATCTGCGCATATAGATCGAAGGTATTGTTCTGCACCGGCGTCCCGCTCAACGCCAGCCGGTTCCGGCTACGCAGCTGCATCACCGCTTTTCGGATCTGAGATGCCGGATTCTTGATCGCCTGACTTTCATCCAGTATCACATATCCAAACGTAAAAGAAGCAAAATGCTGGATATCATTCCGCACCATCCCATAGCTCGTAATGATCACATGCGCGCGGCGGAAGACGGACTCATCCAGCACCCGCCCGGCACCATAATGCAGCTGATAATCCAAACCCGGCAGGAATTTCTTCAGCTCCATCTCCCAGTTGTACAGCAACGAAGTGGGGCAAACGACCAGATGCGTCTCCGCAGGGTGCAGCTCCACCACATGCTGCAAAAAGCTCAGCGCCTGGAGCGTCTTACCCAGACCCATATCGTCTGCCAGACATCCACCCCACCCCATCTCATTCAACAGGCACATCCAGCGGAAACCGGCCACCTGGTAATCCCTAAGCTTTGCCTGCACCGCCGCCGGCACGATCCAGCGCGCGCCGGCCAAAGCGCCCGAAGCCCCCCCGCTCCCCGCTCCGCCGCCCGAAGCCCCCTCGTCCCCCGCTCCACCGCCCGAAGCTCCGTCGGCACCTCCGTCGCCCAAAGCTCCGCCGGCAAAATTCGCCCAACGCTGCTTCTTCTCCTCCAGCTCCGCCTGCAAGGCCTCGACGCCGCCCGCCTCGGCCAATGCCCCCCCAAGCTCGGATAATATCCCCCAATGCAACGCCGGCAGCCGCATCCCACCTTCACGAAACTGCCCCATCTTCAACAACAACGCATACTTATCCAACCACTCCTTCGGCAACACCCCCAAACTCCCATCCGAAAGCAAGATAAATTCCTGCCGCCCCAGGATCGCCTTGCGCAATTCGTGCAACGGCACCACGAGATCACCATAGGTGACCCGGATCGTCAGATCGAACCAGTCGATCGAGCGCCCCGCCACGATCTCAAAAGAAGGCACATTGGTGTTGTATTTGAACTTCCGCAGCTTATTCATGCCCAGCACAGGCACATCCATCTCCTGCATCAAAGAATAAAAACGCAAAAACCAGTTCTTCTCGAGCGCTTCCTTAAAATTCAAATAAAAATACCCATTGCTTTGCCCCTCGAATTTCGAGTGCAGTCCCTTGAGCGCATCCATCAGGCTCCGCTCCTCCTCCTTCTTCCGGGCGATGAGCACCAGCCGGTCCTCATATTCCACCCGCGTCTCGTCTTCCTCGCTCTCCTCCACTTCGTGCCCCGCATAGGACCATTTGGGTTTGATCAGCAAAAAATTCTCATTGAGCTCGGTCACATACACCTGCGGCTGCGGCTGGACATCCACCGATTCCGTGAGGATCACGGCGTCCGTGTTTACGGGATATTGCTCAGCCAAAGGCTTGACGACCGTCGCCATAAACCGCGGCAACCCCTCCTCCCGAACCACGAATTCTCCGCTCCGGTAACGCTCCAGCAACACCCTGTCCGCCGGCTCCAGCAAAAAGAATTCATTGCCACTCTTTAAAAAATACGGCGCTACCGCGAAGTCCTCTACCGGAAAAACCCCATTATTGATGGCAACTGAACAACATAAATGCAACATACCGTTCCGACGCTCCAGCACCCATTGCATGGCCGGTGACGCTGCGCTCAACGCAGCCGGCCGGATGGCCGTACTATGAAAGGACTCGCCGATCGGCAGATAGAACAAATATTTTACGACCGGCACCAGCGGTTTCAATTCCTGCAAGACCTCGCTTACCCACGTCCGCAACAGCATATAATGTCGCTCATCCAGGAGATCAAAAGGTTTATCGGCATCCCGTAACCACGCAAACCCATTGCGGACCAGGTGCTCCACCAACGCCTCGTCGGATAGCCTCTGGATAACCTGCGCCAATGGCACCGGCAACCCCTGTAAATAAGGTTTGTGATTACCACTCAGCGGAATACGCTGATAGCTCCGCCCTTCCTTTTTCTCCATCACCAGCAACAGCTCCACAGCCAGCCCACCCCTTCTTTCTTGATTGAAATTCAATAGTAAACCCACATTCGGTCGCGCCGTTCCGGCCGGCACGATAATCGTTTTCTTAGGTTGATTCAAAATATGTTAATTATTTGTAAACGGGAGTTTCCAAAGGCAAAAATAATAAAACGCCCCTTTCGTTGTAGTATCTTTGAGGTCCTGATTGATCTTGCCAATGACAGGCCCCTGGGGCCGTACCTGAAAATCAAAAAAGTAGTTTATGAGCTCCGTTGCAAGCAAGACTCCCACTATCGCCGAAAAAGTAAAGACGATTATCCACGAAAAATTAGGCGTAGATGAATCCGCCATGGTTGACAGCGCATCTTTTTCCGACGACCTCGGTCTGGACTCGCTGGACGTACTCGAAACGCTTATGGCCCTGGAAAAACAGTTCAATCTGAAGATCAACGACGAAGATGCCGAAAAGCTGAAGACGGTAGGTTCCGTCATCGATTATATCACCACACATGTCCGCCAATACTAAGTCGACCGGAAATAGCTCTAAGTCGATAGGAAATGTCACGAAGTCACTGGGAAATATCCTGCTCCGGATAATAAAAGCAATTTTTATCCGGAAAAAGGATTGCTGTAAATAGGCCCGGCGCAAGCGACCGGCCCCGCACGGCTCATCCGCACAGGCTTGCCCCAGCGCAAACCCCGAAACCCGCGAGGCGCCCGCCACCTCGCCCGCCACCGGCCTACCAATACACCGTATACAGCGTGATCAGTATCCCGGCGATGACCAGCGCCCCTATCGCAAAACCCTTCGACACCCTGAACATGCTCGTATCCACGATCAATCCCTTATTCACTACACCCCGCCTGTTCTCCACAAAATTGATGATCGCCATCCCCGCTACACATATCAGGAAAACAAAACCCATCCTGTCCAGGAACGGTATCTCGAAAGCGCCATGGTTATCCGGATTGGGCTGAAAAAACCCATAGGGCGTCAACCAACTGAGATCTGCCCACATAGGAAGGAATTTGAAGATGATCGACAACACCAATCCCCCGATCATGGCGAACATCGCCGCATTCGCGGTCGTCCGTTTCCAAAAGAAACCCAGCAGGAACATCGCCAGGATACCCGGCGACACGAAGCCCGTATATTCCTGGATATAATTGAACCCCTGCTTGCCTTCTCCCATCAGCTTCTCGCCGATCACCAGCGACATCAGCACCGCCAGCAGCATCGACACGATCACCGTGATCTTCCCCGTGATGACCAGCTTCTTTTCATCGGCCTCTTTGTTGATGGCCTTCTTATAAATATCCAATGTGAAGATCGTAGCAATACTGTTCGCCTTGCCCGCCAGCGAAGCCACGATAGCGGCGGTGAGCGCTGCAAACGCGATCCCCTTGAAACCCGCAGGCAACAAGGTCATCAGGTTGGGATAGGCTTTATTGACATCCACCACGCCTGACGAGCTCAGCATCCCGGTGTGGAACATCCCCTTCTGATAAAGGACATAGGCCCCGATACCCGGTAATACGACGATCACCGGCATCAGCAGCTTCAGGAACGCGGCATACAGGATACCGCTGCGTGCCGTTTTGAGATCGGCTCCCAACGCCCGCTGCGTGATATACTGGTTACATCCCCAGTAATTCAGGTTCGTGATCCACATCCCGCCGATCAATACCGACAACCCCGGAAGACTGACATAATTGGGTGAATCTTTTTTAAAGATCATATGGAAATGGTCGCTGGCCGTGGAGGTCATGATCTTAAACCCGTTCAGCAGCCCTCTCTGCCCCGACTTTTCTGCCACGAGATGGAGCGCGATATAGGTCGCCACCAATCCGCCCAGGATCAGAAAAAAGACCTGGATCACATCCGTATAGCCAATCACCTTCATCCCTCCCAACGTGATCACGACGGCAAAC
>DASYZH010000264.1:0-4510 GCA_035946435.1 Puia sp. | reverse complement strand
GGCCGGGGCGGCTGGGCGGCGCGCGACCCGGGTGTGCCGGAGGTGGGCGGTTGGGGCGTGTGGTGGGCCGGCTGGGGGTGAGGGGCGGCTGGGGTGTGCGGTGGGCGGCGTCGTGCGGTAGGCAGCTCGGCTGGGGGGTGGGCGGCTCGGGCCGGGGTGCGCGTGCGGTGGGCGTGCGGTGGGCCGGCTGGGGGTGAGGGGCGTCGTGCTGTGGGCGGCCGGAGGCGCGTGGTGGGTCATTCAACCTGTGATGAAGTCTGCGAGGGTTAGAGCCGCCATGTCGCCGATGTTCTCCCCGAGGCCTGCGGGAACGATGCGGCATGCGGCTACGGAATCGGCGAGGGATTCCTCCTTTATCACCGACCACATTTCCGGTTCTATGAGCGGGCGTACGCGGCCGAAGATGCTTCCGAGGATGATGATCTCCGGGTTGATGATATCGATGAGCAATGCAAGGCCGCGGCCGAGATAGTGGGCACAGACCTTATATATTTCGATCGCCAGCGCGTCGCCGGCGAAGGCTGCTTCCGCCACGCCCCGGGCGGTAAGCGAAGGCAACTTGCCCAGGTTGTCGCAAAAGCTGACCTTCTCCCCCATCTGCAATTTCTGGCGCACCATGATCTGAGCGAGCTGGGCGATGCCGCCGCCGCTGCTCCAACCCTCGAAGGAGCCGGCCTTGCCGAAGCCCACCGGCCCCATATCGGAGAGGCGCAGATGGCCCACCTCGCCGGCCAGATCGGTAGTACCCGAATAAAGACGGCCGTCGAGGATCAAGCCGGCTCCCATGCCGGTTCCGAAGGTGAGGAAGATCACATTGCTGTAGCCGGCGCCGGCCCCGAACTTCCACTCCGCCATGGCACAGGCGTTGGCGTCATTTTGCAGCAAGGTCTTTCTCCCGAACCGTTCTTCCGTGAGTCTTACGATCGGAATGTTGTCCCAGCCCGGCAGGTTGGGCGGGCTGAGGATGAGACCTTTTTTGCTGCTCAGGGGTCCGCCGCAGGAAATGCCGATGCCGGTAAGTGCGGCGTGACCCCGGGTTCCCAGCATTTCCTCGGCGCAGGCGAAGAGAGCTTCGATCATTTCATAGACGGGTTTATCTGTGGCCAGGATCTTTTTTTCCGTGATGGCAATGCGATCTCCGTCCCGACGTCCCAGGATGACGGCAGATTTTGTGCCGCCAATATCCAATCCTAATAGCATAGCGTAGTGTTTTTAGTTCAGGCTGTTTATTTTGATATTGCTGTAGGCGACGGTCCCGTGTTTGGCGAAGAAGCCGAGCACAGTACCTTTCTTCTCGTACAAGCGGTTCACGATGCAGCGTTTTCCGGCGATGCAGACGTCGATGATATCGCCTTTTGCGACGATGCTTATATGCATCTTTTTGTCGAGACCTTCGACGGCTTTGATATGGCTTTCGGCGAGTGCGACGTCTTCGTCTTCGGGAGTGAAGACCAGGCGATAGGCGTCACGCCCTTTTTCGTCGCCGCGCAGGAAGCAGCCGAATGCCTCGACGGGGCCTTTGGGCTCGACATCGAAGCTGATCGTGACATCTGTGGGAACGCCGGAGAGGAAGAAGGCGCCCAGCCCGCCCGGGGTGCGGATCATATAGGCGTTGGCGGATCGTTTTGTCGTGAGGCTGTCGGTTACGGGGTCGAGTTGTATGGGTGTGCCGGCTGGTTCGGCGGCTTCGGCGGGAAAGGACGTATTGAGTGTTCCATCCTGTTCCTGGGTGAGCTCGCGCAGGACGATGTTGCCGCCGAAGACCTCTCCGTTGTCGTCTTTTTCGTCACGACGGCTTGGGATCCAGCCGGCTTCGATGCGGCGGCCGCCATTGAACTCCGCCGTCTTGGCGACATTGACCCAGTCCTCATTGAGCGCCTGATAGCGCGGATATTCCCAAGGCCCGTAGGGATGGCGCGACTTGAGATAAAACGTGTTACCGGCACGGCCGTAGACGATGTAATACCAGCCCTTCCACAGGAAATAATCCGGGCATTCCGGCACGTCCGTTTGGCCGTAGATCAAGGGGGGCCGGACTTCCCAGTGTTTGAGGTCTTTGGAGGTCAGGTGAACGAGGGCGCCTCTATCGACCGTCGGCGCGTTGTCTTCGTCGGAAGCCACGAAGAGGTGGAAGGTGCCGTCGGGGTCGATGACAACCTTGGGGTCGCGGAAATTGCGTTTGCTGTAACCCGGTGCGGAGGTATAGAATGGATTGGGTTTTTGTTTTACGAAATGGATGCCGTCGTCGCTGACAGCGTAGCTGAGCTGCTCGTTGACCTTGCCGGAGCTATCGATGAGGCGGGTCGCATAGAAGGCATAGAATTTCCCGGCATGGTAGGCCACCGAACCGGTGCAGATGGATTTCTCCCAGGCCTCGTCGATGCCGAGGACCACGGGATATTGTTTCCAGGTTCTGAGGTCGGAGGAAACGCTTAGCGCCCACTGGTGGCCGCCGAGGCCGCCGAGGGCTTTGTGGTGTGCCGAGTCCAGCAGCCAATAGAGATAATATTTTCCATCGTGATAGAAGGGAATGCAATCGCCTACGAAGAGGTTGCCTTTAGGCTTGAAATAGTCGATGTTGCCCGTGGACTGGATGGTGGGGTCGTAGTGGACGCTAAGCTGGGCTTTGGCTGTTGTGGCCGCGACGGTGATGGTGAGCAGGAATAGTAGTTTTCGCATAATGTGTGTCTTTTGTTAAAGGTTACGGGCGTTTCCGCCGTTGCGCCAGTGCTCTTCGATGTGTTCGAGCGACCGGCCTTTGGTTTCCGGGATAAAATAATAGCCCCACCAGAGCCCGAGGATACAGATGCCGCTGTAGATCCAGAAGGTGGTGGCGATGCCGACGCCGTTAACGAGCGACAGGAAGGTGAAGCTGATGATCGCATTGAAACCCCAATGGGACAGCGAGCCGATACTCATGCCGACGCCGCGGACGGAAGTGGGGAAGACTTCCGAGATCAGCAGCCAGCCGAGGGGGGCGAGGCTGATGGCGATAAAGGCGATGTAGGCCACGATGCTTAAGACAGCGAAGTAGGGCAGACTGGCGCCGAGGGCTTCCTTGAAATAGTAGCAGGCGCCCAGCAACGCCAGGGAGGGGATCATACCGCAGATACCGATGATGTATAGCCGGCGACGACCGACGCGGTCCAGCAGGAATACCGAAAGGAGGCAGCTGAGCACATTGACCACACCGATAACGATGGCCGGGACGATAGAACCGGAGTTGCTTACGATGCCCGACATCTTGAAGATGATGGGTGAGTAATAGATGATCGTATTGACGCCCGAGAACTGCTGGAAGAAAAAGATGCCGACGGTAATGATGAGCGGGATGCGGAGCCAGGGTTTGAATACGTCCCGCGCCCTGCCTTTTGTGGCAGCCTCGGTCGCCATCTCTTTCCGGATGTTTTCCGCTGTGGCGTTTACCAAATCGGGGTCTTCCACCATTTGGAGGACTCGCCTGCCTTCTTCCCAGCGGCCCCGGCTCATAAGCCAGCGGGGTGTTTCGGGAAGGAAGAACATGCCCACCAGCAGGATCAGCGCGGGGATGATGCCGATGAGGAACATCCAGCGCCACGAAGCAGGGTCGTTGTCGTTGGACAGCAGATAGTCGGTGATATAGGAGACGAGGATACCGACCGTTATCATCAGCTGGTTCAATGTTACCAGGCCACCGCGTTTGCGTGCCGGGGAGATCTCGGCGATGTACATGGGGGCCACATAGGACGTGATACCGATGGCTACGCCGATGACCACGCGGGTGATCAGCAATAGTTCCAGGCTTTTTGCCGCCGCGCTGCCGGCGGCGCCGATGGTGAAGATCACGGCATTGATGATGATCATGCGTTTGCGGCCGATGCGATCGGACAGTTTGCCGCTGAAGATGGCACCGAGCAGGGCGCCGATGAGTACGGAGGTCGTCAGCCATTCGATGTCGGGATCGCTCAGCGCCCAGTCCTGTTTCAGGAATGGCAGGGCGCCCGAGATCACGCCGGTGTCGAAGCCGAATAGCAGGCCACCCATCGCGGCCACGAGGGCGATGAGGATGATCCTTCCTTTGTGGTCCGGGGTGTCTATTTTACCAACCATTGTTTTGCTGATAGAGTCCATGCGTGAGGTTTATTTCCGTTTGTGGTATGGGGAGGTATTCATCCCGCCCTCTGGTGAATTGCGCATTGGCGAGGAAGTTATACCGCGTCTTTTCTACTGCAATATAGTTATTGAGGACGTCTGCTGCGATGCCCCAGCGAACGAGGTCGAAGAATCGGGTCCCTTCCATGCCGAATTCCATGCGGCGTTCGAACTGCAGGGCCTGGAAGGCGTAGGTTTGGTCCCAGGTGCAATTGACGCCGGGCTGGTAGGTGCTGATGCGGTAATTGCTGGGTGCGGTGCCATCGGCAAAACGGGTTTTGGCGGTGCTGTTCGCCGCCCGGGTACGGAGCGCGTTGATCAGCGGCAGGGCGTCGTTAGGGTCGCCGGACTGGATGAGGGCTTCGGCTTTCCAGAGCAT
>DASYZH010000263.1:0-14081 GCA_035946435.1 Puia sp. | reverse complement strand
GTGCTGTTGGAGACGATAGGGTTCAAGACGATCGCCATCCCATATTTTTTGAACTACGTGATCCGGAAAAATAAGATCACCCGTGAATCCGACCCTTTTTTACCGGATTTCCTTTCCGTGGTGATCATTACCTCGATCATCCTCGGCTCCTTCCTGCTTTCCAACGCCATCGGGGACCCGCATATCCGAAAGATATTCTTCGTGACTGCCTTGTCGGCGCTTTTTACGGGTTTGTATTTCATCATTTCCCGCAAAAAGGTAATTACGCACGTGATGGGCTTTCTTATTATCGAAAACGGCGTCTTCGTGCTGTCGCTGGCCGTGGGAGCGGAAATGCCGATGCTGGTGAATATCGGCATCCTGCTGGATGTCTTTGCGAGCGTATTGATCCTGGGCATATTCGTGAACAAGATCGGTGATCTGCTGAAGGAACAGGACGTCGATCAGCTCAGAAATCTCAAAGATTGAACTCATGATAGAAATGTATCTGATAGGCGCCGTCTTGTTGAGCCTGGCGGTTTTCGTGAACCGGAACAAAAGGGTAAACTACCTGCTGGTGGGCGGCTTTTTACTTTTGCAGTGGGCGCTTACTGTCTACGAATACCGGCACCGGGGCGTCGAAGAGCTGGGCTATTTTAATGCCGACGCGCTGGGGATCATCTTTCTGGCGACCCTCAGCATCATCAGCGTTCCGGCTTTCTGGCATAGCTATCGTTATTTCGCTACCAGCAAGGACATTCCCCGCGAGCGGGGGATCTATTTTGCCGCGATGATGGTGCTGCTTGCCGCCTTGAGCGCAGCGTATCTATCGGACCATATCGCCATTACCTGGATCTTCGTGGAGATGACCACACTCAGCGCATCCGCGCTTATTTATCACCGGCGGAATGTCCGGACGCTGGAGGGCACCTGGAAATATGTGTTCGTTTGTTCCATCAGCATCATGCTGGTTTTTATCGGCATCCTCTTCCTGACGGTGGCGGTTCAGCAGGCAGGGGTCAAAGATCTACGTTACCCGGTGTTGGCGGCCAGTGCCCGTTCCTTTAATGTGTTCTGGCTAAAATTGGCCTTCCTTTTTATCTTCACGGGGTTCACGGCGAAGGCGGGCCTGGTGCCCATGTACACAGCGGATATCGACGCCAAGGACAAGGCCCCTTCTCCCGCGGGCGCACTATTCGGAAGCGTATTGATGGCCGTCGGTTTTCTGGGAATATTCCGTTTCTATGCCATCATCAGCCATACGGCTATTTTTGTCTGGGCCAGCAGGGTCATGCTCATTTCCGGGTTCTTATCCATATTCGTCGCCACAGTGTATATGCTGAGCGTAAAGAATTTCAAACGCATGTTCGCCTATTCCAGCGTAGAGCATATGGGGCTGGTCGTGCTGGGGCTTGCCTCCGGGGGCGTCGGCTATTATGCGGCGATCCTGCATCTCACGCTGCATTCCTTTGCCAAATCGTCTATGTTCTTCCAGACCGGCCAGGTCTACCGCGTTTATAAAAGCAAGAGCATCTATGATGCCGGCGATTATTTTAAATATAATCTTGCCGGGGCCCTGGTATTGCTGGCCGGATTTTTTGTGATCACGGCTATGCCGCCCTCGGGGATGTTCGTGAGCGAATTCCTGATCTTCCGCGCGTTGTTCGAAAGTGATCATGTGTGGCTGCTGGCGATCGTCCTGCTGTTGCTGACCATGATCGTCTGGGCGCTCGGGAAGAATATCTTTAAAATGCTTTTTATCCCGCCGGTGGATTTCGACGAGACGACGGCAGAAAAGATCAGACCGGTCGAGTCGCTCAGTCAGTTTATATTCCTGGCCCTGGTCGTTTACCTGGGCTTGTACCCGCCAATGGAATTTGTCAACCTTATTAAAGCCGCCGTCGGCCAAATGCCAAACTGATGCTTATGGACTGCGCTACTGTTGAAAACAACGGAATTATCGCACTGCGGGATATCCCCGTATTGGCCTATGAGTGTTTCCTGGAAGTGAATATTTTGCTGGTACAGGAGAAGGGGTTTCACTGTGTGAATTATTATGGGTTTCCCCTAAGGGACAAGATCAGGTTGATGTGCTGTATGGCGGATGATGCGCAGCACAATATTCGTGTGACGTCTGCCGAGGTAGGACGGGATGCTCCGGCGATGCCTTCTTTTACGGCCCGGCAGCTTTGCTTTGCGCCGTTTGAAAGGGAACTACACGAAAATTTCGGCATCGCTTATACAGATCATCCCTGGCTGAAGCCATTGCGTTATGCGCATGACAGGAAGGATCCGCGGGATATCATCGGGGATTATCCCTTCTACCAGATCCATAGCGAGGAGCTGCATGAGGTGGGGGTAGGACCGATCCATGCGGGCATTATCGAGCCTGGTCATTTCCGGTTCATCTGCAACGGGGAGCAGATCCTCCACCTGGAGATACAGCTTGGCTATCAGCATCGCGGCATCGAAGCCCTCCTCCTGCAAAAGAAGAAGCTGTTGCAACGTACTCTTATAGCCGAATCGATCGCGGGCGATACGGTGGTGGGGCATACGCTTGCTTTCGCCCGGCTGTGGGAAAGTCTTTGTGGGTTTCGGGCGCCGGACGACCTGGTCCTTGCCCGTGCGGTGGCCCTGGAACTGGAACGGCTTGCCATTCATACGGGTGACCTCAGCGGCATCTGCACCGACATCGGCTACCAGCTGGGCAGCGCCGTTTTCGGGAGGTTGCGGACGCCGCTGATCAATTTCATGCAGGAATGGTGCGGCAACCGGCTGTCGAAAGGGTTGATAAGGGCTGGTGGAAGCAACTATCCTTTGACGCAGCCTCTGGCTCAAAGACTTCTGCAGTTGCTGGACGCTTATGAGCCTACTCTCACCGAGATGTATCGGGAGATGAAAAGCCTTCCTACGGTGCTGGCCAGGCTGGAGAAGACGGGGGTGGTCACGCAGCAGCAAGCCGAATCCATCGGCGCTGTGGGCATGACGGCACGTACGTGTGGCATTGTGCGGGATATTCGCTATTCGCACCCCTTTGGGGGATATGACTCACTGCGGCATGTGCCGATCATTAAGCATCATGGAGATGTCTATTCCAGGACGCAGATCCGAAAGGAGGAGATCGTACAATCGATGAGCTACATCCGGACATGGGCACAGGATCTGTCCGGGGGGAATAAGGGCGTTGCCGCGTCGAACAAGAGCGTTGCCGCGTCGAACAGAGATGTTGCCGCGTCGAACAGAGGTGTTGCCGCGTTGCGCGATCCCGCCCCGGATTCGTTTGTCCTCTCGCTCACGGAAGGCTGGCGGGGGGAGATCTGCCATTGTGCCGTCACCGGCGAGACCGGAGAACTGTTGCATTATAAGATAAAAGACCCGTCCCTGCACAACTGGCTGGCCGTTGCTCTGGCCGTGCGAAACAATGAGATCTCGGACTTCCCCATCTGTAATAAAAGCTTTGACCTCAGCTATTGCGGACACGACTTATAATTTATTATTATGCTGGACAATATCAGGATACTACTTCATCAGGGTAAACAATATATACCGGATATTACCAGGGTTCAGGTACCCGGTATTTTTCGCGGGCGCCCGGTGATCAGCGATGTCCCGGTCGATGTTCTACAGTTGGTCGAGCTTTGCCCCACCGGTGCGATCGGCCGTGATCCGGTCTCTATCGATCTGGGGAAATGTGCCTTTTGCGGGGAATGTGCCATGGCATACCCGGATAAGATCGCGTTTACAAAGGACTATAAGATAGCCTCCAATTATCGGGAAGGGCTGGTTGTGACAGAAGGAGAGGATCACCCGGTCCCGCTGAATGTTGCCCTTATCCGCAAGGAGATCGCAGATTATTTCCACGGTTCGTTAAAGCTCAGGGCGGTCTCAGCTGCCGGCGACAATAGCTGCGAATTGGAGCTGAATGCCTGCGGCAATGTGAATTTCGACATGGGGCGTTTCGGGATCGAGTTCGTGGCGTCCCCCCGGCATGCCGATGGTATCGTGATCATGGGGCCTGTCAGCGAGAATATGGCTCAGCCGTTGCAAACTTGCTATGACGCCATTCCGCATCCCAAGGTCATTATCCTGGCGGGGACGGACGCCATCAGCGGGGGGATCTTTGCGGGCAGCCAGGCACTCGACAGAAGATTCCTGGAGAAATACCCGATCGACCTGTATGTGCCCGGAAATCCCGTACACCCGTTGACGTTTATCAATGGTGTGCTGGAATTGATCAGAAAAAGAAAATGAGCGATGGATATAGTAATGAATTGCCTGTTCCTCGATCGATAGGTCGGCTTAAATAGTTGCGGGTTCATAGGGCTGGATCGGTCATGCCGGGATCGTGGTAAGGCCTTAGGGAATAAGGCAAGGCCTCCGGAGACGGTAGCTTCGCGATGGCTGCTTGCTGATCAAGCGACCGATGTCGTCAACCTTTTCATCCTGCAATAGCACGGAAAAACTTAACCGGGCGCAAGACCAGGTGATATGTTTTCCGATACCGGCATCCTGGATCCATCTGCCAATGATCTTGTTGCATCCGTCCTGGCGGAGAGCCGGACGACGCCTTCGTCTGCGATGCCTGAGGTGAGTTCTCTTCGCTTGACCAATATGGAAACAGCAGTTGAATGGAGCGTGAGCACTACGGGTTCACTCGTTTTTATGTTGAATAATGCGTGCGGTGTGTAAGCTGGCCATCTTTGATGGCGCCCCACGTCAGGATCTTGACGTCGATCCAGCGAAGGCCCGTGTAGCAGGAGAATAAGAACGCATCTTTGTGCGCTTCTTTTTTCAGCTTTTTTTTCTTCTTGTAAGTGTAGATTGTTTTCGAAGCCGTAGTGGGGGTACTGGCGATACAATTGCCCTGGATGAGAATGAGGTATCGTTTGTGGATTACCGTTTGAATTTCATGTGTCATGGCGTGGGTCATTTGTGTGTCAGAAAAAGCGGGAGGAATCACTTCCTCATGATTTTGGCCACCCCCGCGGCCAGGATAAGGATATACAAGTCAACAGCATGGCCTTTTTATAACAGCAATCTAAATGGCATTCTTATCCGTTTTATCAACCAGCGATACAAAACCGGTGTGAAAGAAGAAGATTTTAAGTCGACAAAAGAGGCCATCGATTATATCCTGGATAAGGAAGAGGCGCTTTGTTGCCCATCTTAAACAATTCAAGCGCAGTTAGACTATTCCTTTTCTGTCGACCTATCAGGAATTGAACTTCATTTTATTGTGTTCGAATGAACCAGGCCCGATGGAAAATTGGCTCCAAAAGCGAAACCCGCTACCAGAGCGGGTTTCACGATTTCGTGCCCGGAACAGGAATCTTAACATATTGGTTGTCAATTAAAAATTTATTTTGTGTGCCTGTTGTGCGCCGGGTTAAGAAGAAAGTTTAATCACATGGATAAATGAACTCGATGCAAAACCTAAACAGGCCAAAAAACGATTCGGACTCCTCAAGTATACATCGATGACCAATATATATGACATCTAAGTGTTTGCCCTAGTGTCGAAAAAAATTTTTCAGCCAGCAGTTGCAAAATTGTAGCAATTATCTAGTTTAGTATCCGATTACTGATGACAGATAGTCATCCAATCCACCCCTCGCAAACGAATCTTTCACTCCAGATTTCCGTCTATCCATCACTGTCCGCTCTCCGGGGTTGAACCGGACTCTCCAGTTGCACACAATTGATAACCTATCAATGACCCAAAACCTTAACGTATGAAGAGGGGTGTACTGTTATGCCTTTGCCTTTCGCTATTGTCCTTCTTTTCGTTCAGCCAGCGAGATTCTTCCGGTGTTAGACAATTTTCTCCAAAAGTTCTTCAGAAATTGGGTGCTACGGCCGACCGGCAAGAGCGGCAGGTGACGTCTGCTACGGCTCATCTTCTGAAAGGAATGATGCAGGAAGAAGATGCGTTGAACAGGGAGCTGGCGGTTGTTGATCCAGGAAAGGCGGCGCGTTTGTTCGGTGGATCGAAGGAAAGATATCTCGGGTGGATGGAGAAGCTACAAGTGATACCCGGCGTGGGTAATGGTGTGAGCGGCCGGCAGTATATTCCTTCTATGGATTCCCTGCTAACGGGGTTTTCGTTTATACGTCAGCATCCGGAGATATTTTCATCCGGGGCATCACTGGATAAGGTGACGAATCAAGTGCAGCAATTGCAGGAGCGGTTCTTTCAGGCGGGCAATATTCAACAATTCGTAAAGGATAGGGCTGATTGGCTCAAGGGGCAACTTAATGGAAGCGCCTTCGGCAAACGGCTGTTAGGAATGAATAAGAACATGTTCTATTTCCAGCAGCAACTGGCCGTATACAAAGATTTGTGGAGCGATAAGCAAAAGATGGTGGAGGCCATTGTCGGGGTGGTCAGGCAGGTCCCGGCTTTCCAGGGTTATTTTCAACACTACAGTTACCTTTCCCAGTTGTTCCCCCCACCGCCGGGCCTGGGAACGACTCAGGCATTGGCCGGGTTACAGTCTCGCTCGGACGTCCAGCAGGCGATCAAGGGGGTAGCGGCACATGCGGGTGAAGGGGGAGATCCGGGCGCTTATTTGGAGCAACAAGCGCAGTCTGGTCAGGCGGCGCTCGATCAACTGAAAACAAAGGCAGGAAGATTAGGGCTCAATACTGCCAGTGGAGATATGGTGATGCCGGATTTCGTACCAAACAGCAATCATAATAAGACTTTCTTCAGACGTCTGCAGGTTGGTTTAAGTATGCAGAATTCGGGCAACAGCGGTTTGCTGCCTGTGACCAGCACACTGGCTGCGACGGTGGGGTACAAAATTACCGACAAGGCAGTGCTAGGTATAGGGGCGGGGTATTTGCTCGGGCTGGGAAACAGTTTGAGCTCGATTAATTTTAGTTCGCAAGGGTTGAGTCTGCGAAGTTTCTTGGATGTTAAAGCGAAGGGAAGCCTTTGGTTGACGGGAGGCTTCGAATATACCTATTATCAAGCTTTTGCGCGACTGGTGGATGTACCAAATCTGGATGTCTGGCAAAAGAGTGCGCTGATCGGCGTGTCTAAAAAATACAGCATTGGCAAACGCGGAGGCAGTCTGCAACTGCTATACGATCTCCTTTACCAGCGGGAAGTGCCCCATGGGCAACCCCTTAAATTCCGCATCGGCTTCAACTTTTAAATCGTCCTGAAGAATGAACCCAAGAACCTTGACCGGCATCTTCCTATCGATGTGTCTTTTTGGCGTGAATATGTCCGACGCCCAAACGAATACGCCTGATATTCCAACGACCTATACGCTTCAAAGCGTTATTGGCCCCTCGCCGAATGCCTCCAGCCTTGGCCAATATGCGGACTGGCCCGTGAATCTATATACCGGCATCCCAAAGATCGACATACCGATCTATGAGTTGAAGGGGCGGAGCATGTCCGTACCCATTTCAATCGCCTATCACGCCAGCGGCAACAAAGTGTCGGGTATTGCTTCATGGGTGGGATTGGGTTGGTCGCTTCAGGCCGGAGGCTTGATCACAAGATCGGTACGCGGTGAGCCCGACGAAGACGGATATCTGTATATGCGCAACGAATACAACAACCCCGGCGATCTCTCCCAGGGAACGACCCCCGCAGGCAACGATACGACGAACGTCCTGAATGTCGTATCCGGAGAACAGGACAGTGACCCGGATGTCTTCATGTTCAGCGCACTTGGGAGATCATACAAGTTTATGTTCCTGGGAAACGGCACGATTGCGACGCAACCTTTTAGCAATCTTAAGATCACGGTAAGCACTGACTTCTCCACATTTACCGTGATCCTGGAAGATGGAAGAAAGCTGGTGTTTGGAGGTGGCAATAGTTATACGGAATGGACTAACTATTTATCTTCGAGTCAGGGTAAGGTGTACAGCGGCGGCAATTTCATTTCGGCCTGGTACCTGCAAAGCATCACCTCGCCCACGGGTGAGACCATCAATTTTACCTACAATACCCTGGCTTCCGGCAGCTACAACATCGAGAATACGGTGTTCACCGACTATGCCCGCGTCGGCACATCTGCTCCAACCAGACCCGCCGTGACTGGGTACAACCGGTATTCCGCAACACAGTTGAGCGTGGCTACCATCGAGTCGGATCTGTGTCGCGTGGAGGTTTACAGAGACTCTTCGATGACCCGGAAAGATATCAGCGGTGGGAGCGCGATCGGGGCGATCAAGGTGTTTTCCAAACAGGCGGGCAAATATATTGCCTATTATAAATTCCAGCATTCCTATTCGACAGCGGTCACCAGTTATAGTTTCGATACGGACACTACTTACAACGCCCGTCTCCATCTCACGGGAATGCAGCAACTCTCGGTGACAGACAGCTCCGTCCAGAAGACCTGGACCTTCGAGTACAATCCCAGGCCCTTACCCGGCAGGCATTCCTATGCGCAGGACCATTGGGGATTTTACAATGGCGCTACGGGCAATACCAGCCTGATGCCCGGCAATCTCCAGTTTAGCCCCGGCAGCTATCCGTGGGCGAATCGCGACCCCGACAGCGCATCGATGATGGCGGAGATGCTTACGCAGATAAACTACCCCACGGGGGGATATAGTACTTTTACCTATGAGCCGAATAGCGTGCCGGCGACGGGGCCGGTTTACGGCGGGGTCGGAGACAATATCCAACTCTATCTTACCTACAACCAGTCGAATTTCGAGAATACGCAAACCGATACGCTGCATATCCCTTATCCGCAGTACATGTCTTTCAATTTCAAAGGAGTCTTCAGCACCGAGTACATGCAAGACTATGGAACCTCCACTATCCTGGCCAGCGTTGTTGTAAAAGACTCACTCGGCAATATCCTCACCAACGGAACGATCTCGGTAAATAAGACGCAGAGCGGAAACACCTTTACAAGTACCGTGCTGCTTAACCCGGGCCGATATTATCTAACGGTGAGCAGTATCTCCCCACAAGGCGATTTTGCCGATGTGAATTCCAATGTCGATCTTACCTGTTCCTATGGTTATCAGGGTCTGGTAGGATATGCTACCTACAATAAATGGATCGGCGGGGTCCGGATCCAAAGCATTGTGGACAATGACAGTGTGACGGGAAACATCAAGCCGCGGTATTTCAAATACACCAATGCACTTGTGATGAACCCCATCGATTCCACCAGCTATCTTTCTCTCCAATATGACAATGTTTATGGTTCGGGAGGTCTACAAAATCAGTATCAATATTATGTCCGTAGTTCGGCGTTGAAATTCGGATTGTCGGATATCCAGGGAGGGACCGCCGCCTACGGGACCGTGACTACACAGTATGGACTCAATGGGGCCGATGGGTATACCGTATCACAGTTTACGACGCCTGCCGACTGGAATATCGCCAGTTCCCTGGGATTTCCCTATCCATATGTTTCGACAAGGGATTTCGAGCGGGGGCTTTTGCTGCAGCAAACAGACTTTACGGCCAGCGGGCAACCGGTGAAGCAGGTAACGAACACCTACAACTATGTTCCGAAAGGGACGATCACGGCCTATAAGGCGGCTTATACCAGCATGATGGACGGGCCTGCTACTTATACTACACTCAGCCAGGTCGTTACAAGGATATTCTATAGCGTTTACACCGAGGCCATTCAGAAGACCAGCAGGGTGGAGAAGACCTACAATACCGTAACGGGGGATTCGCTTAGCATGACCACCTGGTACTTTTATGACGACACGGCCAATATGGAACCTACGCGATCCCTTACTTTCAACAGCAAGGGAGATAGCGTCATGGCCTATAGCCGAACGGCCCTGGAGATGAACGATATCAATAACAGCATCCCACTTACGGCCTCGGCAATCGCTGCGCTGGATACGATGGTTGTGCGAAATATGGTGGGATTGACGGTGGAAACAGAGAAATACACGCATAGCGCTTTATCGAACAAAGCCCTGACAAATTACAAATTGGAACCCGGCGGTTGGCCACTTCCGGATAATGTCGAACTGCAGAATGCCGGTAATGCGCTCGAAACCCGGATCTATTTTCCCAGATATAATGTGAAGGGCAACCTGCTGGAGCAATTGAAATCGGCGGGAGAGAAACACGATTATATCTGGGATTACCAGTCGACCTACCCCGTGGCCGAGGTGATCAATGGGGATAGCGTATCCATCGCCTATACTTCTTTCGAGGCGGATGGCACGGGCAACTGGTCTATACCCGCAGGAGGCCGGGATAGCGTTACGCTGGCGATCACCGGAAGAAAATCTTATGTTATCGGAAATGGCGCCATCACTATAAGCGGGTTGAGTGCATCCCGAACCTATATCGTGTCCTATTGGAGTACGGGTGGCAGCTATACCGTTACCGGCAGCGCAGGCATGCACCAGGGAAAGACGGAAGGTAGCTGGACCTATTATGAGCATACAGTAACAGGGGTCAGCGGTCTTACGGTCTCAGGGACGACCGGAAATATCGACGAGTTGCGGCTTTACCCGCAGGGTGCGCAGATGAGGACCTATACGTATGAACCACTAGTGGGGATCACCAGCGAGTGCGATATTAGCAACAAGATCACCTACTATTTGTATGATGGACTGGAAAGGCTCTGGTTGGTAGAGGACCAGGACAGAAATATTCTCAAGGAGACCTGTTACAATTATTTCGGAATGCCCGCCTCCTGTATGTACTATTACAATGTGCCGGAGAGCGGGACTTTCACGCGGAACAACTGTGCAACAGGGGGCACGGGCAGCAGCCTGACCTATACGGTACCAGCCGGAACGTATTTCTCTACCCTCAGCCAGGCGGATGCTAATCAGAAAGCCATCAATGCCGTGAATGCCAACGGGCAGGCTTATGCCAATGCCAATGCAACATGCACATTCTGGAACGTGGTGGAGAACGGAACGTTTTCTCGGAGCAACTGCGGCACGGGCGGTACGGGCAGCAGTGTGACTTATACGGTGGCCGCGAATACCTATTCTTCGACAATTAGCCAGTCAGATGCCAATCAGCAGGCCATCAACAACGTGAATGCCAACGGACAGAACTATGCCAATGCCAACGGAACGTGTACGTTCTGGAACGTGGCCACCAGCGGAACCTATTCGCGGAACAACTGCACCTGTTTATATACTGGATCCAGCGTGACCTATACTGTGCTGGCGAACACATATTCTTCGACGACAAGCCTGGCGGCAGCAAATACACTGGCGCAAAATGACGTGAATGCCAACGGGCAAAATTACGCGAATTCCCATGGGACGTGCACGACGACCTGCAGCCCGCCGTCGCAGAAGATCATCAGCTGTGTTTGTAAGACAGGAACCTATACCATGGTGAATCAATATTACGACGGGCACAACTGCGTGACGCAATACGGCTATTTGTTTTCGGATGGGACGTATAATGTGACCAGCAGCAGCTCGGCATCCGGCCCGTGCAATTAAAAAATATAAAAACAGAAAATATGTTAGCACTTTTCTTAGCGTGCCGGCTTTTGTTTCCGGCGGGTGACATTTATCAGTTCAGTGTGACGGGTATCGATGGAAAGGTGATCCATTTCTCCGATTTCAAGGGGAAGCACATGCTGCTGGTGAATATCGCATCCGGCAGCCCTTATGCCAACCAGATTCCCCACCTGGAGCAATTGTATGAGCAGCTTAAAGACAGCCTGGTGGTCATTGCTTTTCCGAGTAACGATTTTGGGAACGAGCCGGCGGACGATGCCACCTTAAAAAATCTCCTTTCGTCACAATACAACGTTCGTTTTCTGATCGCGGCAAAGGGCCCCGTTTCGGGTACGGGCCAGCCCGGGCTATTCAATTGGCTGGCGAATGGAAGCCTTAACGGGACGATGAGCCATCCGGTACAGGCGGATTTTCAGAAATATCTGATCAACGCGAATGGCCAGGTCGTAGCCTTCTTTATGCCTTTTGTGGATCCCATGGATCAAATGGTACAGGACCAGGTTCGGCAATTATAAATGCGGATCGACCGAATAAAGTAACTCTAAACTATTAAACCAGGGCAATGAAATACGCGCTATCCAAATCCATTCTGACAACAATCGTCCTGACATTCCTCGTCAGGGGATATGGCCAGGTCGTGCCGACGACGCAGACCGTGCCGAATGCGACGACGCAACTGCTGAACCCGATCCCTTCGGCGTACAGCAATAGCATTGCCCTTAACTATATCCGCAGCTGGGAGCCGGAAAAGCCGATCCAGATGGACAGCGCGGTGACGTCATCGTTGCGGACGGCATCCGAGGTCAAGCAGACAACGGAATACTTCGATGGGTTGGGGCGACCATTGCAAACGGTCTTCAAGGGGATTAGTCCGAAGGGATTTGATCTGGTCTCTCCGGTGTTGTATGATGTTTATGGCCGGGAAGTTTACAAATACCTGCCATATGTGTCGGTAACAAGCGATGGAAATTTCAAGTCCAACGCGTTTGGAGAACAAAATAGCTTTATGTCTGCGTTCTACAATCCTACGGCCGACCCCAACGGGGAGAAGTTTTTTTATACGCAGAAGTCCTATGAATCTTCGCCCCTTAACAGGACGCTGGCGATGTATCCGGAAGGAAACAGCTGGGCGGGAAGCGGAGTGGGGATTGCAACGCAATATGCTGTCAATACCGGGTTCGATAGTGTCGTTGTTTGGCGGATCAGCTATACGGCCGGTGCGACGCCGACGAGTTCGGGATTTTATGGATATGGACAGCTGTTCAAGACTGTAACGACGGACGAAAGAGGCGAGCAAACGCAAGAATATAAGGACAAGGACAACCATGTGCTATTGAAGAAGGTGCAGGCTATCGCCTCGCCTGGAGCGGGGCCCTTTGGATGGCAGTGCACGTATTATGTCTATGACGACATAGGCAACCTGCGTTGGGTAATCCAGCCCAAAGGCGTGCAGGCGTTGCAGGCAAACGGCTGGAATTTCGATGGGACTACATGGAGGGGCAGTTCCATAGCGCAAGGACTCTGCTTTAGCTACGAGTACGATGGTCGGAACCGGATGACGGTGAAAAGAGTGCCCGGTACATGGGAGCAGTGGATGGTTTATGATGCCCGGGACAGAATGGTTATGTCCCAGGATAGCGCCTCGCGTGCGCGTGGAAGCTGGCAATTCTCTCAGTATGACTCCCTTAATCGGCCGGTGGAAACAGGCGTATGGTCGACCACCGGGGATCGGAACTATCAGCAAACGCAAGCAGCGTCGGTGGTAAATTATCCCAGCCCGACGAGCAGCGACACGATCCTTACCCAAATCTATTATGATACTTATGCCTGGATAAGTGGCAGCGGTAGCGGATTGAGCAGCGCCTTCATCTCCACGCATACCAGCGATACAACCTATTTCGCCACCCCGGATAATAACAATTTTCCCTATCCGCAGGCCCTTACGGCATCGAATATGACCAATGGGCTGTTGACAGGGATAAAGACAAATGTTTTGGGCTCGATAACCTACCTATACAAGGTGAATTTTTATGACGATCGAAGCCGGGTGATACAAACGCAAAGCACCAACTATTCGGGTGGGATGGATACGGTTATCAATCAATATAGTTTTACTGGCAAGATCGTGAGCTCATTGGATGCACATGGCAAAGGCGGGAGTAATCCACAGCAGTACATTGTGTCTACAAAGACGACTTACGATGCGGTATGGCGCGTTGTTCAGACGAAAAAGAAAGTGGGAAACAGTCCGGCGACGATTCTTTCTTCTAACCAATATGACGAGATGGGGGAACTGAAGCAAAAAAATCTAGGACAAAAAAGGGTTTCCCTTAGCCAGCCCAATACCTACACAAACACACCAATGGATTCCCTGATGTACAGCTACAATATCCGGGGTTGGATTCGGGGTATCAATAAGGATTTTGCAAATGCGATCAACGGCGCCAGTAACTGGGTCGGGATGGAGTTGGATTATGACTATGGGTTTAGTACGGCGCAGCTAAGCGGAAATGTGGCCGGCGAGAAATGGCGCAATGCAGGGGATGGGGTGCAACGGGCCTATGGTTTTAGCTACGATGCCGTCAATCGGCTTACAACGGCCAATTTCAGGCAGTACACCGGAGGCGGATGGAGCAATAGTACGTTTGACTTTA
>DASYZH010000262.1:0-8045 GCA_035946435.1 Puia sp. | reverse complement strand
GTTTCCATGAGCCGCTGGGCCTCGGCGGCCTGGCTCAGCGGGAAGCGCGCATAGATCCGTGGACGGAGTGCACCTTTTGCAATAAGCGGCCAGACGTGTTTCTCTACTTCGGCGGCAAGGGTCGATTTAAAAGCGATGTCCCGGGGTTTGAGCATGCTACCGGTGATCACCAGCCGCTTCTGCATGATGCGCGGAATATCGATAGTGGACTGGGCGCCGCGCATGGCATTGATAAAAACGAGCCTGCCATCTTCGCGCAATAGTCGCAGGTTCTTCGGCGTGAAGTCGCCGCCGGTGATGTCCAGGATGACGTCGATGCCGATGTCCGTAAATTCCGTCTCGAAATCCTGTGTTTTATAGTTGATGGCCCTGGCGGCGCCCAGGGATTCGCACCAGCGGCATTTTTCGTCGGTGCCCGCCGTGGTGTACACGGGGATGTCCAGGGCCTTTGCCAGCTGAATGGCGGTGGAACCGATGCCGCTGCTGCCGCCATGGACGAGGAAATGTTCGCCCCGTTTCAATGCGCCGGTCTGAAAAGCATTTAGCCAGACCGTGAAGACCGTTTCCGGCAGGGTTGCGGCTTCTTCGAGGCTCCAGCCCGCGGGGATGGGCAGGCACTGACCCGCGGGTACGGCGACATATTCCGCATAGCCGCCGCCGGTAGTGAGGGCGCAAACCTGGTCGCCGGGTTTCCAGCGCGGGGGCGCCGGGGCCTCGCCCGGGCTTTTCGACGCCGGGCCGGAAAAGTGGCTTCCCGATACCGCCGTAGGACCAACCTGACCCGCTGCCGGTCCAACCGCAACGATAGTGCCGGCGACTTCGAGCCCGGGGATCTCGGGTTGATCCTTGCCATAGGACTTGCTGGTGCGCGAATAGACATCGCTGCGATTGAGGCCTGCGGCTTTTACGGCAATGAGGACTTCGCCGGCTGCAGGGACTGGCTGCGGCGTATCGCGGAGCTCGAGGACCTCGGGTCCGCCTTTACTGCTGATCCAGATGGCTTTCATGAACCAAAGGTACGACGATCGCGGGTTCCTGTGGTTGAACGACCGTTTTGTGAAAGAGGTAATGGCTCACGATCCATTCCCTGCCGTTGTTGTAGTTCCAGAGCTCGGCGCAGGCAAGATAGAAGAGCCGCCAGCGGGCCCACCATTTGGCGGCTTCGGATTCGCCATAGGTTTTTTTGAAGAGGGGAAGGATGTAGGCCTTATGGTAATCCATCCGGTGCAGCCAGGCGGTGGCGGTCTTGCCGTAGTGGGTGCCGTCGACCTGCCAGTGTTCCTCCACGGAGAGGTCTTCATTGAAATACAACAGCAGGTTGTCCGAAGGCATGATGCCCGCCGTAAAGAAGTGGCGGCCCAGCCAGGCGGCCTCCAGCTTGTTCTCAAAAAGATAAGCGCATTCCTTGTGCGCGAAAAGATGCACGAAGAGCTTGCCGTCCTGTCTGAGCGCCGCGGCGATCTTTTTCAGCAGGAGCTGATAGTTGCGCATATGCTCGAACGTCTCCACCGATACGACGCGGTCGAAGGCGGCGGCGGGCAGCTCGTAGTCGTTGATATCCGCGGTGACGGTCTGCACATTGGTGATGCCCATGGCGCCAATGCGGCTGTCGATATAGTCCTTTTGGGTGGGGGAGTTGGAGATAGCGGTGATACGGCTGTTCGGATAGCGTTCGGCCATAAAAAGTGACAGTGATCCCCAGCCGCAACCTAGCTCGAGGATATCCTGACCGTCACGAAGACCGGCGCGGCGGCAGGTGAGCTCCAGCATGTTCTTTTCGGCGGTGTCGAGGTCTCCGTGGGCCGTACCGGAAAGCCAGTAGCCGCAGGAATAGTTGAGATGACGGCCGAGACAATATTCAAAAAAGCGGGCGGGGAGCTCGTGCTGTTGCCCGAAGGTCCGGGAGGTGCCGACGGCGATGGGGGAAGCCTTTAGCTGCCGGATCAGGGCGGAGAAGTGGGCCTGCCGGATCTCGGAGCTGCTTTTGGCCTCCTCGCGCAGCCGTTGGCGGAGCAGCAGGCGGATGCCAAGCCGGAGCACGGGGTCGGGGATGCGGCCATTTTCCAGCAGCGTGTTATACCAGACAAGGTTGGTGCGGGGCTGTTTTTTAAACCACGGCAGGAAGGCGCTCACGTCGCGCTGATAGCTCCGGTACCGTTCACCCTTCGAGCGGACCGCCTGCTCTTCGGTATTGGGGACGCCGGTGACCTTTAGCAGCAGCCACAGGATGATCACCGGGCTGATCACCGCCAGCCAGCCATAGGGCGAGCCGAGGGCGAAAAGGAACCAGGCCATCCATTGCAGCCATTCGAAGAAATAGTTGGGGTGGCGGGAGTACCCCCACAGACCGGCGTTGTAGACCTTACCCCGGTTGTCGGGCCGTTTTCTAAAGGCACTCAGCTGGTAGTCGGCGAGGGATTCGCCCAGGAAGGCGATCACCCAGAGGACCGTTCCGGCCAATTCGAAACCGGACCAGGCGCGGCGGGTGTTGGCGCAGACGACGAAAAAAGGAATGGCGAGCACCACATTGCTTAGGGCCTGGGCCTGAAAGAGCCAGAAAAAATTCCGATTGGCGTAGGGGTACCAGGCCTTGCGGAACTGCCGGTACCAGCCTCCTTCTTCATGGAGGCGGCCCATGACGCGAATGCCCAGGTAAGAGCCGAGGCGAAGACCGGCCAGCAGCACCATGGTGCAGAGCAGGGATTTGCGGGGGAGCCAGCCGGGTGTTGTAGTATACAGGATGAGAGCGATCACGACGAAGTTGAAGGCCCAAAAGATGTCCACCACCCCGGTGTTTTGGATGGGTTTGGCCCAATACCATACCGCCACCATGATGGCGCAACAGGCAACCAGGCAACACACGATGGTCAAGAACATAGCGATAGCAGTTTATTGCTTTCTCAGCCGGATGATGCGCATAGCGTGCAACAGCCGGATCACGGGCCACGTGGGATCCAATTCGTACCATTTGCGGGCGAAATTGGGGTCGTTGGGGCTCTTGTGATGGTTGTTCTGGAACAGTTCGCCCATCATCAGGAAGTCCAGCGGCAGGGTATTCTTGCTGTGGTCGTGATTGTCATAATTGGAATAGCCATATTTGTGCCCGCACCAATTGACGATCGCACCGTGGATCGGACCCATAAAATAGTGGATCGGCAACAGCAAAAAAAGCCACCAGTGGGTAGCAAATGCCACATAAAAGGCAGTATACCCCACACCGAAGGCGATACGGGTAACCCAGAGATCGCTCAGCCGGTCGACTACGGGCCAGGTGGGATAGCGGTCGCGGAAGGCGGGTTCGGGTTCCTTTTTGTATTTGAGATAGTCGAGATAGATGTTCTTGGTTTTGATCATCAGGCCCCAGACGTCTTCAATGAAATGGGGGGAGTGGGGATCCTTTTCGGTATCGCTGTACGCGTGGTGCATGCGGTGCAGGATGGCGTAAGCGCGGGGGTTGAGGAAGGAGGAACCCTGCGAGACGAAGGTGAAGGTGTAAAAGAATTTTTCCCAGAAGGTATTCATCTTAAACATCTTGTGAGACGCGTAGCGATGCAGGAAGAATGTTTGCGAAAATAGCGACAGAAACCAGTGACACACGAAGAACAGTGCAATAGCCATAAAGAATAAAAGTAATAGCTGCCTTAAGCCATTTAAAACGGTACGCGAAATTAGGTTGTTTTAAGTTTACCGCGCCATTCTTTTACGGCCGCAAACACCAGGAGCCCTAAGAGCAAAATGCTGGCCAGGATTTGGATGATACGGCCACCGTAGTAGGAAGCGGGGTGAAAGACGAAACGGATGGTATGCTCACCGGCGGGCACGGCCAGACCACGAAGGACATAATTGGTGCGGAGGATGGGAACTTCGTTGTTATCGATATAGGCATGCCAGCCCCGGTTGTAGTAGATCTCGCTGAAGACCGCGAAGCGGGGAGTGGTTGAAGCAGAATGGTAGATCATCTCATCGTTGTCGTTGTTTGTCAGATAGATAGTGTCTGTTTGAGAATGGAAAATATTGGGTTTGTTCATCTGGACATCGTCGACCGTCATGGCTGAAGCGTCACGCAGCGCTTTGCCAATGCCCACCGAATCATCTTTGAAAAGCAAGGCCGTGTCCTTCGTGTCGAGATTCGTGAGCGCATCCATGAGCGTGCGGGCCGTAGCATAGGTGCGGATGGCTTTGACGAACCACACGGGGCCGTTGGCGTTGGGGTTGACAGCAGCCGAGTCGCCGCGGCCGGAAGCCGAGGGCAGGAGGTAGTATTTGGTATTGAGCATATTGACCACGGACTGGCCCTGTTCCGGATATTTTTCCAGTTGATTTTCGAGCAAGTCTTCATAGATGCTCAATTTGGCTGGGTGATAGCCCCCGACGGAACGATGGAACCAGGCGGTGGTGGCGAGGTTCCTGATATTGCCGACGCCCTCCCGGAGGTCCAGGACGCGGTAATAGGTCGTGTCCTTTTCGATCTGCTGGTCGGCGGGGCCGGCGGTGAAGGGTGTTTGGGCTTCCTCTTCTTCGCGGTAGCTGTCGCTATTCATGTATTGGGTGTCGAGGGCGAGGATATCGATGACCGCCAGGGCGCCGATGGCCCAAAAGGCGATCACGGGTTTTAGCTTGCCTTTGATCCAGAGGCCGGCGAGGGCGGCGGCGCTGAGGATGAAGAGGAGGCTGCGAACGAGGCTATCGAAGAAGATGGACTGGCGGTCGGCGCGGAGGTCATGGATGAAATTGTGAATGAGCTCCTGGAGTTGGGGTTGCGGATTGCCCGCGAAACGCCGGGCGAGCTCGCTGTCGAAGGGGTTGGTATAATCGAAGCTGACATAAAAAATGAACAGGAGCGCGAAAACCCCGCCCGTGAGATAGAGTCCTTTTTTGTATTGCTGCCAGGTGGAGGCACGGTCTGCGGCGGGCAGCTTGAGGAGCTTATCGAGGCTTAGGATGGCGAGCCAGATCAAGAGCAGGTTGGGGATACAGATGGCGACGCTGGGTGCGCGGAATTTATTGAGCCCCGGGATGAGCCTGAGGAGCGCGGCGTTGAAGTCTACAAAATAGCTGCCCCAGCTGATGAAGATGCCCAGGATGCAGGCGGCGAGGATCCACCATTTATGTTTATCGTCCAGGAGGAAGAAGCTCAGCAGGGCGAGGAAACAAATGATGGCCCCGGCGTAGGCGGGTCCACCGGTTCCATATGGAGAGATGCCACCCCAGTAGAAGTTGAGGTAGCGCTGCTGAAACGATTCAGCTGCCTGGGGAGGCATGTTCTGGAGGTCGGCGATCGCTTTGGAATCATCCGGGTTGATCATGGCGTTGATGGTGTGCCCCCCGCCGCCATAGATCTTGGGGACGAGGAGCTCGAAGGCCTCGGTCTTGTACATGCTATAGCTAAGTGCATAGTCCTGGCTGAGACCGGTTTTGGTCACATTACCCCCGGGGGTGGCCAGCACGCTGCCGTCGCGCAGCGAGGCTTTGGCATAGTCGAGGGTCGTGAACATCACCACGGCGTTGCAGGCAAGACCGATGACGGCGGCGGCGAAGGTGAGCAGGCCTGCGGTGACGAGATGACGGTAGTCCCGGGCCCGGATCCAACGGATAGCGTACGCGATGGTCATAAAGACGGCGATGATGGCAGCGTAGTAGCTGATCTGCGGATGATTGGCAGCGATCAGGAGGGCGGTGAACAGGGCCAGGGTCGCCGTACCCAGCCAGTAGCGTTTTTCGAAGATCAGGAGGAGACCGGCGAGAAAGGCAGGCATGATCTGGATCGCCTGGATCTTGGTCTCGTGACCTACGACGAGGGCCGTGGGGTTATAGGTCGTATAGGCATAGGCTAGGGCGCCGATGATGCCGACCCAGGGGTTGACACGAAGCGCCATGGCGAGGATATAGAAACAGATACAGCCCAGGAAAAAGAAGTTGGCGGGATCGGGCAGGTGAAGGGTGAGGATATCGTAGATCAGGTACTGCGGCGAGAGGGCGGGGGCGTCCATGGCTACCTGGTACCCCGGCATGCCGCTGAACATGCTTTGTATCCAAAGGGGGAAGTGCCCATGGGCGTCTTTATAGACATAGGAGCTGTGCGCCATGGCCTTCCACTGGTCGTTGTCGTATTGGCTGAGGGTTTTGTGCTGGAACGCAGGCTGGCAGAAAAGAAAACTAACGAGCAGGAATACACCCACGGCGATGGCATGGGGGAGGATCGGTCTATACCAGGACTTTTGCATATGTACAAACAATATTAAAGAAAAACAATAGCACCCTGCTACTATTTTAACGGATTTCCAGGGGTAAATTTGGGTCTCTTATCTTATCGAAACTTTTATGGCCTTGAAATTAACTAACCGCCTGTTCCCACGTTCGTTTTTGCGCGCTTTCCATTTGATTCCACCCGAGAGCGCAGCGCAACCGCTGACCCCTTATTTCCAATATAAGATCGGCGCTTATCAGAAAGATCATTTTCTATATTTCCGGCGGGAGCCCAGTTGGCTCCGCTACAAAGTCGAAGCTTTTGACAAGATGATCGCCATGAGGGGATATGATATCCCCAGGTTTCTGGATTTTCATTATGCCGCTTATGCTGACAAAGAGGATTTCCGGCGATTCTTGCGCTATGAGATCGAGGGCCGGCTGGCCCATATAAAGAAATATCCAAAGGATAGTGTGCCGGCTTATCCGGTCATACTGAAATGGCTGGCCGAAAAAGAAGCGCCCGATACTGCCAAAACTTCCGCGTTGTCTGCCACAGATGGGCAGGATGCGGTGAGCGAACAATTCCAACAATCTTTGGCAGAGTTGGCCCGGTCGTATGCCGGAAATATTGTCATCCGGGATCCGCGGCAGTCAGAGCGACTGATCCAGCTGCTGATCCTGTTGAAAGACCTTCGGGCTCCGGGGAAGACCGGCGAGACCTTGTTCACCGATTTCAGTACCACAGACCTGGCGGCCATCCTGCGACAGATCGCTGAACTGCGTGACTATAAGCTGAATACGCTGCAGAAGAAGATTTCCGGGTGCAACCAGGCCATGCGCGATGATGCCCGGGTCACGGCCTTGCAGGAGGCCTTGACCCGCTACTTTTTCGGGCAGTGATCAAAACCCACGCAGCCGTTAGCCAATCCATGATGTATCCATGACGAAATTCCGGCGCTTGGGCATGGATGTTGGCACGCTCTACTAAACTTTTTTATGTATTCAAATCGAAGACGGGTCAAAAAGCTTGACGTGATGTTTCGTTGTTCGCAGGCGGAGAAAGTGTATATAAGATCCTGCGCAAAAAAAACAGGTAAGTCTTTGTCGGCTTATGTACGCGAAGGGGCACTCCAGGGATTTACGCATAAGGACAGGAGTCTGCCACCAGAGGTGCTGGCCTTTCAGGGACAGCTCGCAGAGGTATGCGGACTATTGGAAGTCATAGCACGCAAACGGCTGGACGGGGATGAGCTCAATGCCCTGGAACGCGCGCAACTCAAGGAGGTGTGCCGGTCGTTGCAGGAATTTCTCGAACAGATTAAACAGCATTTATCATGATGGGACACATTGGATTCGCTTCTTCGTTCGGCGGGGCATTGGGTTATTGTCTGCAAGACAAGGAGATCGGGGAAGAGCGAAAGCAAGAACTGGTGAAAGAGGACCGCCGACAGACCAGGAACCGCGCGGAGATCTTGTACTACCACCAGTGTTACGGAAATATAGCGCAGCTTACCCGGCAGTTCAGGGAAGTACAAAAACAGAACTTGAATGTCATCAAGCCGGCCTTTCATTTGTCACTGAGTCTGCCCCCGGAGGACAGGATCTCGAAAAGCCGGTTCGTGGATATCGCACAGGACTGTGCGAAAGCGCTGGATTTTGAGCGGCATCAGTACATAGTGATCCTGCACAAGGACACGATGCACCCGCATGTCCACGTGCGCCCATAAGGGCATATAGTAAATAGAACATTAGCAAGTTCTTTGACGAGTGTTTAGAAGTCAATCATCAGCCGACTTATCCGAGAGGGAAACCAAACGGGGAGTGTAGCATGTTGGCAAATCCACAAGTCAGTTAAT
>DASYZH010000261.1:0-37162 GCA_035946435.1 Puia sp. | reverse complement strand
CGCTGATAATAGGCCTGTGGTTGAAGCGCCGAGAGGGCGCCGTCGATAGCGCTTTGGGCGTCGGCAGCCGTTTTATAGAAGGTCTGGGGTGTCAGGAAGCTGTAGGGCGTCTCGGTGAGCTCCTTTTTGCAGGAGCTTGAGAGGATCACGCCGACACCGAAAAGCAATAGGAGATATTTTTTCATTGTTGTTGAGTTTGTGATTTAGAAACCTAAGCGGATACCTGCGAGCCAGGTCCGGATATTGGGGTAGGGGTTATAGTCCGAATTGAGTGACGTATTCGAATCGCCATAGGAATTCACTTCCGGGTCATAACCGGTATAGTGAGTGATGGTGATCAGGTTTTGACCGGTGACATAGATGCTGGCTGACTTGAAAACACTCGTGAGCTTAGGTAGTGGCAGATCGTAGGAAAGCGTGATAGTTTTGAAACGCATGTAACTGCCGTCCTCGATGATATCACTGGTCACGCCCAACGTGCGTCGCAGCGTACTGACGACGCTGGGCAGGCGGTTGTTGTTGCTGCCCGGAACCCAGCTGTCACGCAGCACATAGGCGAACTTGTTGTCTGTGGTCGTTCCGTTCTCCATCTCGATCCTGTTCTCGTTGAGGATATTGTCGCCATAGACACCCTGAATGAGGACGAAGAGCTTAAAGCGGCCGTAGGAGAGGTCACTGGTAAAGCCATAGGTGAATTTAGGCAGCGCATGACCGATGATGGTCCGGTCGGCAGCCGTGATATTGCTGTCGCCGTTGATGTCGGCATAGTGCGGGTCGCCAGGCCGGACTGCTTCTTTGGTGCCGCTTTTCGTGATCTGGTCCTGCGATTGCCAGATGCCCAGGAATTTATAGCCATAGAAGGAACCCATGGGCTTACCGTCTTGCAGGATGCTGGATACCTGGCCTCCGCTGGGGAACAGGCTGGTGCTCACGCTTCCGACGTATTGGTAGGTCGTGTTCCCGAGGCTGAGGATCTTGTTGCGGTTGAGCGAGAAATTGATCGTTGTAGTCCAGTGCAGGGTCTTTCTCTCGATGTTGTTCGTGGTCAGCAGGAATTCAACGCCCTGGTCACGCAAGGCGCCGATATTCTCGAGCAGGTTGGTGAATCCGGAGGTCGAAGGCAACGGCACGTTATAAAGGAGCTGGGTCGTTTTTTTGTTGTAGTAGTCGGCAGTAAGGGAGACCCTGTTGTTGAACAGACCGAGGTCGAAGCCGGCGTCGAACTGGGCCGTTTGTTCCCAGTGAAGATCGGCGTTGGCGAGGTTGTTGGCCGAGATACCTACGACACGGGCGCTATTGAGATAATAGGTGTTGGTGCCGTACTGAGACTGACTATTGTAGTCGCCGATGTCCTG
Organism: Puia sp.; assembly: GCA_035946435.1. Classification (GTDB taxonomy): domain Bacteria; phylum Bacteroidota; class Bacteroidia; order Chitinophagales; family Chitinophagaceae; genus Puia. The sequence continues at coordinate 35,807 of DASYZH010000261.1, read as the reverse complement.
ATTACCCGTTTTGCCATAGCTGACCCGGAATTTGAGGTCGCTGATGGCAGTGATCTTCTGAATGAATTTTTCGTCCGAGGCGCGCCAGGCGAAGGCGCCGGAGGGGAAATACCCCCATTTGTTGTTGGGACCAAAACGGGAGGACGCATCCGCGCGCCAGCTAAAGGTGACAAGGTATTTGTCCATCAGCCGGTAGTTCAGGCGGGCGAGGCCGGATACGAGCGAGTTCACGGACTTGTTGGAGCTGGTGGTGACGGAGCCGGCGACGCCGAGGTTGTCGGTACCATAGCTATTGGAGCTGAGGGTGGTACCGGTGACGTTGGCAGAGCGATAGGTCCACTCCTGGTTTGTCCAACCACCTACGAAGTTGATCGCATGGATGCCGAAGGTCCTGTCATAGGTCGCGGTGTACTCCTGTAGCCAATCGTAGTTGTTATTGGTATTGACAGCCGCATAGCCGTTGGTGCTGGCGCCGAGATAGGTCGTCGTCGGGCGAAAGATGTCTTCGCGGTAGTTGAGCAGCTCACCGCCGAAATTGGCGCGGAGCTTTAGGCCGTTGATCACCTCGTATTCACCGAATATATTGCTCAGCAGGCGGATGTTGTTGCCCTTGTCCGTATTATTGGCAGCGGCGGCCACAGGGTTACCCAGGATGTCGACATAGGGCTGCGGACCATTTTGGTAGGTGTAGTTGCCGGTGCTGTCCTTGATGGGGATGATGGGGCTTGCCCGCAGGGCGTCGAGGATGGTGCCGCCGGTACTACCGCCATTGGTGTTGATATTGGCCTTTTGCTGATAGTCGTAGGAGGCCTGGGTGTTAAATCCCATCTTGATCTTCGAGGCTACGCGGTGATCCATGTTATAGCGGACGACACCGCGCTGGTAGCCGGAGTTGAGGACGACGCCACGTTGGTTGAAATAGCTGAGACTAAGATAATGATGACCGTCCGCATTGCCACCGCTAAACCCGAGACTATAGTTGGAGACGGGCGCGGTGCGGAAGATCGCCTTCTGCCAATTGGTGCCGGGACCCATCGCGTTGATCTGCGCCTGGGTATAGGGCAGCGCAGTAGCTGTCCCGTTGTTGGCGTTATTGGTGGCTGTTACATCGTTGAGGTAAGTAGCGAAGGTGGGCGCGTTCATCATCTGGAGCTGCCTCGCTACGGTTTGCCAGCCGGTGTAGGCATCCGCAGTCACGGCGTTCCTGCCGCTGGTTCCTTTTTTCGTCGTAATGATCACGACGCCGTTAGCTCCGCGGCTACCGAAAATGGCGGTGGCAGAGGCGTCTTTGAGTACGTCGATGGAAGCGATATCCGAAGGGTTGATCGCCGTGACATCCGCGCCGGGAAAGTCATCGATGACATAGAGCGGGTCGCTGCCGGAGGAGATGGAGTTGATGCCGCGGACGCGGACCATGAAGGAGGAGCCGGGCTGGGCATTGGTTTGGGTCACCTGAACGCCTGCCACTGTTCCTTCGAGTAGTTGACTGGTGCCGGTCACCGGTGTTTGAGCGGTATTACCCAATGGAACCAGGCCCACGGAGCCGGTGAGGTCTTTCTTTTTGCTGGTACCATACCCTACCACGACAACTTCGTTGAGGCCTTTGGCAGCTTCTTTTAAGACGACGATGAAGTTCTCGCCACCGTTGTACGGGATCACTTTTGTTTCATAGCCGACGGCCGAGGCTTCCAATACGAAATGACCCTTCGGCGTCTCGATGGTGAAGGAACCGTCCTCGCCGGCGGCGACGCTGGCCGATCTCTTTCCGCCCTGGATCGAGATCGTAGCGCCGGCAATAGGTTTGTTGTCAGTTAAAGAAACGACTTTTCCGGTGATGGTCCTGACTTGCGCCTGCAGCGTTGGTCCGAGAATGAGCGTCAGTGCCAGCACGAAAAGCAATTTTCGCATAAGCATAATAGCTAGTTTTTGAGTGGGTTTGTAGATATTTCCGATGCCAAATTGGAGAAAACTTTCAGGAAAACAGGCGGGGGCCGGAGGCTTTATTTACGGAAACGGTTGCGAAGAAAATCCGAAAATTCAACTACAACGTTTTCGTAAAAAAAGTCCGGGGTGGGATGGGGATTGTGTAATTTTCGGGTTCAGCCGCGTGGGCGGCGACCATTCAAAACATATCGCTTGTCTATGAACTCGGTTAACCTGAAACAATTAGCCCGGGAGCTCAATTTGTCTGTATCTACCGTCAGCCGCGCCTTGCGGGACAGCTGGGAGATCAGCACCCCCACCAAACAACGCGTCTTTGCACTGGCAAAGAAGATGAACTTTCAGCCCAATCCTTACGCCAGCAGTCTTCGTAAACATCGCAGCCGTACTATTGCCGTCGTGATCCCCGAGGTCGCTAACAATTTCTTTGCACTGGCGATCAAAGGCATCGAGACCGTGGCACGGACAAAAGGGTATCACGTGCTGATCTATCTCACCAATGAAGACGTAGCGGAGGAGGTGGCCATTGCGTCCAGCCTGCAAAGCGGACGCGTGGACGGCGTGGTCTTATCGCTTTGCGGGTCGGCTCAGGACACGCGACACCTGGTCGAATTGCAGCAGCGGAATATTCCGATGGTATTTTTTGACCGGGTATCGGAAGGGATCACGGCACCCAAGGTAATGACCAACGATTATGAAAGCGGTTTTGTCGCCACTGAGCACCTGGTCAAAGCAGGGTGCAGGCGGCTCGCGCATCTCACGATCTCGATGAGCCTGAGCATTTCACTGAAGCGGCAGCAGGGATATATGGATGCCCTGCGGCGGTACGACCGGGACGGGGGCATCGTTCACTGTGGAAGCGATGACGATGCGAACTACCGGATGATCCGGACGCTGTTGTCGGGGGAGGATCGGCCGGATGGGGTCTTTGCTTCGGTGGAAAAGCTGGCGGTGCAGGTCTATCATGTCTGTCGCGAGCTGGGGTTGCGGATTCCCGAGGATGTAAAGGTGATCAGCTTTTCGAACCTGGTCACGGCTTCGCTGCTGAATCCATCGTTGACGACGATCGCGCAGCCGGCTTTCGATATGGGCAAAGAAGCAGCGACGATCCTGTTCCGGCGGCTGGAGAAGAAATACATTGTGACACCGGAGGACCGGGTGATGTTACCGGCTAAGCTGGAGGTAAGAGAATCTACCGGGGCGGGGTCTTCCCGTTGAGTTCCGAAGCAAGCAGCGGCCAGTCGGTAGCAGACTGATGGGCCTGCGTCATGATCTCCTTTATGTGCTGCACGGTATCAGGATGCTGTGCGGCGATGTCCGTCGTCTCCCGCGGATCTTTTTCCAGGTCATATAATTCCAGGTGTGGATCGGCGATGGTATTGACATTCAACCGGACACCTTTCCACTTGCCCCAGCGAACGGCCTGGCGGCCGCCATTCTCGTGAAATTCCCAGTAGAAATAATCGTGCTGTTTGGCTTTTTCGGGATGCCCTTCGAGTACGGGCAGGATCGAATAGCCGTCGATGTGTTTGGAAATAGGGATGCCCGCGACGGCTTCGAAGGTGGGGAAGAGGTCCCAGAAGGCAAAGGGGCGCCCGCTGGTGGTGCCGGGGCGGATAACGCCGGGGAATACGGCGACAAAAGGTTCGCGGATGCCGCCTTCATAGAGATCGCGTTTGATACCGCGGAGCGATCCGCTGCTGTTGAAGTAGGCGGGGTCGTTCCCGCCTTCGCGGTGCGGGCCGTTGTCGCTGCTGAAGAGGATCAAGGTGTTGTTTGCAATGCCGAGGGCTTTTACTTGTTTTCTCACCTCCCCGACATAGCGGTCGAGGCGTGTCACCATCGCAGCGTAGGCGGCGCGAAGGCTATCGTGAAATTCCGCGAGATAGCCCGCGTACACGCTGTCGTGGGGTACCTGCAGCTCGGCATGGGGCAGGGTATAGCTTAACCACAGGAAAAAAGGGTGGTCTTTGTTTGCTTTGAGGAACTGTAGCGCATGCTGATGGATGAGGTCGGCGGAGTAGACGCGGTCGTTGCCGCCGGCCCGGGTATTTTCCGGGAGCTCGATCTTTTCGGTATTGGACCAGAGATGGTCAGGATAGTAATTGTGTGCGAGGGTCTGACAGTTATAGCCGAAGAAATCCGTGAAGCCTTTTTTGTTGGGGGTGCCGGTGGAGCCGGGGTAGCCAAGGCCCCATTTGCCAAAGTCGCCGGTGACATAACCGTGGCTTTGTAGGACGGTAGCGATGGTCAGGCTGGAATCGGGGAGCGGGTATTGTCCTTCCGGTTTGAAGCCGCGATTGCCGCGGATGGGAGTATGGCCGGTGTGGAGACCGGTCATCAGGCTGGCCCTGCTAGGCGCACAGACGGCGGTGCCGGCATAGCAGTAAGTGAAACGCATGCCGTCGGCCGCCAGTTGGTCGATATTGGGTGTATGGATCTTTTGCTGGCCCTGGTAACCGACGTCGCCATAGCCGAGGTCGTCGGCGAGGATGAAGATGATGTTGGGACGGCGCGGCTGTGCGTGCGCTGGTTGCGCCGAGGCGGCAAGTGCGCCGATCGTCAACGAAAGCAGAAAGCGGTACGCAAGGATTGGTCTCATTGTGATTGCAAATGTTCGCCCAAGGTAGGGATTTCCCGCGGGCGAAGTGCAAAGAGGTCGGCCAATAATTCATAGGAGTGGAAACGATCTTCGGCCGTTTCGGTAAACGTGGAGATGACGATCTCGTCGACGCCGAAATCGGTAGCGATGGTTGCAAGTTTTGCCCGCAGCTGCTCGGGTGTGCCGATAGCGGTACGCTGGCGGTTGTAGAGGACGCGTTGGTATTCTGCCGGCGTATATTCATAGGCGGTAGCCGCGGCTACGGTGGGGATCTCGTCATAGCGGCCTTTTTCGAAACCCAGGAGGCGGTAGTCGACAAGGGCCTGGATCTCCTGCGCCTTTTTAGGATCTTCGGAACAGAAGGCGAAGATGCCTACGCTGGCTTTGGGTTCGGCGAGTGTGGCGGAAGGCCGGAACTTTTCTTTATACACACGTACCGCTTCCGGCCCGCCCACGGGACACCGTGTGCCTTTTATGGTAACGGTTATCAGTATGCGTCGTTGTACTTACACGCTTTATCTATTAAATTACTCTTCATGCAAAAGCTATCTTTTGTAACCCGATATTATTTTCCATTATTTCTTGTTGCCGTCCTGATGGGCGCGATCGCCGGCTGTAATAAGAAAGCGTCATCCGTTACCCCCTCCTTACCCGGCAACGAATTCCTGACGACGGTGCAATTGTACCTGGTCAACGCCAATGACCCCACCGACGTGCACACCGGGAGCTGGAGCCAGATCAGCCCTTATACGCATACCTACCAGGTAGATTCGGCCTATTTCAACAATGCGTTTTTGTACCTCAAAGCGAATTCCACCTATAATGCCCGGGTCATCATCCTGGATTCGACAAAGAACCCGGTGGATTCGGTGAGCGATGAGATCCTGCAAAGAGAGAACTATCACCTGTTCTATTTCCAGCCTTCCCCTATCCTGGCTTCCAACATCATTGTCAGCAATACTACCACGGATATCCCTCAGTCCTACTGGATCACCAATGATGCCACCGATACGACTGCGGGCGGCATGTCCATAAATGAGATCGTAATACCACCCGGCACCGCCAGCCCGCTGAACCTGACGGTGACCAGGACCGATATGGATGACAACAATCCTCCGTTGCAGATCGGTCTGCAGGACCAGCTGGTAACCGGCGCTGCCAGTACCGGAATTCTGCGGGTTGTGCTGAGACACCAGCCCAATGCGAAGAACGGCACCTATCCGCCCGGCTCCACCGACTTCGATGTCACCTATGCAGTAACTATCCATTGAGAAAAGGAATGTCTATCAACCTAAAAAAATTATTCGTATGAGAATAACCAGGCTATTTTTTTTGACACTTACCATATGCACGAGCGTGGCCTCCCAGGCCCAAAAGGGAACGACTATCCTGGAAGTGGACGGCGGGGTTTCCATCCCGCTGGGGAACTGGGGAAATACCTCCACCGCCAGTTCTTTACAGAGTCTCAACGGAACGAAGTCCGATGTCAATGGTTATGCGAACACAGGGGGCTTTTTTTCCGCGGACGGCGCCTGGTTCTTTAGCAAATATTTCGGCATCGGCGGGATGTTCAGATACGGCACTTACAATATGAAGGGTATCGACTCCTTATCCCAGGGCTATGAAGAGTCGTTTGATGTAGATACCACCAGGACCTATACGACCAATTACAAGGTCTGGAGCGTGATGCCCGGTGTGTATTTCAATTACCCGCTGGTGAGTAAGCTGTCGCTGACGGCCAGGGCGCTGGTAGGGATTGCGGACGCCAAGACCCCGCAGATCTATGTAAACATAGAGGACGGGGGCGTGACCGATCCTCCTGCCATTCAATATTCCGCCTCCAAGATCGCTTTTGCCGCCGACCTCGGCGTAGGTTTCAGGTATGATGTCTTTCGGGGTATAGCGGTCAACCTGAAGGCCGATTATTTTTATACGAAACCCGATTTCACGATCAACAATACGCAGCGGATCACCAATGCCGGAAGGGAGGTATATACGTATGACCAGCCATTGGAAAGCGTGAACGTTGCGGCGGGTATATCCTATAGTTTCGGGCATAAACATAAATCATCTTAATTCGTCATAGCCCGTCAATATTCTTTGACGGGCTTTTATCATTCCCGGTATGGTTCTCAAAAAATGCTTCTTTTTTTTCGCGTGTTGTTTATCCGTGTGCTGGGCGCGGGCGCAAGGACCCGGCTGTAACCTGACCCTGAGAGGCGTGGTCCGTTCCGCCGATACGGCCAATATCCCTTTTGGCGACGTCACGGTGTTTCTTCCGGCGACGGGCCGCCGGGTTATTCCGGACGGCAAAGGCCGGTTCTCCATCGATAGCCTTTGCCGCGGTCCGTTGAGGATCACGCTGAGCTATGTCGGCTACAGAACTATCGACACCACGCTGCCCTTCAATGGAAAGATCGCCTACCGCTTTTTGCTGGTCGACCAATCGCAGGAGCTACAGGGGGTAACGGTCACTGCTCAGCGGCTGAAGAAAGACGAGCTGAGCATTGTCGTCAGTGATTCGGTGGGTGGGAAGGCTTTGCAGGAGATCCGCGGTCTTTCCCTGGGCGAGTCGTTGAAGAGCATCGCCGGGGTCAACAGCCTGCAGACCGGGCCGTCCATTTCGAAGCCGGTGATCCATGGCGTATACAGTAATCGCATTTTGATCCTTAACAACGGGGTCCGGCAGGAAGGACAGAACTGGGGCAACGACCACGCGCCGGAGATCGATCCGTTTATCGCCACGAAATTGTCGGTGATAAAGGGCGCCGCCAGTATCCGGTATGGTTCCGATGCCATCGGCGGAGTGGTGCTGGTCGATCCTAAAGACCTTCCGGCCCTGCCAGGGACAGTGGACGGAGAGGTGAATGCCGTGGGTATGACGAATGGCCGGATCGGTGCCGCCTCGGCCATGGTGGAAGGGGCCCCGGGCAGCAAAACGCTCGAGGGGTTGAGCTGGCGGCTTCAGGGGACACTAAAAAAAGCAGGCAACGCCCGGGCACCCACCTACTATCTCGGTAATACCGGTTATGTAGAGGGTGATTATTCCGCCACCGTACAGTATACCAAATCGCATTTTGGCGGCCAGCTGTACTTCAGCGATTTCAATACGAAGATCGGCATCGCCACGGCTTCGGTAGTCGGGTCGGAAGCCGATCTCTACCAGGCCTTTGCCCGGAGCATCCCCAGCGATTCGGCACATTTCACCTACGATATTGCGCGACCCTATCAAACGGTGGATCACAAGCTCCTGAAGACCAGCGGCTGGCTGGATCTCGGTCCCGCCGGGAAGCTGGAAGCGACCTATGCATGGCAGCGAAACGTCCGAAAAGAATACGATGCCGACGTCAGCTATAACAACCGGGGTAATGCCGATAATATCCCGGATCTGGATTTCGAGCTGAATACCCAGACCGTCGACCTTCTCTGGGAGCATGCGCCGATTGCCGGTAAGCTCAATGGCAGCATCGGGCTCAATTTAATTACGCATGGCAACTATGAGCAGGGTACAAGCTACTATCAATTGATCCCCAATTTTGTGGACTACGGGGGCGGCCTCTTTGCCATAGAAAAATACGAAACGGGTAAGTGGCTGTTCGAAGCCGGCGCGCGGTATGATTACCGGTGGCTACGCGCCTATGCGCTAAATCCCAACTATCCCACGGAAGAACTCCGGCCTACCTACGACTGGAAGAACAGTACGTTCAATGTTGGCGTGCAGTATAAGTTCTCCGGCCGGTTCTCCGCGTTGTACAACTTCGGTACGGCCTGGCGCCCGCCGCAGGTGATCGAGCTCTTCGCCAATGGCATCCACCAGAGCGCGGCGTCCTGGGAGATCGGGGACTCGAGCCTGACTCAGGAGCAGGCCTGCAATAACAATTTGAGCTTTACCTACAGCACATCCGGGTTGGTAGCGGAGATCGGTTCCTACGTCAACTATTTCCATCACTATATCTATCTGAAACCCGATCTTTCTACGGTACAAACGGCCACGGGGGCATTCCCGGCCTTCACCTATACCCAGGTCAACGCCTTGTTCGAAGGGTTAGACCTGAGCGTCACGTATAATTTTGCGCCGCATTTTTCGCTGATCTCCAAGAGCTCGATCGTGCGGGCCCACAATGAAACGATCCACAACTGGCTGGTGTTCATCCCGGCGGACAGGACAGATAACTCCATCCGCTATACCTGGGACTCCATTGGCCGGGTGCGCAATTTCCACATCGGGGTAGGGAATCTGGCTGTGGCTGAGCAAACGCGGGTCCCGCCTAACAGTGACTATACTCCGCCACCGGCAGGGTATGACCTCTGGGCTGCCGACGCCGGCTGTTCCCTGCCATGGGGAAAGAAAGGGATCGATGTTAACTTGTCGGCGACCAATCTCACCAATGCCTCGTACCGGGATTACCTGAACCGGTTCCGGTATTATATGAATGATCTGGGGAGAAATGTCGTGCTACGTGTGACGGTGCCCCTCTAGTGAGCAGGGGTGCCGCCGCCGTCTGCAGGTTTCTTGCAGCAGGTGGGAAGACGTTTGTAGGAATCGGGTTCGGCGGTGACATCATCAGCATCATAACCGACATTGGCGATATCGGCTTTGATGTTCTCGATATTGGTGCGGTCGGTGAGGAAGGTGACGGTAGTGATCTTCTTTTTGTAGTCTACGTTGATCTTTTCGATGCCGTCTTCGTGGCTCATATAGTTCTCTATACGGGCCTTGCATTTTTCGCATTGTACAGTAGGCGTTTTGATAACCACTGTTTTTCTCACGGGTGTCTGGGCCGATACCGAGCCGATGAAGGCGAAGAAGGCAAGCAGGAGGAATTGCATTTTTTTCATATGTAATGGAAATTAGATACTGTAAGATACGAAAAATCGCTAGCCCTGCCAAGCCGCGGGATCTGCGCTCCATTTCAGCAGAACGTCCTGTTCCTGGGGGCCAACGAGGCCTTTTTCCAGGGCCAGGCTGATCAGCGTGGGGTAGTCGGAAAGCGAGACGTAAAGGACGCCGGCCTTTTCAAAAGCCCGGCTGACCGTAGTAAAACCATAATTGAAGATCGACACCACGCCCAGTACCGGCATTCCTTCCTGCCGGAGGACGTCGACTACCTGGAGGCTGCTCTTTCCCGTGGACAAGAGGTCTTCGATGACCACAGTAGGTTGTCCCTGCTGGTAATACCCTTCGATCTGCTGGCCGAGACCGTGTTCCTTGGGTTTGCTGCGGACATAAACATAGGGCAGCTTGAGCTGGTCGGCCGCCATCGCGCCCCAGGGGATACCGGCCGTAGCTACGCCGGCGATGAGGGCCGCTTCGGGGAATTGGGCAAAGATGACATTGCACATTTCGGACTTGATAAAATCGCGGATATAGGGGAAGCCCAGGATCTTGCGGTTGTCGCAATAAATGGGGCTTTTCCACCCGGAGGACCAGGTAAACGGTTGACGGGGGCTCAGCTTGACGGCCTGTGCCTGGAGGAGCTTTTCGGCTACCGCTTTCCCGCTGGTAGTGGTGATCTTTTCTGCCATAATGCGAAAGTAGGTAAATTGCGGCTAACACACCCCTCTATGTACTTCAAGATCTACTTTAACGATAAGCCGCTTTTTTTGTGCAATGTGATGACGCCGGAGATCCAGGCCTATACGCATCACGACGATGCCGTGTTCATCGACGACTTCTCGCATCACACGGTGAATGCGATGATCCACGAGATGCGGCAACCCAAAGTCCATGCCGGCATCTTTGTGCATGCCGACCTGGAGGAACTGCGGAAAGCCTTCTGGAAGAAATTCCTGCTGATAAAAGCAGGGGGCGGGTTGGTCCGGAATGGCGAGGGCCGATACCTGTTCATGTTACGCCGGGGCGTGTGGGATCTGCCCAAAGGCAAGCTGGACCCGGGGGAGACCATCGAGCAGTGTGCGGTGCGGGAGGTGGGCGAGGAGACAGGTTTGGCGCGGGTGCAGTTGGACGGTCCGTTGCTGGTCACGTATCATACCTATGATGAGAACGGCAAGCATATCCTAAAAGAGACCCATTGGTTTCGCATGCGCGTGACCGATACCTCGGGGTTGAAGCCGCAGCAGGAGGAGCAGATCACCGAGCTGAAGTGGGTGGGCCCAGGCGGGTTCGACGGGGTCTTGCACCATACCTTTCCAAGCATCCGCGACGTCATTGCTGCGGTAGAACATGCGGCCGGGGAATGACAGCCACGGTAAGCCGGCTGATACACACGAGCTTTTCGCGTTCGTCGTGTATCCGGATATCCCACACGTGGGTGGTCCTGCCCAGGTGAACGGGGCGGGCGATGCCGGTCACGAATCCCTTGTTGACGCCCTGGACATGGTTCGCATTGATCTCGAGTCCCACACAGTTATATCTTCTGCGGTCTACGACGAAGGCCGAGGCCACGCTGCCGAGGGTCTCGGCAAGGGCTACGGAGGCACCGCCGTGGAGCAGGCCATAGGGCTGGCAGGTACGATGGTCCACAGGCATGCGGCCCTTGAGATAATCTTCACCGACCTCGATGATCTCCATGCCGAGGTGTTCCCCCATGGTGCCGCTGCTCAACGGGTTGAGCTGGTCGGGGGTGGTAGTGGACGGGTCGTACCAGATAGCCATCAGCGGTGTTTTTTTTGATGAAGGGAGGCTGCCACTACATCGGGGAGGAACTGGGAGACGTCGCCGCCGTTCTTGATGACGTCGCGGACGAGGGTGGAAGCCACGGAGGTATACTGCGGGAGACAGGTGAGGAATATGGTCTCGATGTCACCATCGAGGCTTCGGTTCATGTCGGCGATGGCTTTTTCGTATTCGAAATCGTTCACATAGCGGATGCCGCGGAGGATGAAATTGGCGCCTACCTGCTGACAGCAGCGGATGGTGAGCCCTTCGAAGGCGACGGCTTCTACTTTGCGATTGTTCTTGTAGATCTCGCGGATCCATTCGAGCCGTTGTTCGACGGAGAACATCGGTTCTTTGTTGACGTTGCGGCCGATGCCGATAAAGAGCTTGTCGAATAACGGCAGCGAACGGTTGATGATGTCCTGGTGTCCGATAGTGATGGGGTCGAATGTGCCGGGAAAAAGACCTACACGTTCTTTAACAGATTTCATAAGCAAGACGGCGGTTTGAATTTATGATTTCGAATCAGGTTTGGTGGTCCCGCCTGCCAGCAGGTAGAGTACCGCCATGCGGACGGCGACGCCATTTTCTACCTGGTGGAGGATGATGGATTGCTTGCTATCGGCTGCATCACTGTCCAGTTCTACGCCGCGGTTGATAGGACCGGGGTGCATGATCACGATCTCCTTGTCAAGACTATCGAGCAGGCGTTTGTTGACGCCATAGGCCAGGCTGTATTCCCGGAGAGAAGAGAACAACGGCTGGTTCTGCCGTTCCAGCTGGATGCGCAGGACGTTGGCCACGTCGCACCATTCCAGGGCCTTACGCAGGTTGTATTCCACCCTGACGTCGAAAGCTTCGCGGATATGTACCGGTATCAGGGTGGGGGGGCCGGCGAGGGTGATCTCGGCGCCCATTTTTTTAAGGAGATAGATATTGCTCAGGGCCACGCGGGAGTGCATGATGTCGCCGATGATGGCGATCTTTTTTCCGGCGAGGGCGCCCAGTTTTTCGCGGATGGAGAAGGCGTCCAGCAGGGCCTGGGTCGGATGTTCGTTGATGCCGTCGCCGGCGTTGACGATGGCGGCGGGAATGTGTTTGGCCAGGAAATGCGGGGCGCCACTGGCGCTGTGACGCATGACGACCATATCCACTTTCATCGACAGGATATTATTGACCGTATCCAGGAGGGTCTCGCCTTTTGCCGCCGAGGAGCCGGAAGCAGTAAAGTTGATGGTATCCGCCGAAAGGCGTTTTTCCGCCAGCTCAAAGGAGATGCGGGTGCGGGTGGAATTCTCGTAAAAGAGGTTGACGATGGTCACGTCGCGCAGTGTGGGGACCTTCTTGATCGGTCGCTGCAATACTTCTTTGAATTGGGTGGCGGTGTCTAAAATAAGCTGGATGTCGCCGGGCTGGAGATCTCTAATGCCTAGAAGATGTTTGGTACTCAGTTGCATTAAAATGCGAAATTAGAGCATTTTTTTGATTTCCAAGCTAGCTATCGAGCAAAGCCACCTCGTCTTTCCCGTCTTTTTCCTCCCAGAAGACCTTTACCTTTTGGGTCAGCATGGAGTCGATAGGGCGGCCCACATAGTCGGCCTGGATAGGCAGCTGACGGCTAAAGCGGCGGTCGATGAGGACACAGAGCTCGACCTTGGCGGGACGGCCAAAATCCAGCAGGGCGTCCAGGGCGGCCCGGATGGTACGGCCTGTCCAGAGGACATCGTCTATGAGGATCACGTTCTTGTTCTCGATGGAGAAGGGGATATCGGTTTTGTTGAGCTCGTGAAGACCGGTGCGGACGTCATCGCGATAGAAGGTGATGTCCAGTTTTCCGTATTGGATGGAGGCGGGGGCGACAAGGGTCCGGAGCTGCTGAACGATGCGGTCGGAGAAATAGATGCCACGCGGCTGGATGCCGATGAGTACGGTATTCTCCAGCTCGAGGTGGTTTTCGAGCAATTGGTTTGCCAGCCGTTGTATGGTGATCCGTAACTGTTGGTCGTTCAAGATGATCTTCAAGAAAGAAATTTTTATAAAAATAGGATAAAAAGAGAAGCCGTCCCTTCGGGCGACGGCTCTTTTATGCTTTTATAGGGAAGACGTTTACCTGCTACCGCCGCCGAATTTGAAGACACCGGTGAGGGACAGGTTGCTGAAAGAGGAGCCGTTCTTGGCAATCGTGTTGAAGCCGAGGATGACCTGGAACTGGTCCGCGTTATACCCGATCTGCGGATAGTAGTCGAAGCCGCTGGTGCTGCTGCCGCCGCCGGTGAGGATGCCAAGACCCGCCTGGACGCCGACAAAGAATTGGTCTACGGGGTAGAAGCGTGGACCAATGACAATGGGAATGAGGCCCACGGAGGGCTGTTTTACCGACCCTGAAGCACCGGGGCCGAAGTTGTACGAATACGTTTTGCCAAAGAACGTGGTGTATCCCGTGGTCAAAACACCCGTGATCTGGTCGGTAAAGTTGTACTCGCCCTGGACATGGCCCCCGACGCCAAAGGAGTTGAAATCGTTAAAGGTGCCTACCGGCAGGCCCAGGTTGAGGCCTACGCCGAAATGAAAGTCGCCTTGTTGCTGCTCTTCCTGGGCGTTAGCGCCAAAAAAAGTTGCGATCAGGAGGGAGATTGACAGAAGTTTTTTCATAATAGATGTGATGGTTTGCCACAAAACTATAAAAAAAACCGGGGCCGCAAAAGCGGCCCCGGCCAACAAACTATACAAACTTCTAAAAACAAAGAGGTGTTTATCGTGTGCGCGCCTTAAACAGGATGAACATCAGGTCAAGTTGAAAGACGCCGTTCCTGACACCGTACTGGCCATAGCCATTGCCGTATTGCGCGTCGTTGGCGACGTTGGAGATACCCGCATTGTAGCGAAGATCGATGGCCACCGGCGCCATGGGGATCTTGTAACCAGCGCCGATTACCCAGGAGAAATCGGCTGAGTTATAATACGAGGAAATATCCTGAGACGTGCCATCAGCAAACTTGTCTTTTGCGTTCAGCTTGAGGCCGAGTTGAGGACCTGTTTCCAGAAAAAAGCCCACCGGGAACGTGAATTTGGCGAGCACGGGGATATTGAGGTAGTTTACGTGCTCGGTAGTCGTCCCGCCGTTCCCGTCGTCGTATTTAAATCCCTGGCCGGAATAATAGAGCTCGGGTTGAACGCTAAAACCATGGACCACGGGGACCTTCAGGAATACACCCAGGTTGAAGTTGGCCAGCGTGCTGTAGCTGTATCCGTTGAAGCCATTGCTCACGCTGATATTAGCAATATTAAGACCACCTTTGACGCCGAACTGTAACTGCCCCTGTGCGTTAGCCACTGTGAAGGACACACCGGCGATAAGCACAAATAATAACTTTTTCATAATTGTAGTTTATATTGTTGATCTCTGAGCAAAAAGTGTACCCAGCATGTGAAATGCCGGGTACGGTGATCTAAGTATTTTGTTATCAAGAGGTTATTTCTTGCTGCCAAACAAGGTATAGCGCAGCCCGAGCTGGAAAACGCTGTTGTGAGCGGTGCCTGTGCTAGTCGAGCCGCCACCAGAGTTGTTGCTGTTATTCTCGACGTTCGAGATGCCGAGGTTATAACGGAATTCGATGCCTACCGGTATGCTGGAGAGATCGTAGCCGATGCCGAAATCCCATGCAAATTCGGTGGAGTTGAACGCACTTTTGTCATCAACGGATGTGCCTTGCTCCTTGGCCTTTGCACTGAGCAGGAAGCCAACCTGGGGACCCGTTTCGACATTGAAACCGGAGCTGTGCTTGTATTTGACCAGCAGCGGGATGTCCAGGTAGTTGGCATGTATCGAATAAGCAGGCGTGAAGCCCGTTGCATCCCATTTGGCACCCTTGCCGGAATAGAGGATCTCGGGGCTAAAGCTGAACGACTTAACGATGGGGATGTCGGCATAGACGCCTCCGTTGAAACCCGCTAATGATTTTGCGCCCTGGGCGTCGTTTCCGGTAAAGTTGGAGAGATTGGCTCCTGCTTTTACACCAAATTGGATCTGCGCGTGTGCTGTGGCGAAACTAACGCCAGCGATGAGGATCAGTACTAGTTTTTTCATAAAGGAATTATTATTCACGATGCAAATATAGTCGCAGGATCTAAAAATGCGGACTACGAATACCACGGATTTTTATTGTGTGCAGGTCGTCTTTTGATAAAGGTCAAAATAACAATAATGATTATTTCCATGTAGTAAAAATTGCTATACTTGCTTTTGTAAACCCAATAACCCATGATAACAATCAATGACCTCAACGGCAAGGAAGACAACTACACCTGGTGGCTGAACATTATGCCCGATGAAATGCCCCGCCTCAACATTCTCCCCAAAGAAATTAGAGCGCACCTGGATTATTCGCTGAACTCGCTGGATGTGATCGAAAGGTACATCGTCTCGAATTATACGGTAGAGGAGCTTAAAGACCGCCGGAACAAATTTGCGCGGGATCTCTTTGTGCGCTATATCGGTGAAACCTTTCGCAAGAATGTGCCTGAGCTCTTTTGGTCGTTCGAAGCCGATAACGAAAAGGACGCTTATTATGGAATTCCGGTGCTGATGACGCTGGCGGAGGGTGTTCCGCCTATGACGCCCACACTTTGGGTCACGGAGTTGCCGGGACAAAAAGAAGTAGGTTTTCTTCGATCCCGGTTGAAACTGGCGAAAGCGGCGTAAAGAAATTGAAAACGGCCCCAACGGGGCCGTTTGTTTCGTTATTATTCTGCTAAGAATGGATAGCGATAGTCGGTAGGCGGAGCGAAGGTCTCTTTGATCGTGCGGGCGCTGAGCCAGCGGTAGAGATTCAGCATCGACCCGGCCTTGTCGTTAGTCCCCGAGCCGCGCGCACCGCCAAAGGGCTGCTGGCCTACTACGGCGCCGGTGGGTTTGTCATTGATATAGAAATTGCCGGCCGCATTGCGAAGCCGGTTGGTCGCCAGGTCGATCGCGGCGCGGTCGCGGGCAATGATAGAACCGGTAAGTGCATAAGGGGAAGTGTTGTCGACGAGCTCCAGGGTCTTTTCGAAGGCTTCCGGTTCGTATACATAGATCGTGAGCACGGGTCCGAAGATCTCTTCACACATCGTAATGAAATTCGGGTCTTTGGCTTCGATTACGGTAGGTTGGACGAACCAGCCTTTGGTCTTGTCGCATTCCCCGCCGACGAGGATCTCGGCCTTGGGGTCTTGTTTGGCTTTATCGAGATATGACTTGATCTTGTTGAAGCTCCGTTCGTCGATCACGGCATTGACGAAGTTCGAGAAATCTTCCACCGACCCCATCTTGAAACTCTTCGTGCCTTCTACCAGCCTTTTCTTTACCTCGGCCGCCAGGTTGGCCGGGATATAGGCGCGGGAGGCGGCGGAACATTTTTGTCCCTGGTATTCGAAGGCGCCGCGGAGCAGGGCGGTGGCGAGCACATCGGGGTCAGCGCTGGCGTGGGCGAGGACAAAATCTTTTCCACCGGTTTCTCCTACGACCCGGGGATAGGTGCGGTAGCGGCCCACGTTCTCACCGATAGTTTTATAAAGATGGTTGAAAGCGGCTGTAGAACCGGTGAAGTGAAGCCCGGCGAAAGCCGCGTGTTCGAAGCAAACCTTACCGAGCACGGGGCCGTCGACATATAGGAGGTTGATGACGCCATCGGGCAGCCCGGCTTCCTTGAGGATGCGCATGAACAGCTGGGCCGAGAAGACCTGGGTATAGGCAGGTTTCCAGATGACGACATTGCCGCAGAGCGCCGCGGACGTGGGCAGGTTGCCGCCGATAGCGGTGAAATTAAAGGGGGTGATGGCGAGGACGAAACCTTCCAGCGGACGCCATTCGGTGCGGTTATGGACACCGGGTCCGCTTACCGGTTGCTGGCGGTAGATCTCGCTGAGGAAATGCACGTTCCAGCGGAGGAAGTCGATGAGCTCGCAGGCGCTGTCGATCTCGGCCTGGTAGACGTTCTTGCTTTGACCCAGCATCGTAGTACCGTTCATGTATGCCCGGTATTTTCCGGAGATCAGGTCGGCCGCTTTGAGGAAGATGGCGGCGCGGTCTTCCCAGGCGAGGGCGGCCCATGCGGCTTTGGCTTTGAGTGCAGCATCGATGGCCTGGCGGACATGCGACTCGTCACCTTCGTGAAAAACGCCGAGGGTGTGGCCGGTCTCATGGGGCGGACGCAGGGCGATGGTCTTGCCGGTGCGTACCTCCTGTGAGCCGATGAACATCGGGATATCGTGCGTGGTGCTTTTAAGCTCTTTTAAAGCTTTTTTTTGCAGCTCCCGCTCCTTTGTTCCGGGGGCGTAGGAAAGCACCGGTTCGTTGTGCGGGGCAGGGTAATTAAAATAACCTAGACTCATGTGTGTGTGACTTTTATTTAGGTTGTTGTTTCTTTCTCATTCATCAGATATGCCTTAATGAAGCCATCGAGCTCGCCATCCATCACGGGTTGCACGTTGCCGACCTCATAATCGGTACGGTGGTCTTTGATCATCTTATAGGGATGGAAGACATAGCTGCGGATCTGGGAGCCCCACTCGATCTTTTTCTTGGTGGAGTTGGTGGCGTTCTTGAGCTCTTCGCGTTTGCGCAGCTCCTCTTCATACAGCCGGCTTTTGAGCATCTTGAGCGCTTTCTCGCGGTTCTCGCCCTGGGTACGGGCCTGCTGGCATTCTACGATAATGCCGCTGGGAATATGTTTGAGCCGGACGGCCGTTTCCACTTTGTTGACGTTTTGACCGCCTTTACCACCGCTTCGGTAGAACTCCCATTCCAGGTCGGCGGGGCTGACCTCGATCTCGATGCTGTCGTCGACCAGCGGGTAGACGAAGACGGAAGCAAAGGAGGTATGCCGCCGGGCGTTGGAGTCGAAGGGCGAGATCCGAACCAGCCGGTGTACGCCGGATTCCGCCTTGAGGAAACCATAGGCAAAGGGGCCGTCGAACTGAAGGGTGGCGCTTTTTATACCGGCGCCTTCTCCGTCCTGCAGATCGAGCTCGGTGACGGACCAGCCTTGTTTTTCGCCATACATACGGTACATGCGGAGGAGCATCTCGGCCCAATCCTGACTTTCGGTGCCGCCGGCGCCGGAGTTGATCTGCATGACGGCGGGCAGCTCGTCTTCGGGTTGGTTGAGCGTGCTCTTGAACTCTACTTCTTCGATCAGGGCAAGCGCTTTGTTGTAGGCTTCCCGGGTCTCTTCTTCGCTGGCCTCGCCGGCTTTCCAGAAGTCGAAAAGGACGACGAAATCCTCGACGGCTGCGTCTACGGATTCATAGAGTTTCACCCAGTATTCGTTCAGCTTGATGTTCTTGAGAATCTCCGTGGCCCTTTTGTTGTCGTCCCAGAAGCCGGGGCTTAACGATAATTGTTTCTCTTCGTTGATCTTATATTGACGGTTGTCGACGTCAAAGAAACCTCCTCAGGACGGCCACACGGTCCCTCATAGATTTGATCTGTTCTTGTGTCATAGGGCGCAAAGGTACGATTTTTTGGCCTATATTTAGCCGCGGCCGGCAGGGCCCAACCTATAGATAATCTGCGTAGCGAATAAACATTGGGGTATGAATGATCTTTTTCGGCGGGCTTTAGTTCTGGGGGGCATGGTATTGTGCTTTAGTTTTTCGGTGGCGGGGCAGACGGAGCTGCGTCCCGGTTTCGACGGGGCGGAATACCGGGAGCTGTTGCGGGTTTACGAGGCGCAGTTCGGGGTGCGATGGCCGGGAGGTGACCGTCCCGCCGACGATACCGGGCGTACGCGCGCGATCGGCAAGCCGGAGCAGTATGCCTTCGGTTACCTGAGTGCGGAAGTAGGGATGCGAAACCGCTGGGCGCTGTGGTTACGGCGGGACCACCGGGTGGCGGCGATCGTCATCCGCGGGACGGTGGGTGATCCCGTGAGCTGGCTGGAGAATTTTTATGCGGCGCAGGCGCCGGCTACAGGGGCGTTCCAGCTGAACGACAGTGTCCGTTTCGACTACCGGCTGGCAACGGATGGCCGGGCGATGGTACATGTTGGCTGGCTCATCGGGCTGGCGTATCTCGCGCCTTCGGTCGTCACACAGATCAGGGGAGCATATAAAGCGGGGGTCCGCGAGTATATTCTGTTCGGTCACAGCCAGGGAGGCGCGCTGGCTTTTCTTCTCCGCAGCTATTTGTATTATCTTCAGCTCAAAGGGGAGCTGCCAGCCGATATCCTCTTCAAGACTTATTGCAGTGCTGCGCCCAAGCCCGGCAATACCTATTATGCCTATGACTACGACTTTATCACCCGTGGCGGGTGGGGACTCACGGTGGTGAATGCCGCGGACTGGGTTCCGGAGACGCCCTTTTCCGTTCAGACCCTGGAAGATATCAATCCGCTGAACCCATTTGCGAACATCGACAAGACACTCGCGCGGATGTCGCTGGTAAAACGATGGTATCTCAAAGGAAAATATAACAAACTTCGGCGGCGGTCACGAAAGGCGGAAAAAGCGTACCGGCAGGTGTTGGGGAACATAGCAGGGGCGCGGGTACGGAAGGCGCTGCCTGGATTGCAGGGCCCGGAAATAGGGATGGGCATGAACTATCAGCGGGCGGGGACGCCGGTGGTGTTGGAGCCCGATACAGCCTATTATCGCCTTTTTCCGCGACAAACGCAGCAGGTCTTCGAACATCATCGCCTGGAGGCTTACGATTGGCTGGCAGCGAAATATTATTGATGGGGCTGGCGGCTTGTGGATTTTCTTTCCCATTTGGCGGATGGTAAAAGGCTGGCTATGCTTTAACGATTTCCGGCAAGGTTCTTGAAAAAGAAAATATAGCTTGCCTGATTTTTTAATTTTGTCACTTAAAAACCTAATCAATATGGATGCGCAGAAAGTTTTAATTGGCGCTTTGACCGGCTTGGCCGCAGGCGTTGCAATCGGTGTTCTTTTTGCTCCCGCCGAAGGAAGAGAGACCCGCGCACGAATTTCCGATACGGCAGATTCGCTGAAAAGGAAGCTGCGCCAGCTGCGGGGCGTTACCGCCGATGAACTGGATGAGTTGAAAGATATTTTTGAACGCGAGACCGAAGGTCTTCGGGACGACGTACGCAGCCGTGTCCTCGAGCTGATCAAAGCCGCAAAAGAAAAAGGGAATCACATTAAGGAACAGGCATTGTCTTAGGGCCTGTCGACGCTAAAGATCTAAGAAGTTGAAGATAGGGGGGCCCCGTAAGGCTTCCCTTTTTGTTTTCCCCCAAGAGGTCATTAAATTGCGGTCCTAAAGTATCGGAACATATGCCCATTGACCTTCGCTCGGATACGGTAACCCGTCCGACACCTGCCATGCTGGAAACCATGATGACCGCCAAAGTAGGCGATGATGTTTTCGGCGAGGACCCTTCCATCAATGCCCTGGAAACCATGGCTGCCCGGCTTTTCGGCATGGAGGCCGCGTTGTATTGTCCCAGCGGGACCATGTCTAACCAGATCGCTATCAAGTGTCATACCCAGCCCGGTGATGAGGTGATCTGCGAAAAAAGCGCCCATGTGTACGTCTATGAAGGCGGCGGGATCGCTTTTAATTCCGGCAGCCAGGTACGTGCCCTGGAAGGGGATCGCGGCCGGATCACGGCCGAACAGGTGTCGCTCGCCATCAACCCTGATGATGTACATCGTGCGCGGACCTCGCTGGTAGCGCTGGAGAATACCAGCAACCGCGGCGGAGGCAGCTGCTATTCGCTCGAGGAGATACGAAGGATCAGGCAGGTGTGCACGGATAACCACCTTAAACTGCACCTGGATGGCGCCAGGCTATTCAATGCGCTGGTCGCCAGGGAGCAGTCGGCAGCGCAATTCGGCCAGCTATTCGATACCATTTCGGTGTGTCTGAATAAAGGAATGGGTTGTCCCATCGGCAGCATCCTCATGGGGCCGGCGGCCTTCATCAAACAGGCGCGGCGTGTCCGGAAGGTCTTTGGCGGCGGGATGCGGCAGGCCGGTTTCATGGCCGCTGCGGGTATCTACGCCCTCGAAAACAATATCCAACGCCTGGAGGAAGATCACCGGCATGCGCGGATGCTGGCAGAGGCGCTGGAGAAAAAGGATTTTGTGAAGAACATCCTGCCGGTAGAAACCAATATCGTTATCTTCGAATTGGAGCAGGGTGGCTGTGCCCGGGAGATCGCGCAGCAGCTCAAGGAGCGGGGCATCTTAGGCCATACCATCTCGGCTAACCAGATCCGGTTCGTAACCCACCTGGATGTCAGCCCCGCGATGATCGCGCAGGCCATGGAGATCATCGAACAAATGTGATGTCTTGTCGTTTATCCTAAAACATCTAAATAATCAACGTTATGTTTCCGAAAGTTTCACCCAAAGACACAAAAGCGTGGCAAGAGCTACAAAGCCATTACGACACGGAGATGAAAAGCGTGCATATGCGCTCGTTGTTTGCGGATGAGCCACAGCGGTTCCAGCATCATAGCTTGAAGCTGGACGATATCCTTTTCGATTATTCGAAGAATATCTTTACCCATAAGACGCTCGACCTGCTGCGTAAGCTGGCCGAAGAAAGCAAGGTGAAAGAAGCCATCGAGGCGATGTTCACAGGGGAAAAGATCAATAGGACGGAGAACCGGTCCGTGCTGCATACGGCCTTGCGTAATTTTTCGGGCAAGCCCGTGTTGAGCGACGGCAAGGATGTGATGCCGGACGTGCTGCGGGTGCTGGCGCAGATGAAAGACTTCTGCAGCCGCATTCACTCCGGAGAATGGAAGGGCTATACCGGTAAGAAGATCAGGTATATCGTGAACATCGGCATCGGCGGCAGCGACCTGGGTCCCGTGATGGTCACCGAAGCGCTGCGGCCGTACTGGGTGGCCGGCATGCAGGCCTATTTCGTGAGCAATGTAGATGCTACACATATCGTGGAGACGCTGAAGAAGGTCACGCCCGAGGAGACTTTGTTCCTGATCGCTTCCAAGACCTTTACGACGCAGGAGACGATGACCAATGCCCACAGCGCCCGGGACTGGTTCCTTAAGGCAGCAAAGGACGAGAAACAGGTGGCCAAACATTTTGCCGCGCTGAGCACCAATGAAAAAGAGGTGACGAAATTCGGCATCGACAAGGCCAATATGTTCGAGTTTTGGGATTGGGTAGGGGGCCGTTATTCGCTGTGGAGCGCGATCGGCCTATCCATCGCCCTGACCATTGGCTATGACAACTTTGAATCGTTGCTCAAGGGGGCACATGCCACCGATGTGCATTTCCGCACCACACCTTTCGAGCAAAATATCCCGGTGACGATGGCGCTGGTGAGTCTTTGGTATATCAATTTCTACGGTGCCCAAACGGAGGCTATCCTGCCCTATGACCAGTACATGCACCGGTTTGCCGCCTATTTCCAGCAAGGGAATATGGAGAGCAACGGTAAAAGCGTGGACCGCAACGGCAAGCCCGTGCAGTGGCACACGGGGCCGGTGGTCTGGGGTGAACCCGGTACCAATGGCCAACACGCCTTTTATCAGCTGATCCACCAGGGTACCCTGGTGATCCCCTGCGATTTTATAGCTCCGGCGATCAGTCATAACCCCCTGGGGGACCATCATCCGAAATTGTTGAGCAATTTCTTTGCGCAGACGGAGGCGCTGATGAATGGCAAAACGAAGGAGCAGCTGGAAGCCGAGAAGGTTCCGGCCGAGCTGATCCCTTTTAAGGAATTCAGCGGCAACCGGCCCACCAACTCGTTCCTGGTCAAGGAGATCACGCCATTCACGCTGGGTGAGCTCATCGCCTTGTACGAGCACAAGATCTTTGTTCAAGGGGTGATCTGGGACATCTTTAGTTTCGACCAGTGGGGCGTAGAGCTGGGTAAAGCGCTGGCCGGGAAGATCCTGCCCGAGCTGCAGAACAAGGAGGAGATCAAATCGCATGATTCGTCCACGAATGGACTGATCAATGCGTATAAGAAGATGCGATAGCCGCGGCCCCCTGGCGTGCTTCCCTGGCCGGTGACGATCCCTCAACGGGATTCGATTCCGTGCGCATCCTCGTGCCGGACCGGATGTATTGATCGGATGCCAAACGGGATGAAGCAGGGGAGGATGGAGGGCACTGTGCGGTAAATGTATCGTAAGCGGACAATTAAGGGGCGATGGGCCGATCTTATGCTATTGAATATGAGCTATTTGTGGCCCGGCATTGAATATGTGGTGGAATTGGCATCCAACTTTAAAACCAACCACCGACATGTTCAACTCTTTTCGGGCCGGGGCCGGACCCGGGACCGGGCGTATGCCGGGTCGTCCCAGGGCGCTGGCTCTTTTCCAGGTAATCCTGGGGCTTTTTTTCTGTGCCGTCCTTTGGGCGGTGGCGTATTACGAATTCGGATCTTATTTCGACCGGGCGCATTCCCGGGGCTGCAGGATCTATCGGGTCAATTCCTATGAGCAGTTCATGAAGGAAAAAGCCGGCGCCGGCGTTTTTTTGCTGGCATAAAAAAAGGGTAGTGTAGAAACACCACCCGGCAAAGGTCTAACCATTGTTGCCATAAAAACAATCAGAAATTTTCGGGACCGGCATTGCCGGTCTTTTTATTTGCAGTTACGGAAGGAGTCGAACCCTCGTAAAAGGTCATGCGGACCTCCGCCTCGCCGCTCGGCCACGTAACTCATGTGTGCTATTTGAATCCGAGGGCAAAATAGGTCAAACCTATTAGTCCACCAAATAAGTAGACTAATAATTTTTTGCACCGCAAATGACCCTGGTGGAGTTGTCCACAATTTTTAAGGAAGTGTTATAAAATAAAATATGTGTGGGATCGTTTTTGGGTAACTTTGTCACGCATGATTAAAAATAGCGCATTCAGGGCAGCCCTTATTGCGGGCACCTGCGGGTTGATCGTCTTCACGGCATGTAGTAACGGCCGTTCCGATTCCAATAAGAAAACAGATAGCGGCGCAGCCACCGCCACCGCAGCCAAAACAGGCACTGCGGCCGATACAACGATAATGCCGGCAACGCCCGCCGGGCCGCTGGACACGGCTCTTTACAACAAGCTTCTGGTCCAGCTGGCGAACGGCGATTCTTCGGGGCGCTGGCCGGTAAAAACGGTATATCCCAATCCGGGGGCTATTCTACCTTTTCACCGGATCGTCGCCTATTACGGCAATCTTTACAGCAAACGCATGGGGGTATTAGGTGAATATCCGCCCAATGAGATGCTCAGGATGCTCCAAGGGGAATGTAAGAAGTGGCAAGCGGCCGATCCCACGATCCCTGTGGTCCCCGCGCTCCATTATATAGCGGTAACTGCGCAGGGCAGCGCCGGTAGGGACGGGAAATACCGGGCACGTATGCCTTTCAAGCAGATCGACTCGATTTTGCATATGGCGGCAAGGATCAATGCCCTCGTATTTCTGGATGTACAGGTCGGCTTTTCCAATGTTCAAACAGAGATACCTCTTCTGGAAAAATATCTCAGCATGCCCAATGTCCATTTGGGGATCGATGCGGAATTTGCCATGAAACCCGGGATGAGGGTAGGCAAAAACGTGGGCACTTTCGACGCTTCGGATGTCAACTGGTGTTCAGAGTATCTGACAAAACTGGTGAAGGCCCACAACCTGCCGCCCAAGGTCTTTATCGTACACCGTTGGACGCAGAAAATGATCACCAACTACAAGCAGATCCGCACGCGCCCTGATGTGCAAATCGTTATGGATATGGATGGATGGGGCCCCCAGCAACTGAAAATGGATACCTATAAGAATTATGAATGGGCTCAGCCCGTTCAATTCACCGGGTTCAAGTTGTTTTATAAGAACGACGTCAAGACCCTGGCGAAGGTTAAATTCGCGGCCACTTCGATGTTGACGCCCAGGCAGGTACTGGCCTTAAAGCCTTCTCCGATCTATATACAGTATCAATAGGGTTACCCCGGCAGGTTATCGCCGTGAGAGCCGCGTCCGCGATTCCGGTAAAAATAGGTATCGAGCGAAAGGGGGCCACTGCCTTCTACGAGGAAGAAGATCGCCAGAACCAGCGCGAGAATGGCCAGGGGCATTTCCCTATCCGGCGCGATCATGCCTTTCTGCATGATAAAGATGATGGCGCCGACGAGGATCGGTACCTGAATTAAACACATCAGCCTGGTCCACATCCCGATCAAAATAAGGAACCCGCCCATTAGATTAGCCCAGGTGATGATGATGGGCAGCCAGTGCGTACTGTCTTGCGCCTGTTCTACGCCGCCATAGAACAGGCGGTTGAGAAGGCTCGTATCGTGCATGAAATTGATCCCTTTCGCCATCAGGATCAACCCCAGTCCAATGCGAAGGATCACCAGCCACCTGGGATGGTGCGTCGCGCTCCAGATCCGGATTTGCTGCAACGTTGTCATAATAATGTTTTATGATCAATGCCGCAATTGCTATGCCTGTCTTAGAGCCTTTTTATCAGATACTTAGGTGATTCTACATAGCCCTGCCGGACATAGAACTCATGTGCGCGTTTACGGCGCGAGTGGCAATGTACTTCAATAAGTGCGCAGCCGTGTTCACGGGCGAGCCGGGTAGCTTCTTCCTCCATCGCGCGCCCGATACCCTTGCCGCGGGTGGTGTCGTCGACGGCAAAATAGCTTATGCGGGCGAAATCACCGCGAAGCGCCAGCTGGGGGATGAAATGAAGGGATAGCAGGCCAAGGATACGCGGCGGGCCGGCAGGCTGGGTGGCGGTACCTCCCGGGTCGGCCTGGCCGTTCGGCTCCTCCCAGACGAGCAGGGTTTCGGCAGGGTCTCGTAGCAGGGCTGCGAGGCGGACTTCCAGGAAATCCTGTGTTCCGGGGTATTCGAGCTGGGTCAGCAGCCGGCTGATGGCCTGGGCGTCGCTGAGAGCGGCGGGTCGAATGGGCATAGTATTATTTGGCGCCGAGCCAGTTTTTACGAAAATCCTGGATGGCGGTTGTCACGGGGCGGCCGGCCTGTTCGAAGGTCTCTACCGAAACGAAGGGATTCTCCGCCAGGGTGATCGTGCTGCTCTTTTCCACATTCCGATGCATATAGCTGATGGATACCGCGGCGCCGGGATGCAATTTGGCCAGGACGGCATTCAGATCGGCGACGGTCCGCACGTCCTGGTTGTCCAGGCCGATGATCTTATCGTCGATGTCCAGGCCGGCGTCGTAGAGCGGTGTCCCACGAAGTGTTCCGGTTTCGAGGACCAGCCCTTCCTTTTCCGTCATGGCGCGGGTGCTGCCGATCCAGGCCTTGCCTTCCTCCGTGGATTTCAGCAGGAACCCGGCGGGTGCCAAAAGGGTATTGTATTCGATGGGTTCATGCCCATAGATATAGCTCGCAAACCAGGTCTCGGCAAATTTCCTATCCGTTACGCCCGCGAGGACTTCTTGCAGCCCGGCAACAGTATAAGGAATCTCCGGCTTGCCGAATTTCTTCCATGCAGCAGTCATGTAATCATCCAGGGTCTTTTTATATTTCTCCCGCAGGGTGAGATCGAGCGCCAGCGCCAGCGATCCGCCATAGGGATAATAGGAGCTGAAGATGTTGGAGAAATTGGTCTTGTCGATCGAGACGCCCGCATCGGTAAAGACTGCTTCTTCGCTCGCTGCGATGGGGGAATACATTTTTGCACCGGGGGTATTCATCTTGGTGTTGATGAGGCCGGCAACGGTGTGTTTCACATAGTCGGTGTCTCTCGTGAGGCCGGCGCGTTCGACGAGGAGGCTGCCGTAGTATTGTGTGAACCCTTCGGCAAACCAAAGTTCATAGCTCATGTCGCTTTTCTCGAAGTTAAAAGGCTCGAGGGTTTTGGGTCGAATGCGTTTCACATTCCAGCAATGAAAGAACTCGTGCGCGAATACGTCGAGGAGCCGGTCATCGCCATGGAAGACCACGGGAATGCTGATCATCGTCGAGTTGCGATGTTCCATTCCGTCGCCATGCACATAGGGATTGATGCTGGCCAGAAAGGTGTAGGTCCCGTAATCGTAAGCGGGCGTCTCACCGTAAACGGCCTGTTCCTGCCGAACGATCTTCTGTACCTTTTCGCTGAAGGTGGTAAAGACGGAATCGTCGGCCGCACCATCGAGGGCGATGCGGAACTGATATACCTTCCCGTCGGGATTTTTGACCTCCCATTTACGGTAGTGCAGCGGGCCGATCTTCACGGGGCAATCCATAAAATACTGAAAGTTGCGGGCCTGGAAGGTCAGTGAGTCGCCGGTGGGCTGTAGCTGCGTAGCGATCGTCCAGTGCCACTGCGCCGGGACGTTGAAATGAATGGTGATCGGTACATTGTCATATCCCTTGATCCACATAAAGGCGCCGGGCATATTGAGATGCACGTCATCCGGGTCGAGCCCGACATAGGTGCCGTCGGCGTAATTGCCAAACAGCGTGTATTGAAGTCGGATATAACCGTTATACCGGGTGACCTCATAGACGTCGCCATCAGTTCGGCTGAGGGGAAGGGGCTTGCCGTTCTGGTCGAAGGCATGGACATCGTAGACGTTCTTACCGAACTCATGGGTGGCATAGCGGCCCGGGGAAGAGCGGCTCATGTGGAAAACGGCAGTCCGGCCAGGGATATCGCTTACCACGAGCTCGATCTTCGCCTCATGATGGGCGAGATTGGGAAAAGAGACGATATAGCTGATCCGCTGGGCGGTTGCTGCTTGCAGGGTAGCGATAAGCAGCAGCAGGGACAGGAACTTTTTGTGGTACATAGAGAGCTTTTGGGGAGCCATTATAAACAGTTAATAATTAGCCGAATATAGGTAATTTGGGGAAATTGTGCGGCATAAAAATTAACGGAGTGGGCCGGACGCGGCATTTTATTTATGCAGGATCTGGCGGATCACGACATAGGCGACAATGCAGAGTGCGACGACGATAACGATGGCGACATAGGTCCAGGGTTCGTCTTTAAGGCGGTTGCGGAGACGCTGACGGCGGGTCTTCTTCTTGTCCAGGCTTTTTTGCATGACGGTGTTTAGCTCTTCGACATAAGCTTGCATGTTCCTGGGGTTCCTGACCTGTTGAAGGCCTTCTACGGCGTCATTGAGGAATTCATCTCCGGCCATGGACTGTTCGAGCTCATGAAGGGCTTCACCGGACAATTTGCCGCTGAGGTAGTCCATCAACTGCTGGTTGTCGATGTCCTTGTTGCTATTGGCTAATATGTTCAGCAGGTCCTTGTTCATTTCAATTTGCTTTGCGCGTCGGTACCGGTTCTTTTTTCGATCATCAGCCTGAGATTACGCTTGCCGTTCTGGATATGACTTTTTACCTGCATTAACGTAAAACCCGTGGCTGTTGCTATCTCCTGGTAGGATCTTTTTTCCAGGTAGAACAAAGTTACACAGAGTTTTTGCTCTTTTCCGAGTTCTTCCAGCGCCAGGCCCATCCATTCCAGCAGCTGCTCCTTTTCCCAGTGGCGGGTTTTTCCTTCTTCGTCGTCCCAGGCCGCGAGCATCGAGTCGGACAAGCTGGTCTGGCGGCCATGGCTGTCGCGCAGCCGCATGAGGCAGTAGTTGCGGGCGATGGTATAGATCCAGGCCTTGAAGTACTCGACCCGGTAGCGGGGGAGCTCGGTGATCACCTTGACGAAGATCTGCTGAACGCAATCGCGTGCCTCTTCCTCCTCCTTCATGTACTTCATGCATACGCCGAACAGCAGCAGGGTATAACGTTGCAGCAGGATACCCAGCCACTCGTTTTTGTGCCCTTCGTAATAGCGTGATAACAACTCCTGGTCGGTAATATGTTGGAATGGGTCGGCCCTCACGGTGTAGTCAATGCTTTATTAACAGACGCACAGGTTAGGAAATTGCATAAAAATCGTTGTAAATTTTGTATTAAATTTTTGTATTTTGGATAGATGCTTGATCTTATTTAATTTTCCGTATGATCAAAGCAATTTGTTGCGTCCCCGTGTGCCCTCTCCGGGCGGAACCCTCGCATCGTACAGAAATGGTCAGCCAGTTGATCTTCGGCGAGTGCTGTGAGCTATTGGAACAGGTTAAAGAATGGACCCGGGTACGGGTAAGGTACGACGGATATGAGGGCTGGTGTACTACTTCCCACTTTACAGAAATAGACGATTCGGAGTTCGGAACGGCGCAGCCGCCACTGACGCCGGACTGGGTCACCTCGCTCGAGTACAACGGGCATCCGATGATGGTGCCCATGGGAAGCCACCTTACCGCCATGAAGAACGGTAAGGCGCAGTGGCGGAAGAATATGGTGCATTATAAGGGAAAGACCTGGGACCCCCAGGCGCCCGCAACGGATGCGAAATCGATCCGGCAACTCACGTATAAGTTCCTGAACATTCCTTACCTCTGGGGCGGGAAATCGGTCTTTGGACTGGACTGCAGCGGTTATGTGCAGACGGTATATAAATTCCTGGGCATTCCGGTACTGCGGGATGCCTATCAACAGGCAACGCAGGGCGAATCCATTGGATTTCTCGAGGAAACGAAAACCGGCGATCTCGCCTTTTTCGACAACGAAGAGGGGAAGATAACGCATGTGGGTATCCTGCTGAATGCGCACGAGATCATTCATGCGAGTGGAAAAGTGCGGATCGACAAGATCGATAATATGGGCATTGTGCAATCGGAGACGCACCAGCGGACGCATCATTTGCGTGTGATCCGGCGGTTGCTGCCCGACAAGTAGGCGGCAATCCGAAGCCGGTGAGAGGCGCATTCGGTCAGGCCCGGCGGCCGCGCTTATTGTTTCCGGAAGGTCTGATCATACAGCTTGACGGCGTCTTCGATGACCTTGAGAGCCGTGGTCTTGTCGCCGAATTCTTCGACTATCACGGTTTTGTTCTCGAGCTTTTTGTATTCCTCGAAGAAGTGGCGCAGCTCGTCGAAGAAGTGTTTCGGCAACTCTTCGAGGTTATTGTAGTGATTGACGCCGGGATCGTTGGCCGCGACCGCGATGATCTTATCATCAGAGTCACCGTTATCTACCATCTGCATGACGCCCATGACCTTGGCCTCCATCAGGGTCAGGGCCTGAACGGGCAGCGAGGTAATGACGAGGATGTCCAGCGGGTCCTTGTCGTCACCATAGGTTTGAGGAATAAAGCCGTAGTTGACGGGATAATAGAACGAGGAGTAGATGACCCGGTCGAGCTTCAGCAAACCGCTGTCCTTGTCGATCTCGTATTTGCAACGGGAGCCTTGAGGGATCTCGATGATCGCATTGACGAAACGGGGAACGTTTTTACCTGCAGGCACGCCGTGCCAGGGATGGGAAACTGTCATCATGTGAAATTGAGTTTGATCAAACCTTTAAAGCAGGGCAAACCTAGTGCATCCCCGGGGAGGAAAAAAATTTGCTTTTGCCCTATGGCAGCGTAACTTTGTAGCCGGTGATGGTGTTCCACCCTTTAACCGCCGCGGGCGTGATAACGTTTTGATCCATGCGGCTGATGACGCCTACAAATTGTTACCAATTACGGTAACTAAATTATAATTTGTAGACATGAAGCAACTGAAGAATCGCTTTGAACACCTTTTTATCCTTTCCCATTTGTTGCGTTGGACGTTGCTGGTGATCCCGGTGGCTTTGTTAGCGGGTTCGCTGGTCGCGCTTTTTCTTTGGTTGCTGGATTGGGCGATCCATTTCCGGTTTGCGCATGCCTGGCTATTGTACTTATTGCCGGTTGCGGGGATCGTGATCTATCTTTTGTACAGGCTTTGGGGCAAGGGTGCGGAAGGGGGAAATAACCTGATCATGGACGAGATCCATAAGCCGGGCGGGGGTGTGCCGTTCCGGATGGCGCCGCTGGTGTTGATCACGACGGTGATCACGCATTTGTTTGGCGGGAGTGCCGGCCGTGAAGGGACGGCGGTGCAGATAGGCGGGAGTGTAGCCAATTTTTTCGCCGATCGTTTTGGGTTATCAGCCGAGGACGTCAGCATGCTCCTCAAGGCGGGGGTCGCGGCAGGTTTTGGCGCGGTCTTCGGGACGCCTATCACCGGGGCGATCTTTGCCTTGGAGGTGCTGGCGTTGGGGCGCATCAGGCACGACGCTTTGCTGCCGTGTTTTATTGCCAGCGTGCTGGCGGACCTTGTATGTTCCGCTTGGGGTATTCATCATACCATGTATCACATCGATTTTGTCTCCACGGGGGTGAAGTTCTTTGGGCGCATCGATCTCGATCTTTGGCTGCTGGCCAAAGTGGTGGTGGCAGGGGTGTTGTTCGGTTTGGCCGGATATGCATTTGCCGAAGTGTCGCATACGATCAAAAACTATAGCAGCCGTTGGATAACCACAAAATGGCTGATCCCGGTGATCGGCGGGTTGTTGATCATCGGGCTGACCATCGCATTGGGGACAGAAGATTATCTGAGTCTGGGTGTGGCGGGTAAGACGCCGCAGAGTGTGACGATCCTTTCGTGTTTTCATGCGGGTGGTGCGACACCATTCAGCTGGTTCTGGAAACTGTTGTTCACAGCCATCACGCTGGGCATGGGGTTCAAGGGAGGAGAGGTCACGCCGCTCTTCTTTATCGGTGCGGCGCTGGGTAATACCATTGCTATGATTGGCGGCGCGCCGGTGGATCTCATGGCGGGACTTGGTTTCATCGCCGTTTTTGCCGGCGCCACGAATACGCCGATCGCCTGCACGATCATGGGGGTAGAATTGTTTGGGGCAGGTAATGTATTATATTATGCGGTGGCTTGTTTTACCGCCTACTATTTTAGCGGCCATACGGGCATCTACCATGCGCAGCGGGTGGGGGTGTCGAAGGTGGCCGGGCTGGCGAAGCAAGATGAGACGCTGCACGAAGTGCGCGATAAACGGATCAAACGCAGAAAACAATGGTTCAGCTGATATGAAGGATCTATTTATCATAGGAGCCGGTGGCGCCATCGGCAGCATCGGCCGGTATCTGGTCCAGGTCTGGGCCGACCGGTATCTTACCCTGCGTTTTCCCGTTGGGACGCTGATGGTCAATTTCAGCGGGTGCCTGCTCATCGGGCTGCTCTATGGCCTTTCGCTCCGGAATGGGTGGTTCACCTTCGAATGGCGGATATTTCTCATTACCGGTATCTGCGGCGGTTATACGACCTTCAGCAGCTTTGCCTACGAAAGCGTCAGCCTCGTGCGGGAAGGCCAGTATCCCGCTTTCTTTTTGTACGTGCTGGGCAGCGTGATCCTGGGGCTGCTGGCCACCGTGATCGGGATCATGATCGTCAAATAGCCCGCGACGGCTATCTCCGGTGTCTGAGAATCTCTTTGAGATCGACCAGCCAGTCGCCGTCGATCCGGACGATGCCGATGGTCGTGGTGTCGTTCTTGTACGAGTTTGCGTACGTAAACGAGGTCGTAGAGTCGTTGATGGCGTGGATGTCGATGATGCGGATCTCGGCGCCCTTGTATTTCTGCTGTTCTTCCGGGCTCATATGGTCATAATCCTTTTTCCATTTGTTGAACATCATCTTGTTCGTTGAGTCGGTATAGAGATAGGCCGAGGCTTTTTCGGAGTTGCCGTCGAGGGAGGCGCGGATGAATTGGCGGCCGGCGTCCGTCGCATCTTCGGCTTTTTTGAAGGTGTGGGAGTCGTTGCAGGCGGCTAGCAGGAAGAGCGCGGGGAAGAGGATTCTTTTGACCATGCGGCAAAAATACGCTAAAAAGACATTTCCGCGCCTGCATAGCGAGGGCCGAAAATAAGGCCCGCGAGACTCATAGAGTCCTGCGGGCCTGGGAATATCGCTCCTGGCCTAGCGGCCAGGATGCTGAAGATCTTCTTCTTTTTTATCCCGTTCGTAGGCCTTGATGATCGCTTTGACGAGGCGGTGACGGACCACGTCCTCTTCATCCAGCTCGATATGGGCGATGCCATCGATGTTCTGGAGGATATAGAGGGCCTTGGCGAGACCGCTTTTTTGATTTTTGGGCAGATCGATCTGGGTGAGGTCGCCCGTGATGATCGCCTTGGCGTTGGCGCCGATACGCGTGAGGAACATCTTCAACTGCAGGTCGGTGGCGTTCTGCGCTTCATCGAGGATGATGAAGGCGTTGTCGAGGGTCCGGCCGCGCATATAGGCCAGGGGGGCAATCTCGATGGTCCTCGTACTCATATAGTACCCGAGTTTATCGGCGGGGATCATGTCGTCGAGAGCATCGTAGAGGGGACGGAGATAGGGATCGATCTTCTCCTTGAGGTCGCCGGGGAGGAAACCGAGGCTTTCGCCGGCTTCGACTGCGGGACGGGTGAGGATGATCTTTTTGACCATTTTGTTCTTGAGCGCACGTACGGCCAGGGCGACGGCGGTATAGGTTTTACCCGTACCGGCAGGGCCGATGGCGAATACGATGTCGTTCTTTTCGGCGGCGGCGACCATCTTTTTCTGGTTGATGGTCCGGGCCCGCACTGTCTTGCCGTTGGGGCCGAATACCAGGATATCGTTGGGATGGCGGTCGACAAAATGATCTACCGTCTCCGCGTCATCGCCGCCGAGTATCTGCTCGAAGTAATTCTCGCTGACATGGCCATTTCGTTCCAGGTATTGCACCAACAAATCGATTTTTTCTTTTGCTGTTTCCACTTGTTCGGGAGAACCGCTCAATTTTATCTGGGTACCACGTGACAAGATCTTTAAGAGGGGAAACTTTTTCTTCAAAATATCGAGCTTACCGTTGTTCACTCCGAAAAATTCAATGGGGTTAACGGTTTCCAGGTTGATAATAGTTTCAGTCAAAATTCAAATCTTTTTAGGCGTTCTGAAATGGGTACTGTCCGAAAGGTCAGCCAAATAAATTGGCCTCGCGAGGTTTAAAGTAGATTGCCGGCTCTCTCTCAACCAAATATAACCCGGACGACCCTGATTTTCTTGTAATTGTTATTAACAGCGTGTGAATTTCGCCGGCGCGATTTTTTTCTTATGTTTGCTGTCTGCTTGTTCCCATCCTACTAGTTCTACCTCCTGCCTACAAAAGAATAACAACGTTATTACGAGTTTGTTCGTATGTGCTTACCCGGCCTGTATTTTTTAAACATGTACCTGGAAAATGAGATCTATTCGTATTGCAGCCTGGTTAGTAGCTTTATTGCTAGGGTTTTATGGACGAACCCCCTGCCAAACCAACGACATCGTCCATCCTCACGTCACCCTCCGGGACCCTGGAGTGGAAGCGCATCCCGACACCGCCTATGTGGATACATTGAACCGGCTGGCGCATGCCTTCTATGGCAATAGCGCCGACAGTGCCTTTTTCTATGGCCACCATGCGCAGGAATATGCCTATAGAACGGGTTATCCCCAGGGGGAGTCGGAGGCCTGGCGGATGCTGGGCAACACCTACGAAATGGTGGGGGATTATGTCAATATGCTTGCCGCCTATCAGCATTCGCTCGATATCGCCGAGCGCATCGGCAATACCCAGCTGATCGCCAAGGTCAATGTCAATATGGCTCTTTTTGCCAAGCAGGAGGGCGAATATGAGCAGGCCCAGCGGCTGATGGAGAAGGTCGCCGCGCTGGACCGGGAGAACGGGGACAGCGTGCATTCCGCCTATGTAGCCTCCCATCTGGCCGATCTCGCGTTGCGGCAGCAGCGCTATGACGCGGCGTTGCAGTATGCGGAGAAGGCTTCAAGTCTGGCCCGCGAGACGAAGGATGGGCAGGCCGCCGCGGATTACAACAACGATGTCGGCCGGGTGCTGGCTGCTAAAGGCGATTACAAAGGGGCGCTGACGCATCATCTTGAAAGCCTGGCGTATTTCCAGGAGGCCGGCGACTGGCTGGAGGTTACGGCGACCAAGAACCTGCTGGCTCAGGCGTATCTGCTGTCGAAGGATTATGCAAAGGCGTTGCGGTATGCCCGGGAATCGCTGAGCGAGGCCAGCGCACAGCACCGGAAGCCGGAACTGGAGGGTTCGGTGAAGGTCCTGGCGGACATCTATACGGCCAAGGGAGACTACCGCCGGGCGTTGCAGTATTTCAAGCTTTATAAGGAATATTCGGACAGCCTGCTCGATGATCAGAGCCGCCGACAGATCCTCACGCGGGCTGCGGAGTACGATTATGCCCGGCAGGCCAGTGCGCTCCGGGAGGCACAGGCAGTGAAAAATGCCGGCTATGAGCGGGCATTACGGCTGGCGCAGCTGCGATTGGCCATCACCATTTTTGTGATCGCGCTGTTGTGTCTACTGGCTATTTTTTTGCTGCGCGGCCGAATGGTCGTCCGGCGGATGAACACGCTGCTGCAGGAGAAGAACGAAAAGATCAGCGAACAAAAAGAGATCCTGGAGCAGCAGGCGGTGCAGCTGTTGCTGAGCAATCAGCAAAAGGACAAGCTTTTCTCCGTGGTGGCGCATGACCTTGCGGGTCCGCTGAACTCGCTCAGCGGGTTGCTGGAATTATTCAAAGAAAAGAAGATCCCCGAACAGGAGCTGCGGGCTATGATAGGGGAGTTCCGCCATTACGTCAATGCCTCGAGCGAGCTGGTGGCGAACCTGCTGAGCTGGGCCGGAACCCAGATGCGGGGTGCTGCGGCACATCCCGTCCTGCTGTCGGTGGACGAGCTGGTGGAAAAAACGCTGGCCCTCTATCTTTCACCCGCGCGGGCGAAGGACGTGACACTTACCACGCAACTGCCCGACTCGCTTGTCGGGTATGCCG
>DASYZH010000260.1:0-30049 GCA_035946435.1 Puia sp. | reverse complement strand
GCGCGAGGCCTTCCGCCGTCATCTGCCGGCCATTGCCGCGAACCCGGGCGCGATGACCATCCTGGAACATGTCGGCGGGTTCGAGATCGCGATGATGACGGGCGCTTTTCTCCAGGCGGCGGAGTCGCGGATGCTGGTGCTGGTGGATGGGTTCATCGCCACGGCAGCCTTGTTGTTGGCCAGGCTGATCCGTGAAGACGTAGTCGATTTTTGTATCTTTTCGCATACGAGTGGAGAGAGCGGTCATGTCCGCATGCTGGAATATCTCGAAGCCGAACCGCTGCTGAACCTGGGGATGCGGCTTGGCGAAGGCACCGGTGCGGCAATGGCCTATCCGCTGATCCGGAGCGCCATCGCATTCCTGCGCGAGATGGCCTCTTTTGAAACGGCGGGCGTGAGCAAAGCGGACTAGGCATGCGCATACGGTGCGCAGCCCGGGCATACTATGAAAAGACAAGTACACATATTCCTCACGGCGATCATGTTCCTCACGCGCATCCGCGTGCCACCGGTGGTCGACCATTCCCCCGCTTATCTCAAGGAAGCGCCGCGATATTTTCCCGTGGTAGGCTGGATCGTGGGCATGGTCAGCGCGCTCGTCTATCTGCTGGGCTCGCGCTTCCTCTCCACCGATGCCGGTGTATTGGCGGCGATGGTGACGGGGATATTGGTTACGGGGGCCTTCCATGAAGATGGGTTTGCCGATGTCTGCGATGGATTCGGCGGCGGCTGGACGAAAGAAAAGATCCTTCTGATCATGAAGGACAGCCGTATCGGTGCTTATGGCGCCATCGGGTTGATCCTGCTGCTGGGTACTAAATTCCTTTTGCTCAAAGAGCTGCCCGCTTTCACGCCTGCGCTGGAGCCCGCGGCAGCAGCGGCTTCCGGATCGGCAGCAGCGGCCTCCGGATTTTGGACCGCGGCGCCACAGAATATCTTCTACGACCATCGTTATGCGATCCTGGCCATCATTTGTGCGCATAGCCTTGGCCGGTTGATGCCGGTGCTGGTGATGCAGGCGGGGACCTATGCGCGTGCGGGTCTGCCGTACGCCGGCACACCGGGGAAAGACACTCCCGGGGCAGATACACCGGGGCCAAGCATTCCGGGGGCAGACAGACCGGGGGAAGGTACTCCGCGGCCAGCGGCCGGTCCGAGGGTGGACGCCGGTGCAGCGGCCGAGGGTAAATCGGCCGCCTTTGCGGGTCGGCGAATGTCCATAGGCGGAGTCGTTGCGGCGGTGGTGTTTGCACTCGCGCCTTTCGCGTTTTTACCCTGGCAATACCTGCTGGTGATCGTGCCGGTGCTGTATGCCACCTTCGAGCTGAACCGTTATTTCAAACGCTGGATCGGCGGCTATACAGGCGATTGTCTCGGGGCTATCGAGCAGGTATCGGAAATCATGATTTACCTCGGTTTTGTGCTTATCTTCCGGTATTTTTAGGAGTGTGCTTATTATGAACGACATCTATCTCATCCGGCATACCACGCCGGCCGTTGCCAAAGGCATTTGTTACGGGCAGACCGATCTGGACGTCACGGAAAGTTTTATTACCGAAGCGGAGGCGATCCGTGAGGTGCTGCCTGCACCTTTTGCAGCGGTGTACAGCAGCCCTTTGCAGCGCTGCGCGCGGCTGGCTACCCATCTTTTCCCCGACCATACCCTTACGCTCCGGCCCGAGCTGATGGAACTGCATTGCGGCAGCTGGGAGATGCAACCCTGGGACGAGCTGCCTAAAGAGGAGATCGATCCCTGGATGAAAGACTTTGTAAATATTCGGGTGCCGGGAGGCGAGAGCTATCTGGACCTTCACGGCCGGGTGACACAATGTTTTAACGCCATCATGGCTGCGGATGCCGGCGGTCCGCAGGCCATTGTCGCACATGGGGGCGTACTCCGAAGCGTCCTTGCCCGTATCACCGGGACGCCGCTCATCGAGAGCTTCAAGGTGTTCTCGCTTTATTATGGTTGCGTAGTGCGGATCTATCCTACCGCAGGCGGGCTCGGCTACGAGGTCCTGCTGAACAATAAGCCCGAAGAGCGGGAGCAGCATAAACCAAGCTCGTATTACAAAAAATTCACGTAGGCGGCCATCCGGCTCCGGGCGGCTCCGTGGCACCGGCTCCAGGCTTGCGCCATATTCCGGCTTCGTGTTACCTTTGCAGCATGAAATTCAATTTCGATTTCGACCAGCTGCTTACGGTGACCTTCACCTTATTTGCCGTGATCGACATCGTTGGCAGTATCCCGCTGCTGCATGCGCTGAAGAAAAAGATCGGCGGCCTCCACGAGGGAAAGGCGACGCTGATCTCGGGCGCGTTGATGGTACTTTTTCTTTTTGGCGGTGAGCAGTTCCTGCGTGTCCTGGGCGTAGACCAAAAGTCGTTTGCCGTGGGCGGCTCGATCGTGATCTTCATCCTCGGGCTGGAGATGGTCCTGGGGATCGAGCTTTTTAAAAGCGAGCCGGATTCGAAGGCCTCGGTGGTGGTACCCATCGCTTTTCCGCTGATCGCGGGTTCGGGCACGCTGACGACCATTATGTCCCTCAAGGCCAACTACGAGACGGGGACGGTGCTGCTGGGCATCATCGTGAACCTCATCTTTATTTTTATCGTCCTGAAGTCCATGGATTTCATCGAACGCATGCTAGGACCCGCCGGGATGATCGCCATCCGCAAATTCTTCGGGGTGATCCTACTGGCGATTGCCGTTAAAATATTCAGCACGAACCTGCGCGGGCTGTTGAAATAGTTCGTAATTTCGCCCTCCTTTTAGCAGCCGGCCACCGTCTGTGGTCGATCGCCT
Source organism: Puia sp. (assembly GCA_035946435.1). Classification (GTDB taxonomy): domain Bacteria; phylum Bacteroidota; class Bacteroidia; order Chitinophagales; family Chitinophagaceae; genus Puia. Next base: position 27,243 of record DASYZH010000260.1, on the reverse strand, counting down.
TGGTCACGTAGTACAATGGATAGTATAAGGGTCTCCGAAGCCCTGGATCCAGGTTCGATTCCTGGCGTGACCACACACAAAAGCCTCATAATCAGTATTATGAGGCTTTTTCTATTTATCGGATTTAATTCGTTTCTGGTTTATACACCAATTTGTCTGTGGGATCATTGGGCGTGATGTCTTTCATGTCGGACAGCATCACGAGCTCATCCTGTTTTAAACTGGAGATCGTCAACCGTTTTTGCTTGTTCACTGTGACCTTGATCCACTTCTTGCCGGCATCATATGTCCAGGTTCCCTGCAGATGATTGTTCTGACCATTGAAGCCGATGACGACGGACCCGTCCGTTTTAAAATCAAAGCTCATCGTCGGGGCGCCGGGATTTGGTCCTATCCGCTCACCGCTCACGATTCCGTAGTTCAGATCCCATTTCCTGCACAGCAACCCTTTGACGGCGTCTGAGGGCATATCTATGTTTTGCCCGAATAGCTCATTGACCGAAGCGGCTGAGACGAGCAGCAGGATGAGCGTGAATACTTTTTTCATACGTCAAGTTTGTATTAACATGGGGCGGCGCGAGCCGCTTACTTCAGCACGGACTTAAGTTCGTTCTCGAGGTCCTCACCGCGCAGCGCCTGGGCAATGATCTTGCCCTGCGGATCGATGAGCACATTGAAAGGGATACCGTTGAACCCAAAGGTCGTCACCGCCTCACTTTGCCAGAATTTGAGATCGCTCACATGCGTCCAGTCGAGATGATCGGCTTGGATCGCCTCCTGCCAGGCACCCTTTTCTTTATCGAGGGATACGCCAAGGATCGCGAAATTCTTTCCTTTGAATTCATTGAACGCGGTCACGACATTAGGGTTCTCCGCGCGACAGGGTCCGCACCAGCTGGCCCAGAAATCTACCAGCAGATATTTGCCGCGGAAGGAGGAGATAGCAATGGGCTTGCCGTTGGCGTCGGGCAGCGTAAGATCGGGGGCTTGTTTGCCGACCCAGCTTTTCTCTTCTTCTTCTTTTTGCTGGGCGGCCATTTGCTGTTCGCGTTTATCGTAGTCTTGCTTGAGGCCCAGCAGTGTCGGGTTATCGGGATACTTCTTCAACTGGTCGATCAGCGAAGCCTGAAATTCCGCCGGCGGAAGGCTCCGGGAGGAAAAGCTCAGAGCAAGCGCGGAGAGTGTGGGGTTCGGGCAGGTATTGACGAACTGTTTCAAAAACATGTTGAGGTCCTGCAGCGTATTATTGGCCTGGGTCATCGCCATCGACTGAAGGCTGTCCGGCGCCTTGGCCTGCTTGAGACTGTCGGCAGTCCGCATGACCGATTCCACGGCGTAGTCTTTTTTTCCGAAGGTCTTGATGAAATCCCGGAGCTGGACGCTGGCGTCGGAACCGCTGACCTCATAGAAATCGTCCTTTTTGCCCAGGTCGACATTCACGCGGGCTTCGGGGGCGTCGTTGATCAGCGGCACCGCGATGGCGTTGTTGCCGAAAACGAGCTCGAAGATCCCCTGGTTCTTCGTGATCCCGCTGACGGTGAAACTACCATTGCTTACCGGCAGCTTGGCGGAGTCGAGGATCACCGGCGGCTGATCCTGGCCGTAGGCAACTTCCATAAGATAGACCTTGGAGATAGGGCCTGCTTCGGCCGACAGCACATTGGCGTTCTTAAAGGTACCGGAGACCGTGAAGGTGCCTTTCTTTTTGGTCTGGCAGGAGGCAGCGATTATGAATAAGGCCGTGATGGCCGCGAAAACGCGAAAATCGTGCATTTGAAAAAAGTAGCCCGATTTTCGCGTACGGCTGATGTCTGCCCTTCGGGCGGGCCGCTTGCAGCGGCTTAGTCTTAGACGCATAGCTTAATTTTCCAGTTTTTCGAGTAATAGTTTATTCGTGAGTTTTGGGTCGGCTTTCCCTTTGGATAATTTCTTGACCTCACCGACGAACAGGCCGATGAGTCCTTTTTTTCCTTTTTTGTATTCCGAAACTTTATCGGGCAGGCCTGCCAGGGCCTGTTCGACCCAGGCGGCGATCTCGCCGGTATCCGAGCTTTGGAGGAGGTTGAGGGTGGTGGCGATCTCGAGGGGTGCGCGGGCGGGTTCCTGCAGCAGCACGGGGAAGATGCGTTCGGCGGCGATGGAAAAGCTCAGTGCGCCCTCTTCCACCAGCCGGATGAGTGCAGCCAGGGACTCGGGCGGGACAGGAAAGTCTTTCCAGTCGAGATCCTTTTCGTTGAGGCTGGACTTGACGGGGCCAAGAAGCCAGTTGGCCGCCGCCTTGTAATTTTTTGTATGGTCGATGAGCCGTTCGAAGTATCCGGCGCTCTCTTTTTCGTCGGCGATCACCCGCGCATCATACTCGGGAAGCTGTAATTCGCGGGTATATTTCTGCACCAGCTCTTCGGGCATCGCGGGCAGTGAAGCGCGGACCCTCGCCAGGAATTCGTCCGTGACCTGGAAGGGTGGCAAGTCGGGGTCGGCGAAATACCGGTAGTCGTTGGCTTCCTCTTTGGACCGAAGGGTGAAGGTCGTACCGTCCGTAGCATTGAAGCTGCGGGTTTGTTGTTGGATGGGCTTCTCCGTTGCCAGGAGGTCGATGAGCCGGCGGGATTCGAATTCGATGGCGCGGCGGACATTGCGGATGGAGTTGAGGTTCTTCACTTCCACCTTCGTGCCAAGCTTTGTGTCACCTTTTAGTCTCACAGAGACGTTGGCGTCGCAGCGCATGCTGCCTTCTTCCATGTTGCCGTCGCAGATCTCCAGATACCGAAGGATCTTGCGCAGCTCGGTGAGATAGGCATAGGCTTCGTCGGCACTTGAAATATCCGGTTCGGTGACGATCTCGATCAGGGGTACGCCGGCCCTGTTGAGATCGATGCCGGTATAGGCAGGGTCGATGTCATGGAGGCTTTTCCCGGCATCTTCTTCCAGGTGGATGCGGTTCAGCTGGACATCGCGCTCCCCGGCCGCAGTCCGGATGGTCACGCGGCCGCCTATGCATATGGGCGTCGTGTGCTGACTGATCTGATACCCTTTGGGAAGATCGGGATAGAAATAGTTCTTGCGGGCAAAATAGTTGTTCCGTTCAATGGTGCTGTTACACGCCAGGCCCATTTTGATCGCGAACTCCACGGCCGTGCGGTTGAGCCGGGGCAATGCGCCGGGCAGACCCAGGGTCACGGGACTTACATGCGTATTCGGTTCACCGCCAAAGGCAGCGCTGTCGCCACAGAAAAGCTTCGTGCGGGTCAGCAATTGCGCGTGCACCTCCAGCCCCACTACCGTCTCGTATGCATCATAATTGATTGCCATATATACATAATGTCTGTGCTAATGCACAAAACGGACTCCGTCCGTTTTACCCAAACTGCCGGGGGTGCCGGCAGCTAGCAAAAGTACATAATTATGGGCACTTGGCCTTGGGGACGATGGGCCATGGCCATGGGGCGGACTCGCCTTCTTTTAGAGATCGGCGGTCCTGAGCTTTCTGGGGTTTTTGATCTCGAGCTCCAGCGGTTTGCCGTCGCGCAGGAGGTTGACCTTCACGGTAGGTTTGAGCCGGCTTTCACGGGCGATGGCTGCGAGGCTACCCGCGTCGTTCACCGGGTGGCCATCGAAGGCGGTGATGATATCCTGCTCTTTGATGCCGGCCTTGGCTGCAGCAGATTCGCCGTCGACATAAATGACCTTTGCGCCTTTGCCATCTTCGGTGTCCTGCGCGCGGATGCCCAGTCTCGAGCCGTTGGGATTGTTCCAGCTATAGTTATAATCGCGGGGTACGATCTGTCTGAAGAACTGCTCATCCTGACCGTTGAGCCCGAAGGCCCGGGCACCGGGGCTTTGACCGAGGGTGACGGTGACCTTCGCTTCTTTACCATCGCGCAGGTAGGTAATGGTGGCCTTTTCATTCGGGTCATATTTTCCCACGGCGCGGCTGAGGTCTTCGGGGCTTTCGATCGAAACCTCATCCAGCCTGGTAATGATATCGCCTTGTTTCAGACCTGCTTTATCGGCGGCGCTGCCGGGAGAGACCTCGGCGATACGTGCACCCGCGGGGCCGCTGTCCGGGCGCATGGAGGTCACACCCAGAAAGGCCCTGTTCTGCGGCATCATCTCTTTAAAATCCCATTGTTGCCTGAAGGGGCTGATGGCCATATCGCCGCCATCGAGGATGGTGCCGTTCTTGAGTGATTTGAGCTTTCTTTTGGTGATCACCAGGTTGTCGTCCTCGTACTCCGAAGCCGGTTTGCCGTTGATGAATAGCTCGCCGTCTTTGATCTCGACGGTAACTTTGGCGTCTTTGTCGGTCTTTTGGCGGATGATGATCTCCTGGTAATTATGGGGATGCGCAGTATCCGTGTTGTTCGGTACTTCGCCCGGAGCAGGCACCAATTGTTGGGAGAAACCTTGCAGTTGGAAGGTCAGCATTCCAACAGCCAGTGTCGCGATCCTTAGAAGGTGTGTGTTCATCGTTGCTGGTTTTGTGTGAGCGATCCAATTTACGCATATCGGCCGGTTCGCCGATCTACGTTTTCTTTCGTAGATCAAATATAGTGTGATTTCCGGGATTACGAAAGATTTCGGAATTGTTAAAATGGGCGGTGGCGCTGGCGGCGATGGGGTGGCGCTGGCGGCGATTTGGCGGCGTTTGGGGCAATCGAGCCGCTTTTTTATTTCCTCGCCTTTTTCAGCGGCTCGAGCAGCTGCTCCAACCCATTGATCTTGATCTCATAGATCGTCGCCAGCAGCATGCCCAGCTTGCCTTTGGGAAAGCCTTCGCGATGGAACCATTCCAGGTAGGAAACCGGCAGATCGCAAAGCAGCGTGCCTTTGTATTTCCCAAAGGGCATCGGCATGGAGACCAGGGTGGTTAGGATTTCCGGGTCCATTACCCCAACAATTTTTTCACGCGCTCTATGACCTGCGGAAGGTTGCTGGCGTCCTGGCCGCCGGCAGTGGCGAGGGTCTTCTGGCCGCCACCGCCGCCTTTGATCAGCGGGGCGATATGTTCCCTGATGATCTTAGGGGCATCGAGACCCCGTGTCTCGGCGAGCTTGTCGTCGAGGAGGAGGGCCACGGCGGCCTTGCCTTCGACACCCGCAGCGAGCACGATGAGGAAGGGCGGATTGCCGGGCAGGGCGCTGAGCGCAGGGCGGAGATCGAACGCCAGCTTTTTTACGGCGTCGGGGCTGCTGGCCTCGACGATGGCGCCGATGAAGGTTACGCCGCCGATGGTCTGCACCTGTTGCAGGAGCTGGCCACGGGTGGCTTCCAGCTCGCGGGCTTCGGCGCGCTCGAGTTTCTTTTTCAGCTCGGCATTCTCAGCGACGAGGTTCTCGGCGGCCTTCGCGGCTTCGCGGGGATTCTTGAGGATCTCGCGGACGGTATGGAGCTCGGCGAAGTGTTCGTCGACGAAGGTTTCGGCTGCTTTACCGCCCACGGCTTCGATCCGCCGGACGCCGGCAGCGACGGCGCCTTCGTGCTTGATACGAAAGAAACCCAGTTCACCCGTGGCGCCCACATGGGTACCGCCGCAGAGCTCGATAGAATAGGCAGGGTCGATAGTCACTACCCGCACCGTGTCGCCATATTTTTCTCCAAAGAGAGCCATAGCGCCTAGTTTCAGGGCCTCGTCCTTGGGCAATTCACGAACGATCACGGGGATGTTCTCGCGGATCTTTTCGTTGACGAGGGTTTCCACGGCAGCCACTTCCGCTTCCGTCATCTTCGCGAAATGCGAGAAGTCGAACCGCAGCTGGTCACTGTTCACGAGCGAACCCTTTTGGGCCACATGGGTGCCCAGCACCTTACGCAGGGCGGCATGGACGAGGTGGGTGGCGGAGTGATGGATCTCGGTGGCCTTCCGTTTGACCCGGTCCACCCTGGCGATCACCGGTGCCTCCGGGTCGGAAGGCAGCCGGTCTGCAAAATGAACGATGAGGCCATTCTCCTTTTTGGTATCGAGCACAGGAATGGTTTCAGCGCCGGACATAAGCGTACCGGTATCGCCTACCTGCCCGCCGCTCTCGGCATAAAAAGGGGTAGCCTCCAGCACGATCTGCCACGACTCCTGCCCCTTTTTTTTTATCTTTCGGTACTTGACGATCTGTGTATTCGTCTCGAGCGTTTCGTAGCCGACGAACTCTTCCAGCGGATTGTCGATGAGCACCACCCAATCTTCGGTATCGATGGCGGTGGCGGCACGCGAGCGGTCTTTCTGTTTTTTCATCTCGTCGTTAAAACCCGCGTGATCGACGACAAAGCCATTTTCATGCGCAATGAGATCGGTGAGGTCCAGCGGGAAACCGAACGTATCGAACAGCTCGAAGGCGGCAGAGCCGGCGATCGTGGAAGCTTTAGCCACACGCAGCGACGCCATGATATCATCCATCCTTTTGAGTCCCTTTTCGAGGGTGCGCAGAAAAGCTTCCTCTTCCTCCCTGACCACTTTCCCGATGAAATCGACCTGCTGATGCAGCTCGGGGAAGACATTGCGAAACTGTTCGGCCAGCACAGGGACCAGCTGGAACAGCAACGGCTGTTTGTAGTCCAGGTAGGAATAGTAATACCGGACGGCGCGCCGGAGGATACGGCGGATGACATAACCTGCTTCAGTATTCGAAGGCAGCTGGCCGTCGGCAATGGTAAAAGAAATGGCCCTCAGATGGTCGGCAAGGACGCGGAAAGCGATATCCTGCTTACCGTCCCCGGCAGTATATTTCTTTTTGACGAGTTTTTCGATGGCGGCAATGGTGCCGGAGAAAACATCGGTGTCGTAGTTGGAGTGTTTGCCCTGGAGCACGCGGACAAGCCGTTCGAAGCCCATGCCGGTATCCACATGTTTGGCCGGCAGGGGTTGGAGGGTACCGTCTTTGAGGCGGTTAAATTCCATGAACACGTCGTTCCAGATCTCGATGACCTGCGGATGGTCATTGTTCACAAGCGTGGCGCCGTCTACCTTTGCCCGTTCGGCATCGGTGCGGCAATCCACATGGATCTCGGAGCAAGGTCCGCATGGGCCGGTATCGCCCATCTCCCAAAAGTTATCTTTCTTCTTGCCCATGAGGATACGGTCCGCAGCTATCCATTTCTTCCATTCCTCGTGGGCTTCGGTATCACCAGGCAGCTTATCTTTTGCATCGCCCTCGAACACGGTGACGTACAGCCGGTCTTTGGGAATCTTATAGATCGTCGTCAGCAGTTCCCAGCTCCAGGCGATGGCTTCCTTTTTAAAGTATCCCGCGGTGGGATTGGCGGGGTCGCCGAAGCTCCAGTTGCCCAGCATTTCGAACATGGTATGGTGATAGGTATCCACGCCCACCTCTTCCAGGTCATTGTGCTTGCCGCTGACCCGGAGGCATTTCTGGGTATCGGCAACCCGGGACCAGGGCGCTTTTTTGTTACCCAGGAAATAGTCTTTGAACTGGTTCATCCCCGCGTTGGTGAATTTCAGGGTGGGATCGTTCTTGATTACAATGGGGGCGGAGGGCACTATCGTGTGTCCTTTCGATACAAAAAAGTCAAGGAATTCCTTTCTTATTTCAGCACTGGTCATCATAAACGGGAGAATCTTTGGTTGTTATTTGGCTCGCACCTGCTATATTTGTGCGCCTGGCCTATCAAGGTGCTGGAGTCTGCGCAACCGGAAAAATAGCACATCTCCGGCACTGCGCTGAGGTCTGTCCTTGCGGACAAGCCGCCTCCGGCGACTTAAAAGCCGTGCAAAGGTACACCAAATCAGCCTGTTTTGCCGTTCTAAGCCCCAAATGGGTCGAGTCGGTTCGGTCTGATGTCCTATAGAAGCGCCGAACGGTGCGAACCACTGTCGCCGGATGAAGAAGATCAAGTACTATTATAACACAAACACCCTCCGCTATGAAAAGCTGGAGACGCCGCTGCGGGTGACCCTTTTGCGCGTCCTGGGGTTCTTGAGCGCCGCCGTCGTCACCGCCCTGATCCTCGTTTCCCTCGCTTATAAATATTTCCCTTCGGCCAACGAAAAACGGCTGATGCAAAAGAATGAAGCCCTTCAGGACAATTATTATACCCTGAACGATAAGGTTAAAAAAATGCAGGAGCAGATGGCGGAGCTGGAGAAAAGGGATAACGGCGTCTACCGGGCTATCTTCGAGGCGGCGCCTATTCCCGATAGTGCGCGAGCCAAGGAAACCCAGCAAGAGCAGGAGATCAAGCTGGTACAGGGCATGGACCAGGAGAATCTCTACACTTCCATTGCCGCCACCCTCGACCAGCTCACGGCCCGCATGGCCAGCCAGGCCAAATCGTATGTCCAGATCGATGGGTTCATCAAGAACAAAGAACAGCTATTGGCCTGTACGCCGGCGATCCAGCCGGTGAGCAACAAGGACCTCAGTCGTATCGCCTCGGGTTTCGGCTATCGCATCGACCCGGTGTATAAAACCACAAAGTTCCACGCCGGGCTTGACTTTGCCGCGCCACAGGGTACGCCCATCTATGCCACGGCGAATGGTACGGTGGAAGTAGCAGGTAATACGGGAAATGGATATGGCAACCACGTGGTGATCAACCATGGCTATGGCTATGCTACACTGTATGGGCATATGTTCCGGGTAAAGGTCAAGCCGGGTGACAAGGTCCTGCGCGGTGAGATCATTGGCTGGGTGGGCAGTACGGGCAAGAGTACCGGCCCCCACTGTCATTATGAGGTCCACCGCAATGGCGATCCCGTGGATCCCGTGTATTATTTCTACAACGACATCACGCCCGACCAGTACGACCGGCTGCTCAAGCTGGCGGCTTCCAGTAACCAAAGTTTTGATTAACCAAACGGGCTTCCGGCCCGTTCAAAGACATAAAACAAATTCGCGGCAAAGGGTTATTTTTGATAAAACCCGGCGGCGCGATGCCAATGCAATATGTGTAGGCTCGATTTTTGAGCCAAAACGGCGATGAGCAAACAGACCCAGATAGCGCTCGATTTCGGCCAGGAGCCGCAAACTCCACCCCCTGCACCCACACCTGGTCCTGCGGCCAGTGACGGCGGAGGGGAGGCTCCAGCGCGGCCGTATATGTCGGCTGGGGGTGTCGGTGTGCGGATCAAAGCCTATAAACAGACCCCCACCCCGCAAATCGGCGATCTTTTTGGGAGTCCGCCGGTAGCGGAAACGGCGCCTGCGACGGCCATCCCGGGTGAAGCCACTGCCGCGGCCACACCGGGCGAAGCGACGGCAGCGATCGAGCCGGCTATCTCGAATAAAGCCACTGCCGCGCCGGAGCCGGCCATCCCGGGTGAGCCTGCGGCAACAAGCGAGCCTGCGGCGAGTGAGTCTGCTGTGGCTGAGACTCTTGCGGCGAGCGAGACCGTGGCCATCGCAGCGGATGCAGCACCGGAGCTCGCCGGGTTGGCGGCCCCCATCATCGAGAAAGCCGAAGCACCCGAAGCCAAAGTGATACCGATGCGGGCACCGGAAGCGCCGGAAGAAGGATCGGCTGCCGAAGTCTCCGTGCAAAGCGGAGAAGCCTCCACATCCACCATCGCACCGGCGACGAAACGCACCCCTACAGCCAGGCGGCCGGCCGCGGCTAAACAGGGTCCATCCAAAAGAGGACGCAAATCGCTCAAACAGGTGGCCGCCGAGGCCGATCTTATCGAAATACCCGATGATGAGATCCTGTTCAGCAAACAATATTACACCATGGGCGAGGTCTCGGAGATGTTCCGCGTCAACCAAAGCCTGCTGCGTTTCTGGGAAACGGAATTCGACATCCTTCAACCCCGCAAGAACAAAAAGGGGGATCGCTACTTCCGCCCCGTCGACATCAAACACCTGCACCTGATCTATCATCTCCTGCGGCAAAAGAAATATACCATCGAAGGCGCCAAGGAATTCCTGAAAAACAATAAAAAGGCCGAAGAACGTTTCGAGATGATCCAGCGCCTGCAGCAGATCAAAGCCTTTCTCCAGGAAATGCGGGCGCAACTATAACCAGCCGTGAAGCGGCGAGGAGCGGTTGGATGGGGGAGCCCCGGCGCGGCGGGGGAGCGGTTGGACGTGGGCGCGGTGGCGCGATCAGCGTTTGCCCGGCTCCGTTGCCGGGGTACCCGGCTCGGGCGGGGAAGGCTGCTGCAGGCTGATGGTCGTACTCAACCCGGCAATGTCGATACCCAATTCCGCAAGCAGCCGCAGCACGTCGAGGTTTACCCGCTGTTTGATCGCATTGAACTCATCGAAGGGCACCGGCGACGTATAATAATCTACATTCACCAGGAAGGCGGTACCGGAGATATCATTGAGATAGGCGTTGCCGTTCTCCACTTTGTCTTTTTCCAGGAGCTTTTTGATACGGGCGATCGCGGTGTCCAGCTGCTCCGCGGTTGTCGAGAGGCTCAACTCCAGCCGGAGCTCGCCCTTGCGCTGCGTCCGGAGCGTCAGGTTATCGACGACGCTATCCACCATTTGTTTGTTGGGGACGGTGACATAGGTCTTTTGGTCCGTACGGATACGGGTGCTGCGCAGACCGATCTTCTCTACGGTGCCCGAGATATTGTTCACTTTAAGGACATCTCCGGACTTAAAGGGCTTGTCGAAGAAGATCACGAAGGAGGCGATGAGGTTCTCGATGCTCTCCTTGGCGGCCAGGGCGAGGGCGGCGCCGGCCAGACCCAGCGAGGCGAGGATACTGGAGACATCCACATGAAAGGCCGAGTTGAGGATCATCAGCACCCCGATGATCCCCAGGATCGCTTTGAGAAAGTCACGGATAAAGACGATCATCTGGTTATCGCGGTGGCCGCCATCCTTACGCGCCTTCGTACGCAGCACGATCGCGATGAAATCCACCAGTCGCATCAACAGCCAGATAAAGGCCACGATGAGGATGATCACCGCGAGGCCCTGGATGATGACCTTGGATTTGACCTCATAGAGGTCGAAATCGAGCTCGGAAGGAAAATGCAGCTTTTCGATGGAGGTGAGCGAGACGAAAAGAACAATAAACGTACCGATGGGACCCACCACTAAGTCCATGAACGCCGATTTATCAAGCCCCGTACCGATCCGGCGAATGAGCCGGAAGATAAGCCGGGCGATAAGCTTCGAAATGACCCGTTTGAGAGCAATGATGAACAGGATGGTACTGGCGACGATGATGTAGGATCTCAGCGAATTACTCAGGACTATGGTGCTCCAGATGCTGTGCATGGTGCAAAGATATCACTTTCGGGCTCGTTGCGGCGGCCGCCGTGGGCGGGGAGCGGGACGCCGCCGCGGGCGTGGGCATGGAGCGGCGCGTGGGCGTCGCAGGGCTATTTCCTCGAATACACCTCGAGGCCGCTCTTCTTTAGCACATAGATCACCGTAGGCGTGATATCGATGCGGATGGCGCCCCGGTAATCGGCGGGGATAGGCTGTTCCAGCATATTGAGCGTCCCGGGTTCATAGCGGTAGAACTTCGTGTCATCATGACCCAGCAGGTTTTTGCCGATGACATTGAAATCCTGCCAGCCGCGGATATCGAGATGGGTTTTTAGAGTCCCATAGTGATCGAAGATATAGACACCTTTGGCGGGATCGTAGAGATAGACGAGATCGCCGCGGTCGCGGATAATGGTGGGATCGGGAATCGAGTCGAACAGTTGGCGGAAATCCGTGGTCTGGTCAACCAGGGTGCCGTCGTCGCGGACGCGTTTGAGCATGGCATCGAGCTCGTCGAAGACCCAGATGTTATTTTCATATGCCAGCCCGATCGCTTTCGCCTGGAGGATATTCTGTCTGCGGAGATCAACCGTATTGATCAGATTCAGGAAACGATCCAGCTCGACGATCGTCGTAAACTCACGATAGTACACCAGTATCTTCAGCGGATTCGTTGCGTCGATGAACGTGATCTTGCCGTACCGCCGGACATCGTTGAAAACGGCCAGGGAGTCACCGCGCGGGCTGAGTTTTTTGAGCTGGTTGTCGGAGTTCAGCACATAGATATTGCCGAGGTTGTCGACGGTAAAATCTACGATATCCTGGGAGACCTTGAGGGTGAGCGTGAAATCGCCCATGGAGCCCGGCTGGGCTGCGGGGGGTGGCTGCACGGTTTCCTGTGCCAAAACGGGCCGGCTGCCTGCCAGGACGATTGCGAGGCTGGCCATCCAGGCGGCGGTTGAAAAGATAATATGGCGCAGGGCGAGCTTCATCTGCGGACGATCTTGCCGGCGGTCTCGGGGGTTTCGCTGAGCAGCGACAGCTGCGTCCCGTCGAAGACGGCATATGTATAATAACGGATCCAGTCACCCAAATTGATATACCGACTGCCGCTTTGGTCCAATAAAAGATCGATAGGCAGATGGCGGTGGCCGAAGATAAAGTAGTCGTGTCGCTGTTCCGCCAGCAGCCCGCGGCAGTAGATCACCAGCCACTCCTTGTCCTCGCCGAGAAACCCGGCATCGGTGGCACCCGTCATCGCCCTGCTGCGGCGGCTAAGCCAGCCGGCGACCCCCACCCCGACGGCCGGCGGCAGGATACCGAACAGACCCTGACACAGTGGGTTCCGGAAGATCTTCTTCAGAAACTTATAGCCGTGGTCGCCGGGCCCCAGCCCGTCCCCATGGCCAATATAAAAAGACCTGCCATTGAAGTCGAAGACCCGGGGTTCGTGATACACGGGGATGTTGAGCTCTTCCTCGAAGTAGCCGCTCATCCACATGTCGTGGTTGCCGGTAAAGAAATGAATGGGGATGCCCGAATCCGTGAGTTCGGCCAGCTTGCCGAGGATGCGTGTAAACCCTTTGGGGACTACCGTGCGGTATTCGTACCAGAAATCAAAGAGGTCGCCGACGATGAAGATCATTGCGGCGTCGCTGCGGATGTGTTCCAGGAAGGCGACGATGCGTCGTTCACGGGCCAGGCTGGTCGCGTGATCGGGAGCGCCCAGGTGAAAGTCGGAGAGAAAATAGATCTTTTTTCCGGGAGGGATCTGCATGGACGCGAAGTTAAGCTGCGCCTGCGGGATAACAGGCAAATTTATCCCTCGGCACGCCCGAGCGCAGCGAAGGGTGCGAACGAGGGTCGCGCCGGTGGCGCGGGCCGAAGTTCTGGTCTAATGATCGGCCTTCGGCCGGCAGGCTATCGCCTGCTTGGCCTCCTAGTGTCTATCTACCAGGAAAAGATACACCTGTTTGGGGCCATGTACCCCCACGACGAGGGTCTTTTCGATATCGGCGGTCCGGCTGGGCCCGGCGGCGAAGCTCACGAGCGAGGGCAGCTGCTGGCCGTATTTTTCTTTCAGGCCCACGAGGGCGTCCCGGATATCGTATACCAGCTGATCGGTATAGGCGATACAAAGATGGACCGGCGCATAAACGCTGACGGTGCGTCCGCTGGGGCTCGCCGAACTCAGGACGATGGTGCCTGTGCGGGCGACCAGGGTCTCGCAGGTGGTGATAGCAGCATCGCAGGCACCGAGGTCTTTGATGGAAAGGGCGCCGGAGAATCCCTGGTCTCCAAGGGTTTTGCGCAGCTTCTCTTCGCGGCAAAAAAGGTTCTTCCAGCCCTGGGTGGCGATCAGGGCGTTCAGCTGCTCAACCAGCTCCTTGTGATCGACGCAGAACACGAATTTCCCCTGCAGCTTGGCGAACTGCTCGGCGAATTCTACCTCGAGGTCCTGTTTAGCAGGCTGAAAAACGGAGTGTGTGCCTTCGCTTTGTGGAAAAGGAATAGGCGTTGATTCACTCAACGCCTTCCTTATCTTTTTCAATATATTTTCTTTCGCTGAAGAAACGTTCATACTTAAGCCGCCGGAGGCGGATTTGCCCGCGTAGACGGATATTAACTATTTGACTTCTTCGGTTGCCGGAGGAACCACCACGGCCGGAGGCACTCCATTGCCTTGTTCGTGCTCGGATACATCCAGGGCGCGTTTCTCTTCATAGGGACGCTTGCCGATGAGCGCCTCTACATCGCTTTGGAAGAGCACCTCCTTGTTGAGAAGCGCTTCGGCCAGGAGCTTCACTTCCCGGCTCTTTTCCGTGAGCAGCAGCTTGGTGGCCTCATAGGCCTTGTCGATGAGCTTCCGCACCTCTTCGTCGATGAGCTTGGATGTCTCTTCGGAATAAGGCTTCGTAAAAGAGTTCTCTACCTGCGGATCGTAAAAGCTGATATTCCCCACCTTGTCGTTCATCCCATACACCGTTACCATAGAGTAGGCGATGCGGGTGATCTGCTGAAGATCGTTCTGGGCGCCGGTAGAGATCTTACCAAAGTTCAGCTCTTCGCTGGCGCGACCGCCGAGGGTCATGCAGATCTGATCGAAAAGTTGATCAGTATTATACAGATATTGCTCTTTGGGAGTATACTGTGCGTATCCCAGTGCAGCGACACCGCGCGGGACGATGGTCACCTTCAATAACGGATAGGCATGTTCCAGATACCAGCCGCAGATGGCATGGCCGGCTTCGTGATACGCGATGATCCGTTTTTCGTCGGGGGAGATGATCTTGTTCTTTTTCTCCAGGCCGCCGATGACCCTGTCCACCGCATCCTGGAAGTCTTCCATCTCCACCGTCTCTTTTCCCTTACGGGCGGCGATCAGCGCGGCCTCGTTGCAGACATTGGCGATGTCGGCGCCGGCGAAACCGGGCGTCTGTTCGGCCAGTTTATGGATATCCAGTTTGCTGGAGATCTTGATGGGTTTCAGGTGAACCTTGAAGATGGCTTCGCGGCCTTTGAGATCGGGTTTGTCGATGGAGATCTGGCGGTCGAAACGGCCGGGACGCAGCAAGGCGGTGTCCAGTACGTCGGGGCGGTTGGTGGCTGCCAGCACGATGATACCGCTGTCGCCGCCGAAGCCGTCCATTTCCACGAGCAGCTGGTTGAGGGTGCTTTCCCTTTCGTCGTTGCTCATGATGGCGTTCTTACCGCGGGCGCGGCCGATGGCGTCGATCTCGTCGATGAAGATCACGCAGGGGGCTTTTTCCCGGGCCTGCTTGAACAGGTCGCGTACACGGCTGGCGCCCACCCCAACGAACAACTCCACGAAATCGGAACCGCTCATCGAGAAGAAGGGAACCTGCGCTTCCCCGGCCATAGCCTTGGCCAGCAAGGTCTTACCGGTACCGGGAGGGCCTACCAGCAGGGCGCCCTTGGGTATTTTGCCACCGAGTGCGGTATATTTCTTGGGATTCTTGAGGAAGTCCACGATCTCCATAACCTCGACTTTGGCCTCGTCCAATCCCGCGACATCACTAAAGGTGATCGTCACTTTGGTACCCTTGTCGAAGAGAGTGGCCTTCGATTTTCCGATATTGAAGATGCCACCCGGACCGCCGGCTCCTGCCTGGCCCCCCATTTTACGCATGAGCATCACCCATATGAGGACGATGATCAGCAGGGGCAGGAGGAAATTCAAAAGCGGCCCGAACCATTCGCCCTCCGGTTTCGAGGCAATGTAAATTTCGGGCTGATCGGGGTGTTTGTTGAAATAATCGTGCAGGTACTTCTCGTAATCTTTCACGTCGGTGACCCGGAACTCGAACTGGGGCCCCTCCTTGCTCATACCGTTCGGCCAGGAATTCGATTTACTGTACTTGGCGTAATAGGGTTTGCTGAGGCTATCTTTTTTAATATAGACCCTGACGAGGTTCTTATTGGAGATGAGATCGACTTTCTCGACGTCACCCTGCGCCAGCATGTGCTGACGGAAATCCAACTCTTCTATCTGGTGTGCATCGGGAGAGAAGGAGCCAAAGAGGTTGAAGCCGATGAGGACCGCTGCGATGATACCCCAAATCCAATAGATGCTGAATTTGGGACCTTTGCGCCCGCCATTGTCGTCATCCCCCCTGGGCCGAAACCGAGGAAAGTTGTTTTTATCGTTTTGTTTCAAATCGTCTTGTGGCATTGTGTATTAATCCTGTGTTGTTTTTGCAGTATTAGTAATATAAATAATAAAAAATACAAGGGAAAAATGTTCGAAAAAAACCTTCAAACGGCAAAATATACTGTTAAATTGTCGGTTTCCGGTTTTTTGGGCCGCATTTCACACAGATTTATTAACCTTGATGGTTTTCCTGCGCAGCATCGCTCCACATATCTTCCAGTTTATAAAAGCGGCGGTTTTCGGGCAGCATCACGTGGACTACAACATTCACATAATCGATCAGAACCCAGTGGTAGGTCTGTCTGCCTTCGTGTTTATAGGGAAGTTCATCACAATTTTTCCTGACCTCGTCTTCTACGGAATCGGCGATCGCCTTTACCTGGGTGGTACTGGCTCCTTCGCAGATGATAAAGAAATCTGCTACTGCTTCCGGGATCTTTCGAAGGTCCAGGGAGATGATATTTTCGCCTTTTTTTTCCTGTATTGCTTTAATGATTGTTTTAAAGATTTTCGAACCCCTCGTTAGCCGGACTACGCTATTGCGCTTGCGGGTAGCTAATATAGACAGCTGTTCCAATAATCAGTACTTTTTGTGATAAATTCGTTCTACCAAAAATAGGAATCTTTTGGCGATCGGTCATTCTTTTATTGAATTAGAATCGGTGGACAGCACCAACAACTATGCCATGGCTCTGGCCACTGCGGGCAAGGCTACGCACGGCACTCTGGTTTTTGCTCATGACCAGTGGGCGGGGAAGGGACAGCGCGGGCGGACCTGGAATAGCAACCCCGGAGCCAACATCATCCTCAGTGCTGTATTAGAGCCAGTTGCACCCCTTCCCGCCGCCTTTGGGCTCAGCGTCGCCGTGGCACTGGCATGCCGCGATTTTTTCACTGCTCATGCGCATTCGGATGTCACTATCAAATGGCCCAACGATATCTATTGGAATGACAGAAAGGCAGGCGGCATCCTTATCGAGAACCATCTCCAGGGTGATCGTTGGGCGTATGCCATCGCAGGGATCGGCATCAACATCAACCAGGTGGAATTTCCGCCCATGGCCCGCAACCCGGTCTCCCTGCGGCAGATCACGGGACGGACCTACGACACCATCGGCCTGGCGCGGGACCTCGGTCAATATCTCGACGGTCGATATACCCAATGGGAAACCGGCGGTGCCCCAGCCCTGCTGGAGGTTTATAATACCTTTTTGTTCCGGCGGGGCGAGGAGGTGCGGCTGCGGAAGGACAATGCCGTCTTTACGACGCGGATCGAGGGAGTCTCCCCGCAAGGCCAGCTGCTCACGCGGGATGTGCTGGACCGGAGCTTCGCCTTTGGCGAGGTGGAGTGGGTGCTGGATGCGCCGCCGGTGGCCGACCGCTGAACCCGCCCGCATGGCGTCGTGGCTTGAGCCCATTGCAAACGTGTCGATCGGCCATTAGCCATCGCTATTCCCGGTTGAACAGCTTCTTCGCGACCTCAACTATTTCCTCCGCGTGCTGCTTGCTCCTGGGTTTTAGAAAGATCTTCCGGATGATGCCTTTTTCGTCGATGAGAAAGGTGGTGCGATGCAGGCCCATGTATTTGCGGCCATACAATTGCTTCTCACCCCACACCCCATAGCGATCGATGATGGTATGGCCGGGGTCGGCGATCAGGGGAAAGGGCAGGTTGAACTTACCCACGAATTTCCGGTGGCTTTTTTCATCATCGGGGCTGACGCCTACGACGGAGAAACCTTCTTTGCACAGGAGGGCGTCGTTGTCGCGGAGATTGCAGGCCTGTGTCGTACAGGTCGGGGTATCGTCCTGCGGGTAGAAGTAAAGCACCAGCTTTTTCCCTTTGTAGTCGGCCAGCGAGATCTTGTTGCCATTGGCGTCCTTGCCGGTGAAGCCGGGGGCTTTGTCGCCTTCGTGAAGTGGGGTCATAGTATGTGCGGCAGATGTGCCGTGGTCAAAAATAGCACATCTGCCGCAAACCCGCTAACGTCCGAGGCCATCGTCGGAGCTGCTTCGCCACGCTCCTCCTCGGTCGCAACCTTCGCCCATAGGGCTCAGCTGCAGCCGGCGCCCCTACGGTGCGCCAGAGTGAGCGCTGGACCTCCGGCACGCGGTGGTCTATCTTGTGAAACGATATTCTTTCGTTGTCTTGTTCCCCGCTACGTCCGTCGCCGTCACTTTGAGTGTATGCGCCCCGGGCGGGCAATGTTCGTCGAAGATATAGATAAAGGCCTTAGCCTTATCGTTTGTAAAACAAAGCCAGGAGCCGTCCAGCTCGGCGGTGAAATCGCGGAGCGCGCCGAGGTCGTCTTTAACGGTGAAGGCGATGCGGGAAGCCCTGGACAGATTAGCCCCTTCGAGGGGTTGCAGTGGCGTGATCACGGGCGGCGTACGGTCGTCGACGAGCTGAAAGTCGCCGAACTCGCGAAAGCGGGCGGAAGCCCAGCCGTCGTGCCATTCGGGTCGCTGGACGTCTTTGTCCGAGCCGTTGAAACACACCATGACCACATGGCCGATATCCATGGGTGTCGCGATGTCGCTGCCCGCTGCCGGGTCGGCATGTACGGCATGCGGGTATTGTATCCGGACCAGGACGGGTTCCAGCAAAGGTATCCAGGGTGCGCCGATCGCGTAGGTCGGGGAGATGCCGTCCGGCAGCGAAACGCCGATGTATGTCCTGGCAGACGAACCCTGCTTCGTCGGCTTCCTGCCCGATCCCGGATAGCCGGCAACGATAGTACCGATGGTCACCGAGTCGTACAGACTTTTCTCGCCGAGAAAGAACGAACAGTCCGCGCCTTCGAGCCCATCGACCATGCCGGGGTAAAATCGTTTGGCCCGAAGGCCTCCGGCAGCGGCCGTCTGTGATGCGGCCTCTTCCGTGCGCGATGCAGCAGCGGCCACGCGCGATGCGTCTGCTGCCGGTAAAGCAACGCCTCTTGCCGGTGAATCGCCGGATACGTCGGTGGAACTTGCAGCAGGGTTGTATTTTATTTCGAATTGCAGCCGCGAAGTGTTTCCATAGGTATCCCTGACTTCGATCTTTATTGTATGGGGACGGCCGTCGCCGATATCCAGCACGCCGTCAGGGGGATGGCCGCCGGCGGCAAGGAGGGCTGCGGGGTCGGCAGGCCGGCCCGAAGCACCATTTGGAACAGAATAGATAGAGGGAAGTGGGTATCCTTGTAAAAAAAACAGCTGTTGAAGAAACGGACCGCCTGTTAATCTTGTCTTATAGTCGATATGCGCGTTGATGTTACGTGTA
This sequence comes from Puia sp., assembly GCA_035946435.1. Classification (GTDB taxonomy): domain Bacteria; phylum Bacteroidota; class Bacteroidia; order Chitinophagales; family Chitinophagaceae; genus Puia. Next base: position 8,129 of record DASYZH010000260.1, on the reverse strand, counting down.
TTGTCGTAACTGATCCTGTCCATCTGAAAACCGATAACAGGGCGATCGTCCATGAACAGTTCGGCTTCAAAAATACCATTGGGGTTCGTGGAACCACTTTGCGTGTCGAAGGCCTGCAGGGCGAAGCTCACGCGCGGGACGGGGACGACGAGCTGCTCAGGCATGGTGGTAAGAATGGCTCCTGCGGGGCTCGCGGGGCCCGGCGCCAGTTGATTGCCGGTCTTCTTCACCGCAACAAAATGCGGTGATCGTTCATATACACTCTTACTGCAGTCGTACCAGGCCAGACGCTGAATGGTCGGTGTCGTATTGTCCGGCACGGGCAATCCGAACAGCAGCGGATTGCAATTGACGTCACCCGCAGTGCGGCGGATCTCGAAATGCAGATGAGGGCCTTGTGAGCCGCCGGTGCTGCCGCTGTAAGCAATGAGCTCTCCTTTGCGCACGGGAAATAGCGAGGGCGGCAATTCGAGATAGACCTGCCAGGACCTGTGACGATATTGTTCTTTGTGTACGTATGAGGCAAGTGCGGGAAAGAAGCGGTTGAGATGGCCGTAAACGGTAGTGTAGCCATTGGGATGGTTGATATAGATAGCCTGGCCGAACCCGAAAGGTGCGATAGACACGCGCGCCACGTAGCCGTCGGCGGCAGCGAACACGGGGAGATTTTCACGGTGTTGCGTCCGGATGTCGAGACCCATGTGATAGTGATCGGGGCGCAGCTCGCCGAAATTGGCAGCCAGGCTCATGGGAATGGCGAGCGGGTCGCGGAAATAATTGCGCGGATAGTCGGCGGGCGCGAATAATTGACAAATGCCGTGTATCGAGCAGAGCACGAGGGCTGCGGAGAACAGGTAGCGCATGACGAGATTAAAGAGAGATTAAAGTGCGATTACACTGTAAATTTAGTGATTCCCATCCGCGTGCAACGCAAGTCATTCCCAATGTGAGCCGGATCTTCCCAACGGTGCACCGTTAAAAGGCGACAGATCGACATCTGAAAAGGCCTGTTTTTCGTAGGTAACAAGTGGCGTTCGTGAAGTGTTTGTTAATAAAATACTACAGATCAACTGTGGATGCGCTTCGGGAAAAAATACCACAAAAAGGGTAGAGATTTTTTCAAGTTTGGTACAGCTTTTGGCTAACATTAATTGTCTTAGATAAAGGGTAGGCTTCACCATCAAAAAAGCAAAGCTATGAAAGGATTAAAAAACAAAATGGTCGTCTTTCTGGCAGTATCTGTCGGGGGGATGATAGGACTTATTAAAGGCGAGGAAGCGAAACAAAAATGGGTATTCCGGGTAAAAAGCAAGTACGAGAATCGCAGGCTGATGGCGGAGCGCAAATCTTTTGCCCGCAAGGGCGGAGTGATGCTCGACGATATCGAGCTGGCTTCATTCCATAACAACTAACCCTCAAACAGGTCTTCACTAAACCTCCAATAAGTCTCCTTAGTAAATTGTTAGTTATATAAAGCCCCGGCGTCTGCCGGGGCTTTTTTGTGCCCGGCCGCGGAGCTTACGGGCGTTAGCGGGGCGCGGGCAACCCGGCTGCTGTGCGGCGCCAGGTGGGGTCTAAAGACCACAGTTCCCTGCCGGACAAGGGAAGCGAGACCGGACATCGTGGAAAAAGGCCGGCCCGACTTTGCTTCGCGCGGGTCGAAGCCTTTTTCTTTTGGATAAAGACCTCCACTGTGTTACCTTTGCGCAATTTGTCAAACGGGCCCTGGGGCCCGAACAACTAAAATCAAGAAATGCCCAAAGACTCCTCCATTCGTTCCGTCCTGATCATTGGTTCAGGTCCCATCATCATCGGTCAAGCTTGTGAATTCGACTACTCCGGCACCCAGGCTGCCCGCAGCTTGCGGGAAGAAGGGATCGAAGTGATCCTGATCAACAGCAATCCGGCCACCATTATGACGGACCCGATGATGGCGGACAAGGTTTACCTGCTGCCGCTCACGGTGGAAAGCATCGAGCAGATACTGGAAGAGAACAATATAGACGCCGTATTGCCTACGATGGGCGGCCAAACGGCACTCAACCTCGCCAAAGAGGCCGAGGACCTGGGCATCTGGGAAAAATACAAGGTCCGGCTCATCGGTGTCGACATCAAAGCCATCGACAAGGCGGAGGACCGCGAGAAATTCCGGCAGTGGATGATCCAGCTTGGCGTGCCGGTCGCGACGGCGAAAACGGCGAACTCCTTCCTCGAAGGCAAGGAATATGCGCAGGACATCGGGTTTCCCCTGGTGATCCGCCCTTCTTTTACACTGGGGGGTACGGGTGGCGGCTTTGTGCACGACAAGAGTGAGCTCGATGAGGCGCTGAACCGCGGTCTGCAGGCTTCGCCCATCCACGAAGTGCTGGTCGAGCAGGCCGTGCTGGGCTGGAAAGAGTTCGAGCTGGAGCTGTTGCGCGACGCTAATAATAATGTAGTCATCATCTGTACGGTAGAGAATTTCGATCCCATGGGGGTACACACCGGCGACTCGATCACGGTGGCGCCTGCGATGACCCTGAGCGATACCGCTTTTCAGCTGATGCGGAACACCGCCGTCATGATGATGCGGGATCTGGGTAATTTCGCCGGGGGCTGCAACGTCCAGTTTGCCCTGAATCCAAAAGACGAGTCGATCATCGCCATCGAGATCAACCCGCGGGTTAGCCGCAGCTCGGCACTTGCCTCGAAGGCCACAGGTTATCCCATCGCCAAGATCGCCGCGAAGCTCGCCATCGGTTACAATCTCGACGAGCTGAAGAACCAGATCACCAAGACCACGTCGGCCTATTTCGAGCCGGTACAGGACTATGTGATCGTGAAGATCCCGCGCTGGAACTTCGACAAATTCAAAGGCGCCAACGATACGTTGGGTCTGCAGATGAAGAGCGTTGGCGAAGTGATGGCGATCGGCCGCAGCTTTACCGAAGCAGTGCAGAAGGCCTGCCAGTCCCTCGAGAACAACGCCGTGGGTCTGGGTTATTATGGCAAGAGCCTCATGCATGCCGAGGCGCTGCTGGAATATATCAAGACGCCCAAATGGGACCGCATCTTCCGCATCAAGGACGCGCTGATGGCGGGTATCTCCGTGGGCACCATCTCCAAGGCCACCAACGGCATCGACCGCTGGTTCCTCTATGAGATCCAAAAGATCTGCAACATGGAGAAAGAGCTGGGGAAATACAAGATCGAGACCATACCCGCGGACGTGCTGCGGGAAGCAAAGAAACTAGGTTTCGGCGACGAGCAGATCGTGAAGATCATAGGCGCCGGAAGCGAAGACGCGATGTATGAGCGGCGGAAGGCCGAAGGCATCACCCGCGTTTATAAGATGGTAGACACCTGTTCCGCCGAATTCGAGGCCAAGACACCCTATTTCTATTCCACGTTCGAAGGCGGCCATGCCAACGAAAGCAAGGTCACGGATAAAAAGAAGGTCGTCGTTCTCGGTAGTGGTCCTAACCGCATCGGTCAGGGTATCGAATTCGACTACTGCTGCGTCCATGGGTTGCTGGCGATCAAAGAATGCGGTTATGAGGCCATTATGGTCAACTGCAATCCCGAGACGGTATCTACCGATTTCGATATCGCCGACAAGCTTTATTTCGAGCCGGTGTACTGGGAGCATCTTTGGGAGATCATCGAGCATGAGAAGCCCGAAGGCGTGATCGTACAGCTGGGTGGTCAGACGGCGCTGAAGCTGGCTGAGCGGCTTTCGGCAAAAGGGATCAGGATCATCGGGACCTCCTTCGACAGCATGGACATCGCGGAGGACCGCGGCCGCTTCAGCGATATGCTCAAGGAGCTGGGCATCCCCTACCCCGAGTATGGAACGGCGTTCGATGTCGACGAGGCGGTGCAGGTGGCTAATAGGGTGGGGTATCCGGTACTGGTCCGGCCGAGCTATGTGCTCGGCGGTCAGCGGATGCGGATCGTGATCAACGACGACGAAGTCGAAAAGGCGGTGGTGAGCCTGCTCAAACATATCCCCGGTAACAAGATACTGATCGACCATTTCCTGGATCGTTGCCAGGAGGCGGAAGTCGACGCGATCTTCGACGGCGAGAACTTTCATGTGATGGGTGTGATGGAGCATATCGAGCCGGCGGGTATCCATAGCGGCGACAGCCATGCCGTTCTGCCGGCCTTCAATCTCACGCCCCTGGTGGTCACGACGATGGAGTACTATTCCGAGAAGATCGCCCGGGCACTGAACATCAAAGGGCTGATCAACATCCAGTTTGCCATCAAAGATGGGAAGGTGTATGTGATCGAAGCCAATCCGCGGGCTTCCAGAACGACACCCTTTATTGCCAAGGCCTACCAGATCCCGTATCTCAATATTGCGACTAAGATCATGCTCGGGGTGCACAAGCTCACCGACTTCACGTTCGAAAAGAAGCTGCAAGGGTTCGCTATCAAGGAGCCGGTGTTCAGCTTCAACAAATTCCCGGGCGTCAAGATCGAGCTGGGTCCGGAGATGAAGTCCACGGGCGAAGCCATCCGGTTCATCAAGGACCTCCGCGATCCCGGTTTCCGGAAATTGTACAAGGATCGAAGCATGTATCTGAGTAAATAGTAATTTCGGGGTAAAACCCGGTAACTATGCCCGAAGAGATCGAGATCCCCACGGAACATCTGCACGAGCAGATCGAGGAGGGAGCAGAGGAGAGGAGAGAACGCTGGACGCTCTACCTCGCGCTGTCGACGGCCTTTATGGCTGTGCTGGCGGCTTTCGCGGGTCTGATGGCAGGACATCACGCCAATGAGGCGCTGGTGGAGCGGATGAAGGCCTCCGATCAGTGGAATTTTTACCAGGCGAAAAACCTGAAACAGGAGATCGCCCTCAATACGGATGCCATCCTGAAGGCCATTGGCCCGGCGAAAACGGCCGGCGCCGCGACTGCAACCGCAAAGACCGCCGGTGGCGCTAAAGCCGGCGAGGCCGCACCACCAACAGCTGCGGAATCGTCAGCCACCACGGCCCAGCCAAAAACCGCGTCCGAGCAATCGTCAGCCACCACGGCCCAGCCAAAAACCGCGTCCGAGGAATCGTCAGCCACCGCAGCAGCGGATCATAGCCAGGATATTGCGCGGTATGAAAAAGAGAAGGCCGAGATAAAAAAGCAGGCCGAGGAAGACGAGCAGGTCTCGGAAGCCCATCTCGCCAGACACGTGCCACTCTCCCGCGCCGTCACCGCGTTCCAGATCGCCATCGCCATCTCCGCCATTGCGGTGCTGACCCGCCGCAAGATGCTCTGGTATGCGGGTTTGGTACTTACCGCCATCGGCATTTGCTTTTTGATCGTGGGAATCCTTCCCTGACGCTTAAGTCGGACCTATCGGTCAAGCCGGCCTCCGGCCGTTTCAGCGGCCTGCAATCGTCTTTTGGGAAAAACGGAGCCTGTGCGCAACTCTAGCAAGGATTTTGCAGTACGATGGTAGTTTAAAACCACTATCGTATATGAAGCAGCTGCTTTCTATCGCCGTCTTTATGAGTATCCTCTCCGTAGGCATGGGCCAGTTAAAGGCCAAGGTGAAATGCCCCGATCTTTATGTCGATGTCCTCAATGGCACCGTGAACGACATTAAGCCGAACTACACGCAAAAAGAGATCAAGGAAAAATTCCCTTGTTTTACCAGCGCCGAAGACGAGTCCGAGGCGGCTAAATGCGGCGGCGGTATCTTCTTCAAGGACAAAGACCTCTTCTTCTATACGAAGAGAAAATACGTCGAGGTTGGCCCCAGATTCATCGGAAAGACCAGCATCCCGCTTTTGGGCACCAAAAGGGGTTCGCTCTTCACGAAACTGGGCAATGCCAAGATCAAGGACGATCTGTGGGATGCATATGAGATGCAGTACGGCACGCTGGTATTGCATTACGATGTGGCGGGCGCCGGCGGCAGGGTCAAATTCTTTCAGTTCTCGACCCTGGGAACGGATGAGCTCAATCTTTGCCAATAGGCGTAATTCACGCGAATGCGGGGCGTCCACGAGCGCCGGATGACGGCCCCTGCAGCGGAGGACCAGACTGCGGTGACACGTAGCAGCCTCAGCGCCCGCGGCCAGCGCCGGTGGTCAGCCTTTGTACCGCTCGCTCACCATCGGGAAGGCCAGGTGGAACCAGGTGGTGAACCGGCCAGGGTCCGTTTGCAATTCCGCGCGGATCTCGTCCATGCTCCGATAGCAGTAATCGCTGACCTCGGCGGGATCGGGATGGATCGCGGCATCATAACGGCCGACGAAGACGTGATCGAACTCGAATTCCGTGAGCCCGTTAGCATATTCCGAACGATAGGTAAAGGAAAAGAGCCGGACGAGCGAAGTCGTAAATCCGAGCTCTTCGCGGAGGCGCCGGATGGCGGCGGCCCCGGTATCTTCCCCCGGACGAGGATGACTGCAACAGGCGTTCGTCCACAACCCGGGACTATGGTATTTACCATCGGCCCGGCGCTGCAGCAACATCCGCCCTTCTTTATCGAAGATAAAAACGCTGAAAGCCCTGTGTAAAAGGGCCTTCTGATGGGCTTCGATCTTTTCCATCGTTCCGAGCGGCGTATCTACCTCATCCACTAGGATCACTTCTTCCTTTGACATATCATTAAAGATTGACCTTCGGTCGGGCCGCTTCCAGCGACCTATGCTAATGATTGACCTTCGGTCGGACCCTAGAACCGCTCGATCTGATTTTTCAGGAGCTTGCGGGCAAAGTGGATACGGCTCTTGATCGTGCCCAGCGGCTCCTGCAGCATCTCGGCTATCTCGTGGTATTTGAAGCCATCGAAATAAAGCAGGAATGGATTGCGGAATATCTCCGGCAGCTTATGAATGGCCGCCTGGATATCCTTTACCCGAAGATTACTTTCGACCGTACCCGGCACTGCCATCTGAGCAGAGTTCAGCAGAAACTCATTGGGGGTGCTGTCAAAAATGGTATTTTGTTTGGCTTTACGGCGGTAATTATTGATAAAAATATTCCGCATGATGGTGTAAAGCCAAGCCTTGATATTTGTGCCGACGTTGTACTTGTCCTTATTGGCCAATGCACGGAAAAGGGTTTCCTGGAAAAGGTCTTTTGCTGCTTCAGAATCACGCGTTAACGTGATAGCGAACGGCTTCAAGAACTCCGCATTGCTGACCAATAGCTGGTTGAATTCTACTGTAGCCATGTGTTGATTGATTTAATGTTCTCCTGTTGATTAATTATTCGTCTATTCAAAATTAAATATAAACCTACAGCCGTTAAAAATTATGTGACCTACGGTCTTGTTAAAAGACAATACGCAGATAATCAAGCTGTTGCTCTTTACTTCCTGTTGATACTCTTGCCATGCTGTGCTTCTTTATTTGTTCTCGTTTTATATGCAAAAAAAGGGCCTTTATCGGCGAAATGTCAGAAAGGCAGGGGGTAAATGCAAGGCAGGGTGAGGGGCTGCCGGTTCCGGGGGGGTGAGGGAGGCGGCGAGCCAAGTCGTGAGGTAGTCGCAAGCGAAGCGGCAAGCCAAGTCGTGAGGTAGGCGCGGGTGAAGCAGTAAGCCAAGTCGCGAGGTAGTCGCAAGCGAAGCGGCAAGCCAAGTCGCCAGGTAGGCGCGGGTGAAGCAGTAAGCCGAGTCGTGAGGTAGGCGCGGGTGAAGCAGCAAGCCGAGTCGTGAGGTAGGTCGCGGGTGAAGCAGCAAGCCAAGTCGCGAGGGAGGTCGCTAGAGCTGGGGGCTCCGTATGAGCCCCATATCCAGCAATTTGCCGACTGTCCGTTCGATTACCGGGGACGAGCCCAGGAGCTCCAGGTGCCGTTTGTGATGCAGATCGGTACCGAGAAAATCCACATACTTCTTTTTGACGAGATATTCGGCCAGCGCGCGGACCTCGCGACCGTAATGGCCGGTAAAGGAGAGAAGGTTGAGCTGAAAAAGGCAACCGCTTTCGCGGAGCTTGTCGTACCAGCCCTTGTTACCGGCGAAATAGAGATACCGCTCGGGATGGGCGAGTACGGGCTGATAGCCCTTGAGCTGCAGGTCGAACAGCACCTGTTTGAGATTGATGGCGGGGACGATGAAGGAAAGCTCCACGAGGAGCAGGTTGTCCTTGAGTGGGAGGAAGGTTGGGAATGTTGCGGGGCGGGAGGGGCTTT
>DASYZH010000259.1:0-5902 GCA_035946435.1 Puia sp. | reverse complement strand
GGGTAAGCTCAAGGGGGATATCCCCATGTCGATCATCGGGGCGTTGAACAGCCAGATCGTGGCCGTCTTCAACAAGGAGAAAAAGGAATACACCGAAGGGAAACGGTCCTTACGGGTCTATCGCCAGGGTCAGCCTATCCCGGTGGTATCGTCCGCGATCAGCGGGCTGGAAGTGGTAGAAAAGGACGAATATGCCTTCCGGCTTTTCGGAATGTCTTTCCGTACCAATTTTGGTCGGGATGCTTCGGGCAACCGGCGACTCTTCCAGGAACTGGAGAGTGGGGCGCAGCGGTTGAGAGACAGTTACCTGGAGGTGGGAAATAACAAGCTGTTCCTGCTGGCCGTTTTTCAGCGGCTTCCGGTGGATGCTGCGCTGTCCGCCGAACGTCGTATCGAGGCCTGGCTTTCGCTGGAGATACCGATCCTCGCTTTATCGGGTGAGAAGGAGCTGCGGATCGGCACTAAGGAAGAATACCTGTATCGCCGGCTGGCCATCCAAGAGGCGATGCGCAGGACCCAGGCGGCCCTTCGCTATAGCAAAGGCGGCAAAGGGCGGACCAAAAAGATGCGCGCCTTACAACGGTTCCGCGCCCTGGAAAAACATTATGTGCAGACCCGGCTGCACCAGTATTCCGCCCGGCTTATCGAGTTTTGCCGGCAGGAAGGAGCGGGCGTACTGGTGTTGCGCGAGCAGGAGCGGAAGGAGGCACAAGCCGTCGAAGACCCTTTTATCCTGCGTAACTGGAGCTATTATGGGCTAAAGGCGAAGATCGACTACAAGGCGGCTAAATACGGGATTACCGTTATCCTCGAATAGATTTCGGTGGCGGCTGGTTGCACAGCCATAGGGTGAGGGCATAGGCCACTCACTGAGCGTTCAGGATTCCGATCCGGCCAGGACCCGCAAAGTCACCCGTGCCAGGAACGTATGCAACGAGTGTGCAAAACTAGGAAAGGATATGGTCATTTTACTGGTTGATGGAAATTCTTTGTCTGCCGGGTTCGTCAGTCAGGGGCTGCTGGAAACAGGGTTCCAGGTGGATGTAGCCGTGGATGGTCCGACGGCCAGCCAAAAATTCGATACCGGAAGCTATGACCTGGTGATCCTGGACGTCGTATTGCCACACGTGGACGGGTTTGAGCTGTGCCGGCAGTTCCGCCGTAAGCGCAGCGACCTGCCGATCCTCATCCTGTCCGGAAGGGGTGATACGCCTGATAAGGTCGCCGGCCTGGAATCCGGCGCGGACGACTACCTGCTCAAACCCTTTCATTTTGAGGAGCTGCTGGCGCGGATCCACGCTCTGTTGCGCCGGCGATTGCATCCGGCAGAGAGCGTTTACAAGATCCTGGACCTGGAAGTGGACCCCTATAAGCGCACGGTGATCCGGGGAGGCCGATCCATCTCGCTTACCTCCACCGAGTTCGCGTTGCTGGTGCTCCTGCTTGTCAATAAGAACAAGGTCTTGTCCAAATCCTTTATTTCCGCTGCCATCTGGGGCATCGACTTCGAGCGGAAGACCAATCTCCTTTCCGTCTACATCAATTATCTCAGGACCAAGATCGACAAAGGCTTCGAGACGCCGTTGATACTGACGGTAGCTCACAAGGGGTACATGCTAAGGGAGCCTACGAATTAGACGATTTTAACTTCGCCATTAGAGGATTCTAACCGGATAAGGATACTAGCCGCGGGCGATTCCCGGTTAATAATGGGAACCCAAATCCGTGTTTATGAAATCCAATTTGATCCTGCTCTTGCTTTTCCTATTGCCTTTTTGGGCTGAAGCGCAGCTCTCCGACGGTCCCTACTGGGAAGCGGGGATCACGGCCGGTCCCATGGTCTTCATGGGCGATCTGGGCGGCAACTATGGCCGCGGCACCACCTTTCTCAAAGATTACAATCTGCCCGTGACGCGGCTGACAGTGGGGGCCTATGCCACCTGGTATCCCGCAGAATGGATAGGAGTGCGTTTTATGTTAAATCATGGCGAGCTCTATGGGAATGATGCACTGATCAAGGCCACGAGCGGAGATGCTGTTACCCGCAAGAACCGCAACCTGGACTTCCGCACACAATTGAACGAGGCATTGGTGATCGCGGAGATCGATCCCACCGTTTTTTTGGAAGAAGACCCTGGGGATCGGCAGGGGCGTATCAGGCCTTACGGGTTGCTTGGGCTGGGCATTTTTCATTTCAATCCCCAGGGGACGTACACCATGTCCGACGGGGATGTGGCGTGGGTGGATCTGCGGCCTTTGCATACGGAGGGTGAGGGGTTTCCCGAATATCCGGACCGCAAGATGTATTCGCTGACGCAGCCGAACATCCCCATGGGTTTCGGCGCGAAATATTTTCTCAGCAATGCCGTGAATATTTCCGCAGAGGTCTTGCACCGGAAGACGTTCACCTATTATATCGACGACGTGAGCACGACATATATCGCCCCTTCGCTATTCTACAAATACCTGTCGCCTTCGCAGGCGGCCATTGCTGTAGCGGTCTCGAATAAGAGCGTCGATGGGTATAATACGCCCGGCTATGAGCCGGGGGACAAACGGGGTGATCATACGCAGTACAATGCTTATTTCAGCTTCAACCTCAAGGTGAGCATCCGGCTGGGCGGCGATGGCGACCGCTGGCGGAATTCGACACATTGTCCGCTGATAAGGTTCTGATAAAAAGAACCCCCGCGTCAGCGGGGGGTTATGATGGTTTTTTAATTGGCGGTGGCGGCTCTGTCGACGGGACCCTGGTGCTTGGTGTCCACGTTTCGATAGGCCCAGGCGAAGATGAGGGGGAAGACAAGCAGCGAGAAGATCATCGCACATAAGATCCCGCCGATGACGACCCTCGCCAATGGACGAGAACTTTCGGAGCCGATCCCGTGGCTGATAGCCGCAGGGCACAAGCCAATGGCTGCCATAAGGGCTGTCATCATTACGGGACGGATGCGCGAATTGACCCCCAGCTTGATGGCCGTATACAGCGTATGGCTTTCGTTGTGCATGTGCTCGAGGTTATGCTTGAAGACGGTGATCAGCAGCACGCCGTCCTGAATACAGATACCAAAGAGTGCGATGAAGCCGATACCTGCCGAGATACTGAAGTTGGTCCCCGTGAGATGCAGCGCAGTCACGCCACCGACGATGGCGAAGGGGACGTTGAGGAAGACCAGGCCGGCGTCCTTGAGGTTACCGAACATTACGAACAGGAGGATGAAGATCAGCAGGAGACTAATGGGGACGACTTCCTGCAACCGTTTTGTAGCGCGCTGCTCGTTCTCGAAGTCACCCTGCCAAACCATCGAATAGCCCTTTTTGAGGGAAACGACCTTGTTGACTTTATCCTGCGCTTCGGCGATGGTGCTACCCATATCGCGGCCGCGGACCGAGAATTTGAGCGCGGCATAGCGTTCGTTGTCGTCGCGGAAGATGAGGCAGGGGCCCGTTTTGAACGCGATCGAGGCGATCTCTTTGATGGGTACCTTGGAGCCGCTTTGGGTGGGCACCATGAGGTTGCCGATATCGTCTACGCTAGTCCGGAACTGAGCGGGGAAGCGGATGCGGATGTCGAAGGTCTTGATGCCTTCGTAGAGGGTCGAGGCCGCTTTACCCCCGATGGCCATTTCGATCACCGCGTTGGCGTCGGCGGTCGCAACGCCATACAAGGCCATCTGGTGTTGGTTCAGATCGATATCCAGCTCGGGTTGCCCCAGATTTTTGATGACCCCGAGATCTTCTATCCCGCGCACTCCCTTGAGGATGTTGTAGACATCCGTGACCTTGCCTTCCATATAGTCCAGCGAATCGCCATACACCTTTACACAGATCGAGCCTTTTACCCCCGAGACGGCTTCTTCGATGTTATCGCTGATGGGCTGCGAGAAGTTGAGATCGACGCCCGGGATGACGGCGCTGAGCTTTCTGTTCATCGTATCGATGAGCTCATCTTTCGTCCAGCCCGATTTCCAGTCGCTTTGGGGATACAGGAGCACGTCGAATTCGTTGTTGTAGAAACCGGTGACGTCGGTACCGTCGTCGGGGCGGCCGGTTTGCGAGGCGATCACCTTCACCTCGGGAAAAGCCATGACCATCTTGCGGACCTCACGCGCGACTTCCACGGATTTATCGAGGGAGGCACTGTAGGGCAGCTGGGCCCGAAGCCAGATGGCGCCTTCGTCGAGCTCGGGCAGGAATTCCGTACCCAGCAGGGTGAAGGCATAGAAGCCGACGCCGATGATCAGGAAGGCGATGGTGATCGTGGTTTTCTTATGTTTCCAGTGGAACATGAACCCTTTGACCATCATCCCCGTGAGGAAATGGACGATCGGGTTGTGTTTCTCGTGGACGTTCTTGCGGAGCAGGGCGTTGATCAGCACCGGCACGAGGGTGAGGGTTGTGATCAGGGCGCCCAGTAATGCGAAGCCGAGGGTGTAGGCCAGTGGCGAGAACAGCTTTCCTTCCACCTTCTGGAAGGCGAAGATGGGCATCAGGCCGGTTATGATGATGAGCTTGGCGAAGAAGATGGCTTTGCCGAGCTGCGCGCCGTTCTTCTTGATGAGCCCCATCTTAGCCATTTTGTTGAACCGCTCCATACCCACATCGCGAGCCTGGTGATCGAGGATCACGAAGAGACCTTCCACCATCACCACCGCACCATCGATGATGATCCCGAAGTCGACCGCGCCCAGCGAAAGCAGGTTGGCGCTCATGCCCATGAGGTGCAAACAGATAAAGGCGAAGAGCAGGGACAGGGGGATGATGATCGACACGATAAGCGTGGTGCGCCAGTTGAACATGAAGAGCGACACGAGCAGGGTGACCAGCAGGATGCCCTCTACCAGGTTATGCAGCACGGTGTGTGTCGCATAGTGGATCAGGTCTTCCCTGTCGTAATAGGGGACGATCTTGGTATCCTGCGGCAGCACGGAGGAGTTGAGCTTGTCGATCTTTTTCTTGACGGCCTGGACCACCTCCGTGGGGTTCTCGCCTTTGCGCATGACCACGATCGCTTCCACCACATCGTCCTGGTCGACGATCTTGCGGTGACCTGCCTGGAACGTCGTAGTCGTTCCGCCCGAAGGGCCGACATTAACCTTGTCTACCGGGGGGCTCGCAGTGTCGGTGGCGTCCTCCACGGGGTCGGCGCGACCCACGCGACCCAGGCGGGGCAGGTTGGAGATCTGGACATCGGCGACGTCCTTGACCAGCACGGGGATATCGTTGTTGGTGGTGACGATGATGTTCTTGATCTCGTTGATGTCGTTGAGCAGGCCGATCCCGCGGACGACATAGGCCTGGTTGTTACGGACGATGAAGTCGCCGCCGATATTGACATTGCTTTTGCCGACGGCGTTGAAGACATCGAGCGGGGTGATGCCGAGGTTGGTGAGCTTGCCGGGATCTACGGCGATCTCATAGGTCTTGACGCGGCCGCCGAAGCTCACGATGTCACCGACGCCGGGCACCGAGCGGAGCTGGCGGTCGATGACCCAGTCCTGCATGGTCTTTAGCTCGCGGTCGTCGCGGATGCTGCTTTTGAGCGTATAGCGGAAGATCTCACCGGTGGGTCCCGTGGGCGGCTGTACCTGGGGCTGGATCTGATCCGGGAGCGTGACGCTCTGAAGAAGCGCATTCACCTGGGCCCGGGCATCCTTATCTACCACGCCATCCTCGAAGATCAGCTTCACGTAGGACAGGCCGAAGATGCTGGTAGAACGAAGACTGATCTTTTGCTGTACAGGGTTCATCGCAATCTCGATGGGGATCGTAACGAACTTTTCGATCTCTTCCGCACTGCGTCCGGGCCATTGGGTAATGATGCTGATCTCGGTGTTGGTCACATCGGGGAAGGCCTCGATGGGCATGTTCCTGAACGTGATGATACCGGTGATCAGCAGGA
>DASYZH010000258.1:0-35368 GCA_035946435.1 Puia sp. | reverse complement strand
TTTAATGAGACAATAATTCTACCATCAAAAGAAAAAGTACAGGTCAAGAAGCAGTGGATTATCGGTCCGGATTTGCCCTTTGATACAATCGAATCAGGTACAACAAAGGTCGCTTTTGAAAAGAAGGATGTTCCTTACCCGCACGTAATAATTCCTGGTGTTGGCGAAGTCACAGGTCGCGTGACGTTGTTTAAGGAAAGTGTTGCTAGAGGAAAGAGCGAGGAATTACAGAGTAGCAACGGATGTTTTGTCAATGTATTGGGCAGAGTTGTAAATGAATCTGGGGAGGGGCAGTTTTCTGTTGGGCAGTCTGCTCGAGGTACTTTTAACAAATTTCGGGCTACGGTCAGAGCGGATGGATTAAACCCGTTGATGACAATCCAACGGGACACTCTCACAGAAATGCCAGAGTTGGATTTAATGACCGCCTTCATGCTGAAGTTGTTTAACCTAGCCAGAAGGTTGGACAATGATGTTGAAACTCTCTTTGAGGCGACGTCTAAGGTTCGGCAGGGGTCTTTGGCAAAACTCCCCTTTCACAATGTAGCAGCCGTTCTCCAGGCAAATGGGTTACAGCCGGAAAATCTTCCTGTCTTTATTGATGTGCCGCCTGCATCAGCCTCGATGGACATCAAATCCTGGATCGAGAAGACGAAAAAGGGCACGTCGGATGCACTTGTCGGCTTCGAATTCGTTGACAAAGACCCGAAAGATTATCTTGCGACCTATGATGTCCTTTCGAGGAAAGTGTCGATCAATCAAAATCATCCATTTGCAGTTGAGCATTCTGGAACCGAAAAGGAACGTATAATCGTAGAAGATACTGTTCTGATTCAAATAATGGGCGATACTTATCTGTTGAACAATGGTATTGACAAGAGGTTAATTGACGACGTGAATGCCTACCGCGATGCGTGGCAACGGACGATGGCGCAAATAAGACGTAAAACACCTGGGCAAATTATCCGACTGTTAGAGGAATGGGATGACCAAGCTAAGCCTCTTGAGGAAATCGTTGGGGATGCTCTTTCATTGTTGGGTTATAGCTTGCAAAGAATGGGAGGAAACGGTGAGCCTGAAGGAGTTGCCACGGCTTTCGCATCGCCTGCTAGTGAGAGCAACCCGGAAATGTATCGTTTTACTTACGACACGAAAGCAACAAAAAATGACGCTGTTAAAACGGGAAATGTACATATGGCCGGCTTAAAAAGGCATCGAGATGATCATGCTTGCCATTATACATTGCTAGTAGGTCCTCAATTTGAGGAAGGGGTATTAGAGACGGAAGCAGAAAACAATGATGTAACGCCCATGACAACTGGCACTTTGTGCGAACTGATCAAACTTAGTATGGGATTTGGGTCTTTAAGTCTTGTTAAATTGAGGGAGCTTTTTGCTCTTCGCTCACCGAAGGATGTCGCTGAATGGGTCGTTAACCTGGAACAGGAATTAACGGCGCAGAAACACATTGACATTGGCATTCTTGTGGATGTCTTGAAACTCATTGCAGCTCACGAAAGCTATGACGTGCTGACATGTTCGGTCATTGCTCGCAAATATCGTGAGATCGTTGGGTCACTTATCGATCCAAAAGAATCTCAAATAAAAGCGGTATTGGAGTCGTGTGCACTAATTGCACCGGGATCGATAGGGATAGAACTACATACAGGGAAAGTATTTATCTATACAGATCCGGAACAGCTCCGCTATGAAATCGCTAAACAGTCCCAAGCTCTTCCTGGCAAATACTTGGTTGGTGCTTTGACATCGGTCACTGCGAATTAGGGTTAAACAGCCAGCATAATATGGCGGTCACGATAGGCGGGAACAAATATCGTGGTAGCTTTCACCAGCTTTGCCGAACATTATTAATTCTCAATATTTGAACCGCAACATGGGCAAAACATGGCGGTGTCATTTATCGCAAATCTCGAATCACAGCCGGGACAAATGCTAATATTAGTGGAAGCTGCGCTCGTTTGCAAGGTCACAATATTTTGTGGAATCACTTGATCATTAGCCCAGTTAGCGGAGATTCTCTTACCGATTTCTTCTGCAACCATTTCTTTTACCGACGCAGGCAAGAACTCTGATTTATGGGAATTCTTGCCGCATTGGGGGCAAAATGCAATTTCCGCTTTCTCGCTGTTTCTCCAATCTTCCTCGTTCACTTTAAACTTTGCATGGCATTCAATATGGGGACATTCCTTGTCGAGCATCCCATTTTCATCCTCTTCAATTGTGAAGGTTTTCCCAGAAATATTTCTGATTTCTGATTCTACGGACTTAAATTTCCGGAGTAAATCATTGATAGTTTTCATAAAATTGTGTTTGATTAAAACTAAATCTGTTAGCACAAATCCCCAAGTCTTATTATTCACAGAATGTGTATTATTCTCAGCCTGACAAATCGGTTCTGTTTAATATTGTAAATCAATCCGTTTCCATATTTTTTCACACGTTTGTTAATAAAAATGCTCCGAAACCGCCCTATATTAGGTTAAATTCGTTACCCGACTTTCCAAAATCTTAAAAAGTCAAAATATGGCAGCAAAAACGGTCTTTAGCGACCTAGAGAACAATGAAATGGAATGTTATATTAACCAAGATGGTAAACTTTACATTGGCGTTTCACTTCCCGATTCTGATGGGGTATACAGCGGCTTCATTACTTTGGACAAAGCCGACGTTAGTCAATTAATTAAAATTTTGTCTGAGCTTAAAGAAGAAATGGAAGACTAGTCAGCAACGCTAAATATATAATACGAGTTAATCCTCATAATTCTATGGAAGATCTAAGCCACGGAAATGTTCTTGTTTGCGTAAACGGCCATGTAGTAACCGCCAAAGCAAACACCGATGAAATTCCAGAAAAATATTGTGCAAGATGTGGAGATATTATGATTAACAAGTGCTTGGAATGTGGCACATTCATAAAAGGAATACCCAGGTTAGCTAGCCAAATTGACCCGCCATATTCATATTTCGGGAATCCCTACATACGTCAATCATATTGCACCAATTGTGGGAAGCCTTACCCTTGGACGACTCAACATGAAAATGCAGCTTATGAGTTAATAGAATTTGCAAATTCGCTTAACCAGCAGGAGAAAGACGATTGGAAGAGCACGATTCCCGTTCTGATCAAAGAAACACCTAAAACAACCGTGGCTGTCGTGAAATTTAAGGCTTTCGCCGAAAAAGCCGGTGTTGAAATTGGTAAAGCAGTTAAAGACATCGTAGTTCATGTGGTAAGTGAGGTTGTAAAGAAATCAATTGTAGGTTAGATGCGACATTTGCCATTTTCAACTGCGGAAAATAGCTTTTCGCACTAGGGTAAAATATTCCTCAATGAAACTCATAATCTTGGGAAGGTCCTGGTCTGGGTAATATTTAGTCACATACTCTTTAAAATCCTCCTTTACAAGTTGGTTCTCCCAATCCAAGACCAGCAAGCTTAGTGGCGGATTTCGGTGCGGCTTATTATCACAATACTGGAATAATGGCAGGTAGGGGGGTGAAAAATCGAACGAGTTTTCTACCAATCGCTTGTAGATTTCGGGCTTCAAGGATCGTTTGAAATCCGTAACCAAATCGCCCAAGTGAGCGGGTATCGAGCCGATAGCGAAGGCGTCAGCCAATGAAGGCATTCCCTCGTCCTGAAAAAAGGTATGCAAATACCGCTGGAAACCAGGTTCCATTTCGTCTAGTAGATCCCGGCTATGGTAATCGTATTCCTTTTTGAAGAGTTCGAAGGAAAAATCTTCTGGATGCCGGTCAATGATGAATTCGACGAGCCTTTCTTCCCGCCGGATCACTTCTTCAAGGGGAGGGGGGAACAGTTCACCCGCCACCCGAATGCCGTATTTAGGTTTCAAATAAAGATCAAATAGATTACACTTGTAGACTGTATTTCGTCGGTCAAAAATTAGTTGGACATACAACGGCGCGACCAGCTTCCCGTGGAAGGAAACCTTTTTGATCTTCTCGTTCCCGAAAACCTTGTATGTAACCTGGTATGTTTTGTCTGACGCCATTTTACGGGATTGAACCTATTTAGGCTATTTTTTCCTTTCACCGGCTAACCTCGAATCAAAACCGCACAAATAAGACCAAATAGGAGCAGATAAGTAAAGGTAGGAAATATTTACTCATGTTCGACAAATATATTTGTTTTGACTAACAAAATGTAGTATCTTTATATTGCTCACTGAACGGAGCAGTTTTGTGAAACGGAAAAATGTGTAGTATGGAAAAATTGCCCCCGCAAAAGGCAGCCGAATTGCTCCGGAAAAAAGGGATAGAGGTATCCGACGAGCAGGCAGCGTTGATCATGGAGTTCCTGAGAATGTTAGCCGGTATGATCGTTTCCTCTTATTTGGAGCAAGGGCCCATCCGAAAGGATGGAGCCGCGTCGGAAAAAGCAGCCTGAGCCTATGTTCAGGCTGCTTTCTTACAAAAATTCGGTAAATTGATTAGAGCTGACATAACTTAAAAATCGGAACATGAAGATAGCTGACTTGTACGTGCGAGTTTCGACCGATGAACAGGCCGACAAAGGATATTCCCAGCGGAGCCAGGAAGAGCTATTGCGCCGCTACTGCGGGATAAATAATATTTCCATCCGGCACGTGATCTATGAGGATCATTCCGCCAAAACCTTCAACCGGCCGCAATGGAAGAAATATTTGGTAGAATTGCGCAAACATAAAAGCCAGACCGATCTCGTTCTTTTTCTCAAATGGGACCGATTTAGCCGGAATGCCGGGGACGCCTATCAGATGATAAATATGCTCCGAAAGCTGGGCGTCGAGCCCCAGGCTATCGAGCAGCCTTTGGACCTTTCGATCCCCGAAAACAAAATGATGCTCGCGTTCTATTTAGCGGCACCGGAGGTGGAAAATGACCGCCGGGCTTTGAACGTCATCCATGGAATGCGCCGCGCCAAGAAAGAAGGCCGGTATTTAGGACTTGCCCCATATGGCTATATTAACAAGACAGACGAGGCCGGACGGAAATTTATTGCGCTCAAGGAACCGGAAGCCAGTCTCATGAAATGGGTGTTTGAGCAGATCGCCGAAGGGATTTTTAATACCGAACAAATCTATAAAATGGCAAAAGAAAAGGGCTTTGACCGGGTTAAAGCTCTTTTTTGGCTTGCGATCAGAAACCCGGTTTATTGCGGAAAAGTCTTTATCGCGAAGTATAAAGACGAACCCAGCCAATTCGTACAAGGCACACACTTGCCATTAATCACGGAGGGCTTATATTATCGTGTCCAGGATGTTTTAGACGGACGGAAGCGCCCCAGCTATCGGCCCAAAATCCGGACAAATGAAGACTTACCGCTTAGAGGCTTTTTGCTTTGTCCGCAATGCGGAAAGCTTTTAACCGGCAGTTCCTCAAAAGGCCGTCAGGAGCATTACACTTACTACCATTGTCGCAAGGGTTGTACCTGTCGTTTCAAGGCCGAAACGGTCAACAAAGAATTTTTATCAGAATTGAAAAAATTGGTGCCGCATCCCGGATATGAGGATTTATGTAGGATTGCATTAACCGAGGCTTGGGATCAACAAATCCCGAAAGAAGAGGATCGGAAGAAATTATTGGAACAGATCAGAGAGTACGAAAGTCGCCTTTCAACGGCCCGGGACCTGGTTGCAACAAGATCGATTGACCCCATTGATTTCAGGGAAATGAAAGCGGATTATTCCTCGAAAATCGATAGGCTCAAAGCCAAATTGACAGCCGTTGACGATGAGCAAATGCACTTCATTGACCTGCTTGTTCCAGGCATAAAAACACTTTTTCGGCTGGACAAAATCTATCTAAACGGAGACCCCGAAAAGAAGCGGCAGATCATCGGTTCGATCTATCCCGAAAAACTCACTTTCGACGGATTTCGAGTTCGAACCGCCAGGATCAACGAAGCGGTTCGGCTCATATACAGTGTGGGCGCGGGTTTTGACCTAAATAAAAATGGACAAAGCGGGGGAAATCCTACTTTGTCCATTCAAGTCGGGACGACTGGATTCGAACCAGCGACCCCTTGCACCCCATGCAAGTGCGCTACCGGGCTGCGCTACGTCCCGAAAACCGGCCGCCCGGGTTAGGAGCGGGGGTTTCGTGGGGTGCAAAAGTAAGGAAAAGGGGGCTATTTACGATTAATTTGCTTTAACTTTTTTTTGGCGAGGGTTTAACCAATAATTGGCTTAATAGTTGCGTTAGACGCAGCAACTCCAAATCATATCTTATCGTATAATTCTATTTGTAAGGACATCTCCCCCTGATCATTCCCCCAAACCGTAGTGTACCTCATTGTACCGTATTTAATCCACATGCCCTGCGTTAAACCTTACGTCTCAACTCTTTTGCCAATTAAATTCTGAACTGGAAAATGAAACGCATCTTTCTGGTGGGAATCTTATTCCCGCTGTTAACCCATGCCCAATGGAATGTAAACCTATACGGCGGTTTCTCCAATTACATCGGCGACTTGCAGTCAAGCCGCTATACGACCAGCCAGTCGCACGGCGCCTTTGGAGCCGGCCTCCAATACGATCTGAGCGGTCATTTTTCCCTGCTCTCCAATCTTAGCTACGGCCGGATCTCGGCGGCCGACGCGTTAAGCAAACAGGCCGATCTGCGGGCCCGCAACCTCAGTTTCGAATCGGTGATCACCGAATGGAACGTGCTGCTGGAATACAACATCCTCGATCTCCGCGTCCACCGGGTGACACCTTATTTCTTCGGCGGCGTCGCGCTTTTTCACTTCAACCCGTATGCCTATGATACCCTGGGAAGAAAAGTCTATCTGCGCCCACTGAGCACGGAAGGAGAGGGATTGCCGCAATATCCCGGCCGGAAGCCGTATGCCCTCACTCAGCTCTCGATCCCCTTTGGCGGCGGCATCAAATTCCGCGTGTCGGATAGGGTAGTGGTGGCCTATGAGATCAACATGCGTAAGACCTTCACCGACTACCTCGACGACGTGAGCTCCACGTATGTCGACCAGAACACGCTGTTGGCCACACGCGGTGGAGAAGCCGTAGAGATGGCCTATCGCGGCAACGAACTGCCGGACGGCAAGCCATATCCCGCGGCCGGGACGATCCGCGGCCATGCCAAGTATAAGGACTGGTACTATATGTCCGGCCTGCGCGTGACGATCGCGCTGAACGACGGGGGTGCACAACTATTCCACCATCACGGGGTTATCGACTGCCCGAAACGGGTATACTAGCCCGCGGCGAAGACAGGTGGCAGGTGCGGCAGTAGCAGATGCAGCGAAAGTAGATGCTGCCGCCAAAAAAAGATTGGGAACGAGGGCGGGGCCGCACCAGTTTGGAGCGTACTTTTGCTCCATGGCTTATAAGAACCAGCAGGAATTCATCCAGGCTCTGGACAAGGCGGGAGAACTGGTGCGCATCAAGAGTTTCGTCGACCCGAAGCTCGAGATCGCCGAGATAACGGACAGGATCAGTAAAAGCGGCAACGGCGGAAAGGCCTTGCTTTTCGAAAACACAGGTACGGAGTTCCCGGTGCTGATGAATGCCTACGGCAGCGAAAGACGCATGTGCATGGCGTTGGGCGTGGCCCAGTTCGACGATGTGACCCGCGAGATCGAAGCCCTTTTCAAACTGCTTTCCGCCCCCAAGGAGGGTATCCTCGACAAGTTAAAGCTACTACCGAAACTGGGGCAATTTGCCAGCTGGATGCCGGTGGTGAAAAGTGGCCGCGGGCAGTGCCAGGAAATCGTTATGACGACACCGGATATCGGCAAACTGCCGGTGATCACGTGCTGGCCCAAGGATGGCGGCCCCTTCGTCACCTTGCCCATTATTCATACCAAGGACCCGAACACCATGTCCCGGAACGTGGGCATGTACCGGATGCAGATCTTCGGGCCGACACTCACCGGCATGCACTGGCATAAACACAAGGTCAGCGCCCGCCATTTCGCCGAATACAAAAAAACGGGCCAGCGAATGCCGGTAGCCGTAGCCCTTGGTGGCGACCCGGCCTATGCCTACAGTGCAACAGCGCCGCTGCCCGAAAACGTCGACGAATACATGCTCGCCGGCTTCCTCCGCAAAAAAAAGGTCGAGCTGGTCAAATGCCTTACCCAGCCCGAGATCGAAGTCCCTGCCGACGCTGATTTCATTATAGAAGGATATGTAGACCCTACAGAGGAACTGATTTGGGAAGGACCATTCGGCGATCATACCGGATACTATTCCTTGCCCGACTGGTATCCGCGTTTCCACATCACCGCCGTGACATATAAAAAGGGGGCCGTGTATCCCGCTACCATCGTCGGCATCCCCCCTCAGGAAGACGCGTGGCTGGGAAAGGCCACCGAACGCATTTTCCTGGCGCCGATAAAGATGACCCTGGTGCCGGAGATCATAGACATGGACATGCCGGTCGAAGGCGTCTTCCACAACCTGGTGATCGCGCAGATCCGGAAAGAATACGCCGGTCAGGGCCAGAAGGTGATGAACGCCATGTGGGGCGCGGGACAGATGATGTTCAACAAGATCCTGGTGATCGCCGACGAAAAAACGTCGATCACGAACTACCTGCAGCTTGCGCAGGATGTCTTCCGCAACCTCAACCCCGCCACCGATATCAGCTTCTCCCAAGGCCCCATGGACGTGCTGGATCATAGCTGCAGCAAGCTGGGTTTCGGCGGCAAAATGTGTATCGACGGCACGACGAAAGCGGAAGAGGAAAGCGACGGCGGGTACCTGCTTACGGCTACGGCCTATACCGGGCTCACAGCAGCCAAACTGCAGACGCAATGGCCCGAGATCAGCAGCGTCAATCTTTCGTTGGTAAAGCAAGGCATCCCCTGCCTCATCCTGGCCGTACATAAGAACAGGCCTGAACATATCCGTGAGCTGCATGCCTCGCTTTGCGGGCTCGACGAACTCGAAGGGATTAAAATGATCCTTTATGTCGAGCATACGGTGGATGCCACTGATCTGGGAGTTGCGTTGTGGCGGTTCTGCAATAACCTGGACCCGCGGCGGGATCATATCTTGTCCGAGTTGGATTCGGGTATCGATGCCCGTAAGCGATTCGCCTGCATGGGGCTGGACGGCACCCGCAAGACCCGTGAGCTGGATGACTTTCAGCGCGACTGGCCCAATATCATCGTCGCCGATGACGCCACCATCGCAGCGGTCGACAAAAAATGGAACGAGCTGGGGCTGGGACCTTTTATCCCATCGCCCTCATTGAAGTACAAAGACCAATTATACGGCGAGGAGGCCGTTGTGTCGTGAAAAAAATGACCCTTTTGACCGCGGGAGTACTCACCCTCACCCTGACCTGGGCGCAAGAAAAGCAGACCCAAAAGAAACCGACACCGCACACTCTGCTGTGGCGGATCTCGGGAAAACACATTACGCATCCTTCGTATCTGTTTGGTACCATGCATGTACTTTGTGCGAAAGACGCCGTACTGAGCGACAGCCTCAAGGGGGTCATCAAGCGATGCGACGAGATCTATTTCGAGATCAACCTGGGCGATATGATGGGCATGCTCAATTCGATGAAATATATGAGGATGAACGATGGCAAGACCCTGGCCGATGTGCTGAAGCCCGACGAATACGCCCGGGTCAAGGCCTACTTCGAGAAGAATGTTCCTTTCCCCCCTTTTGGGATGTTGGAACGTTTTAAACCCATGCTGATCAGCGGGATCATCGAAGAACAGTCGATGGACTGCGAGACCAAGGACGGGATGGAAATGCAGATACTGAGCGAGTCTAAAGCGTACGATAAGCCGGTGGACGGGCTGGAGACAGCGGAATTCCAGGCCACGCTTTTCGACAGCATTCCCTATGCGGACCAGGCAAAGGAGCTGGTCAACAGCATCGACAGCGTGGATCAGAACAAAGTGCAGACCCAGCAGCTGGTGGAGCTATATAACACGCAGGACCTGGACGGTATCGACTCGCTGAGCCGTAAAGATGATGGCGGAGTGGAAAACAAGTATATCGATCTGCTCTTATACAAGCGCAACCGGAAATGGGCGAGGTTATTAGACGGGCTGATGCCGCAGAAGTCCCTGCTGATCGCCGTGGGCGCGGCGCATTTGCCGGGGAAGGGTGGGGTGATCGATCTGTTGCGGAAAGAAGGGTATACCGTAGAACCGGTTCAAAATCAAGTGTCGAACGGACAAGTCGCTGCCGCCCGTTCGACACCCTAGCCGAGGCTATATTCTTTCAAAAGCGTTAAAGAAGAAATCTCCTTCGATCCGGGCGTTCTCGTCGCTGTCGCTGCCGTGGACGGCATTCTCGCCGACCGAAGCGGCATAGAGCTTGCGGATGGTACCTTCGTCCGCCCTGGCAGGGTCGGTGGCGCCGATGAGCTTACGGAAATCGGCTACGGCATTGTCTTTTTCGAGAATAGCCGCGATGATGGGACCGCTGCTCATAAAATCAACTAATTCCCCGTAGAAGGGTCTTGCCTTATGGACGGCATAGAACTCGCCGGCTTTTTCGCTGGATAAACGGGTCAATTTCAGTGCCACGATACGAAAGCCGCTTTTCAGGATCTTGTCGATGATGGCGCCGGAATGCCCTTTGGAGAAAGCGTCCGGTTTGATCATGGTAAAAGTGCGATTGCTCATATTTTCCTTTCTTTTGGCTGGCAAATGTAGGGACAATGTTTGGCATTTGGCATTTAATTCTGCACCTTTGCCTGCCTTTGGGCCGCCCTGGCGGGCGGTCCGGGGAAACGTATCATGTTACCAATTGCTGAAATATATCCTTTATTAAAGCAGCCCCGCCGGGTCGTGATCATCATGCATCAGAAACCTGATGCGGATGCCATGGGTTCTTCCCTGGGTCTTTCCCTGTTCCTCCGGAAGCTGGGACACCAGACCACGGTGATCTCGCCGACTAACTGGGCAGAATGGCTCAAATGGATGCCCGATGCCGGCGCCGTACTGGACTATGAGTTCGCCCCGGCCAAGGCGCAGGCCGTACTGGACAAGGCGGAATGGGTCTTTTGTCTCGACTTCAACACCCTTACCCGGACACGCCATATGGCGGGCGCCCTGCGGAAGCTCACCGTACCCAAGATCCTGGTGGATCATCATCAACAGCCTGAAACCCCTGTGTTTACCTGGGGCATCAGCAATACCGGAAAAAGCTCGACCAGCGAGATGGTCTACGACCTCATCGTGGAGTCGGGGCATACCGCGCTGATCGACATCGATATCGCCGCCTGCCTGTATGCCGGGGTGATGACCGATACAGGTTCATTCCGGTTTTCCGGCGCCACGGCGGACGTACACCGGATGGTGGCCGTGCTCAAGGACACAGGACTGAACCATACGCAGATCTTCGAAAACCTCTTCGACAACTTCCTGGAGAACCGGCTGCGTTTTATGGGCTTCGTCCTGCAGAACCGGATGGAGATCTTCTATGAGTACAATGCGGCACTGATCGCCATACCCTGGAAGGACCTGGTCCGCTACGAGATCAAAACCGGCGACACCGAAGGGCTCGTCAACTACCCCCTGTCGATCCAGGGCATAAAAATGGCGGCACTCATCATAGACCGCGATGAAGAGGTCAAGTGTTCGTTCCGCAGCAAAGGGGATTTCGATGTCAATACCTTCGCCCGGGCCTATTTCGACGGTGGCGGCCACTTCAATGCCGCCGGTGGCCGCAGCACCGATACGCTGGAAGTAACGATACAACGATTCATCAATGCCTTAAATGAAAATTCATCACAACTACAATAATTATAATAAGAATGAAAACCATCTCGTCGTATGTATTCCTTGGTGTAGCGCTGCTGCTTGCTGCTTCCTGCACTAACTCTGAATTCAAGAAGACCAAGAGTGGCCTGCTGTACAAGATCTATTCCGATGGGAAGGGACCGGTGGCCAAGAAGGGAGAATTCCTGAAAGCCAATGTGATCGAAAAGATCAGGGATTCCGTGCTCTATTCC
The DNA here is from genome assembly GCA_035946435.1 of Puia sp. GTDB lineage: Bacteria > Bacteroidota > Bacteroidia > Chitinophagales > Chitinophagaceae > Puia. The sequence continues at coordinate 23,395 of DASYZH010000258.1, read as the reverse complement.
TCGTATGGCAGCGTACCGGCCTATATCCCGGTGGACACTCCGCGTCCGTCCTACAATCCTGCGGAGATCTTCTCGCTGCTGCGTAAAGGCGACAGCGCCGTAGTCGTGATCAGCGCCGACACCCTGTCGCGCCGCGCCAACGGGCAGCTGCCTCCCTTTATCAAGAAAAAGGACAAGATCATCATCTCCTTTAAGGTGACCGACCTCTTTGCTTCGCAGGAGCTGGTAATGGCCGACCGTCAGGCCGAGATGGATAAACAAAAAAACCGCGAGATCGCAGAGGTCCAGGACTATCTCGCCAAGCATAACATACAGGCGCAAAAGACCGATCTGGGCACCTTCTATGTCGTCAAGGAAGAGGGTAACGGCCCGCAGGTAGACTCCGGCAAACAGGTTTCGATCCGGTACACCGGCCGTTCGCTGCCTTCCGATAAGGTCTTCGAATCGAATATGACTGGCCCCGGCAACGAGCCTTTCAAAGTCGTCATCGGCGCGCACCAGGTGATCCCCGGCTGGGACGATGCGCTGCGCAAGTTCAAAAAAGGCGGCAAGGGAACCCTGTATATCCCCGCTTACCTGGCCTATAACGAGCAGGCGATGCCCGGCCACAAGCCTTTCGAGAACCTCTCGTTCGATATCGAAGTTGTCGATGTCACCGATGCTCCGCCGCCCAGTGCTACACCCGGTATGCCCGGATTGCCCAACGGCATCAACCCCAACTCTCCCCAGGGACGGGCGATGCTGAGAGGTATGCAGCGTGGTGGACAGCCGCAGCTCAGGCCGCAGGGTGCGCAACCCGCGCCGCCCGCCGGTCAGCCCAAGCCCCAGCAAAAATAAGCCTCCGCTATAACGAGCATAGAAGGCGCGTTGACGAGAGTCAGCGCGCTTTTGCTTTGTAGGTGTCGACCAGGGTGATCACTTCGCGGGCTTCCCGGGGATCGTGGACCCGAAGGATCGCCGCGCCACCCAGGAGGCCCAGGGTATGCAGGACCGTGGTGCCGTTCAGGGCTTCTTCGGGTGTGATGCCGAGTTTTTTGTAGATGGTGGACTTGCGCGAGACGCCGAGCAGGAGCGGGCGGCCCGTGACGCGGAAGACATCGAGGTGACGAAGCAGCTCCCAGTTGTGCGCATGCGTCTTGGCAAAACCGAGTCCCGGATCGATGATAACGTCGGCAATGCCGGCCTGACGGCAGTCTTCGAGGCGATGGATAAAAAAGTCCAGTACTTCACGGACCACGTCTTCGTACTGCGCTTCGCGGTTCATCGTCGCCGGGGTTCCTTTGCTATGCATACAGATATAGGGCACACGCAGCGCTCCTACCGTCGGCAGCATGGCGGGATCGAGCCGGCCGCCGCTGATATCGTTGACGAGCGATGCCCCCGCCGCCACTGCTTCACGGGCCACCCGGGCATACCAGGTATCCACGGACAAGGGGATGGTGGGCCACCGCCGGTGCAACAACTCAATACCGCCTACCACCCGGCGAAGCTCTTCTTCTTCACCGATGAGCTCGGCGCCCGGCCGGGTGCTCTGCCCGCCGATATCCAGCAGGTCCGCGCCCTGGCCGATCATCTGCTCCGCGCGCTCGAGGAAAGCATCGTCTTCGGGATAGCGGCTGCCGCTATAAAAGGAATCCGGCGCCCGGTTGATGATCCCCATGACCAGCGGGCGGTCGACGGTCATTAGCCTACCTTTAGCGTTTAAAGTGAACATATTTAGTTAACATTGCGGGGACAAAAGTAAAAAATGGCGGCTACGAACGAACAATACGACAGCGAAGTAACCATATGCAGGGATATATTTTTACAAAAAACGCGGGACTATGGCACTTCCTGGCGCGTTTTACGCATGATCTCGATCGCCGACCAGCTCTACATCAAGGCCAAACGCATCCGGACGCTACAGGAGACCAGGGTGACCCTGGTAGGGGAGGACAAGGCCGGTGAATTCCGGGCCATGGTCAACTATGGCGTCATCGGACTGATCCAGGGCGCCATCGGACCGGAGGCTGCGGAAGAGCTTTCAGTCGGGGAAGCGGGGCGCTGGTATGACGAAAAGATCGCCCTGGCGCGGGAAACCATGGTCCTGAAGAATCACGACTATGGCGAAGCGTGGCGCGACATGAGCCAGGAGAGCTTTGCCGATCTGATCCTGATGAAGCTGCTGCGTATCCGCCAGATCGTGGCCAATGACGGGAAGACACTGATCAGCGAAGGCATCGACAGCAATTTTATCGACATCATCAATTATTCTCTTTTTGCCCTGATCCTGATCCGGGAGGGCAAGCATACATCCTAAACAGTGCTCATATGAAGCAAATCTTGGCCGTTACCAGGGGGCTTGTTGGCGTTCTGTTCATCTTTTCGGGTTTGGTCAAAGCGGACGATCCGCTGGGGCTTAGTTATAAGATGCAGGAGTTCTTCGATGTCTGGAATTTTCATTTGTTCGACCATCTGACCCTGATCTTTTCCATGATCATGATCGTATTCGAGATCGTCGCCGGCGTAGCCGTGCTGGTAGGCTGGCGGATGCGGCTGTTCAGCTGGCTGCTGCTGCTCCTGATGATCTTCTTCCTCTTCCTCACCGGCTATGCCTATCTGAGCGGGAAGGTACGCGAATGCGGCTGTTTCGGCGACTGCATCCCACTGACGGCGGGCGAGTCGTTTGTCAAAGATCTCGTTTTGCTCGTGCTGGTGTTGTTCCTGTTCGCGATGCGGAACAAGATCAAACCATTATGGCCGCCGATGATCAGCGCGATCGTACTGGTGGCAGCGACCTTGCTATCGTTCGTCTTTCAGGGGTATGTGCTAAAGCATCTTCCGGTAGTCGACTGCCTGCCCTATAAAGTGCACAATGATATCCTCGCAAAGATGAAGGCGCCGCCGGGCTCTGTTCCGGACAGTACAGTGATCACTATGGTGTATCAGAAAAATGGCCAAAAGGTGGAATTTGACGCTGCTCATTTTCCCAAGGACTTCGACGATTCCTATAAATTCGTCAGCCGCTACGACAAGGTGGTTCGGGAAGGCAATGCCACCCCCGCCATCAAAGACTTCGTGCTCATTACGGATGGCGGTACGGATACGACGCAGGACGTACTTACGACAAGGGGTTACAAAGTCTTCGAGTTCGTCCGGGAGCTCGACGAAAGCTTTGCCTCGCAGGAGTTCAATATTCTCCTGACTATGGCGAAGGCCAAAAAAATACCGTTCTATATCATCACGGCCGATTATGAGAATGTCATGAGCCGGGTACAGCAGATGGGTATTGCCGCCGACGTCATCGTGCTGAAATGCGATGCCACGGCCATCAAGACCGCGGCGCGGGCCAACCCTACGCTCTACCTGTTGAAGAATGCCGTTATCCTGGGCAAATGGAGCTATGCCGATTTCGAAAAAACCATCCCCGCCATCAACGAACTGCAGAATCCCTAGTCCTCATGTTACGTTATCTCCTCCGACGATCTTTTTATGGGCTGCTGGTCCTGCTGGGCGTAGTGGTAACCGTGTTCTTTTTGTTCCAGGGTTTCGGCGATCCTTCGCGGCTGGTGATCGGACAACGGGCCGACGCCGCGACACAGGAGAATATCCGCAAGGAGATGTATCTCGACCAGCCGCGCTGGAAACAGTTCGTCTTCTACCTGAATGATATTTCGCCGGTGGGCATACACACCCGCGAGGAGATCAGGACCAAGGGCATTAAAGGGATATTCATTGGCGGCAACACGGTAGTGGCGCTCAAATGGCCGTATCTGCGTCGGAGCTATCAATCCAAACGCGAGGTGTGGGATATCCTTATGGAGGCTTTGCCGGGCACGCTGGTACTGGCGCTGGCGGCGATGGCGCTGGCGACGGTGCTGGGCATCGCGTTGGGCGTGCTGGCCGCGGTGAAGCGGGGCACCTGGATGGATACCACGTCGATCTTTGTGTCTGTGCTGGGCATCAGCGCACCTTCATTCTTTATGGGGATCCTGATCGCGTATGTGTTGGGATTTGTACTGAGTGGCGTGACCGGCCTGCACATGACGGGCAGCCTGTTCGAAACCGATCCTTTTGCCGGCAGACAGCTGCAGCTGCGCAACCTGATACTGCCTGCGTTGACCCTTGGGATCAGGCCGATGGCCATCATCGCTCAGCTCACACGGGGATCTTTGCTCGACACCCTGGACCAGGACTATATCCGGACGGCTTATGCCAAAGGGCTGTCCAAAAGCGTCGTCGTCTGGAAACATGGATTGCGGAATGCGTTGAATCCCGTGATCACTGCGATCACCGGCTGGTTTGCCGAATTGCTGGCCGGCGCCTTTTTTGTGGAGACGATCTTTGGCTGGAAAGGGATCGGGAAGGTCACGGTCGACGCGTTGGAGAAACTTGATTTCCCAGTGGTCATGGGTTCCGTATTGGTGTCCTCTTTTTTCTTTATAGTAGTGGGTGTCCTGAGCGATCTGTTGTATGGATTGATCGACCCACGCGTACGGCTTACCTAATCACAACCTCCTGGATCACCCGTTCGCCGAGCGCTTCGTTAACGCGTTTGATGATATTCTCCTTTTGGTAGAGCAATTCCTGCCGGAGCGCCGCCACAGCGGTGTTGACATAAAGGGTCTGGCCGTGGATCTGGATCTTATCGGTATAGCGGGCGACGGTCTTGCCCATGATCTGTTCCCAGACCTCTTCGATCTGCAGCGCGTGGACGGCACCTTTTAGCTGTGATTGCTGCAAGAATTTCCGTAACGCATCTCCTAGTGAATGTTCACCCATAGGCGCAAGGTAGGAAAAGCTTTCAGAGTAGCCAGCATGATGAGCGCCCCGGTTATGCACATGAGGACAAAAAGTCCCACCGGTTGTCTTCTGCGCGTCTTCGCTGTGCGGTACGGCGGGACCGGGCCCTCGCCGAGGATCTCGCGACGGCTGTGGTATTCGGGCAATACGCCGGCGATCAGATCATAACCGGTCTCGCTATACATCCACGGAGTATCGGCAAAGAAAAGCGGCTTTTCCTCGTGCTGTTCTTCGATTGTCTGTGATTTACGGAGCAGTTCGGCGGCGTAGAGCCGCAATCCTTCTTTGTTCGCCTTGATGAGTCCAAACTCACCGGTCTCGTCTACCGTGTAGGAAAAAAATGCTTCAGTGGGATCATTTGTTTCTTCCAGGAAGCGAATGGAAGATTCCAGGTCGGATGGCATAGCAATCAATTTTCGGAGTTCAATTTTCTTGGTTAAATATAGCTTTTTTTAAGCAGACGTCCGACTCCGGACGTAAAAAAATTAAGGCATTCCAGCGGCTCATTCCCCCTTTCCCAGAGTGGGAAGCGTGTCCATATCGAGTTGGATCAATTCGAACGCGACACCGATCTTGTCCATCTCGCGGCGGATACGTTCAGGATGGGTATCCGTGATGAAAACCTGACCGTTATCCTGCAGACATACTTTGTCGAGGAGATTGTGCATCCGTTGTTCGTCCAGCTTTTCGAATACATCGTCAAGCAACAGGAGTGGAGCGAAGCCCTTTGCCTCCTTTAGTGTTTCGTACTCCGCCAGCTGAAGCGCGAAAAGCAGGCTTTTTCGTTGGCCTTGCGAGGCCATGGTCTTGAAGGGAAGGCCCGCGAAGCCGATCTCGATATCGTCCCGGTGGATGCCGCCGCCGGTTCGCTGCAGGTAGACGTCTTTTTCGAGATTATCGCGGAGCAGGTGACGGAAAGGGGTCCGGAGGAGGCCGCTTTCGTAGGATAGCGTCAGGGGTTCTTCGACGCCTGCGATGCGGGTATAGAAATTTCCTGCGAGTGGCAGCAGGTCGGCAAGGAAGCTGCGGCGGCGTTCGAAGATGCGGACACCGGGAGCGATGAGCTGTTCGTCATAGACCTCGAGGAGGTGTTTGTCTGTGAGGCGGCGATCGATGAGGGATTTGAGAAAACTGTTGCGTTGCTGCAGCACGCGGTTGTAATCGATGAGGTCTTGCAGGTAACCAGGGTCCAGCTGCGACAGCAGGGAGTCGAGAAAACGGCGGCGCTCTTCGCTGGCGCCGGTGACGATCTGGATATCGTCGGGGGCGATGATGACACAGGGGAGGCGCCCGATGTGTTTGGAGAACTTCTCGTAGGCGACGCCGTCCGCCAGGAACTCTTTTTTGCCGTTGCCGCGGAGTATACATACGACCCGGGTTTGTTCCCCTTCGTTGTCGAAGAGGCCCTCGATGCGGAAACCGGAAGCCCCTTTGAGTACATTGGACTGGTCGCTGCGGGAGAAATAGCTCCGGGTGAAACACAGGTAATAGAGCGCGTCCAGCAGGTTGGTCTTGCCGACACCGTTGTTACCGCAGATGCCCACGATGCGCTGTTGAAAGCGGAAGCGGGCCTCCGGGTAGTTCTTGAACTGAACGAGCGATATTTCATTGATCCGGAGCAATGGGCGAATTTCGGTGTAAAATATTATCTTTCGGCTAAACTTAAACTACGCTGTTATGAATAAACTTTTTGTGGGCCTGCTGTTGGTGGGCCTTTGGGTACCGGCTGCGGTACAGGCCCAACAAGAGTCGATCGACACGTCCATGGTCAACCGAATCCGGGACGAGGGGTTCAACAGAAGCCAGATAGCGGAGATCGCCCATCAGATCACGGACGTTGCCGGGGCGCGGCTGACCAATTCGCCGGGCTGGCAGCGTGCGGCGGACTGGATCGTGGCAACCATGACGGCGTGGGGTCTGGCGAAAGCGGAGAAAGAGCCCTGGGGGCAATTTGGCTATGGCTGGGAGCCGCTGAAGACCTCGCTGGCGATGCGTACGCCGTATTACAGCCCGATGATCGCCTATGCCATTCCCTGGACGGGCAGCACGGATGGGCCCGTTTCCGCGCCGGCGTATATCGTGCGGCGGATGGACTCGGCCTGGGTGAGTGCGCATCTGGCCGAGATGAAGGGGAAGATCCTACTGGTCGAGCCACAGGATACGACGGACAAACCGCATTTTCACGCCGATGCCGAGCGCTATTCCGACAGCGCGTTGGCGGGTATCGGCGACAAGTATATGCTCAACAAGGTGCAGATCAAGATGATCATCCCCTATCTCGTCGGCATGCAGAAGGTGGCGAAAATGGTCCAGGGCAGCGGGGCGCTGGCCCTGCTGACTACGAGCGAGGGCAGGGACGGGACGGTCTTCGTGCAAAGCTTCATCGGCTACCGCCAAAAAGACCAGCCGTTGATGCCCCATCTCGATGTCAGCAAGGAAGATTTTATGCGCGTCTTCCGGCTGGTAGAGGACGGGCATACGGTTACGCTGGAGCTCCAGAGCGAAACTAAACTTTATGATCAGGACCAGGAAGGACACAACGTAGTGGCGGAGATTCCCGGGACAGACCCGAAGCTCAAGTCGGAGGTGGTGATGCTGGGCGGTCACCTGGACTCCTGGTCGGCGGCTACGGGGGCTACCGACAATGGGGCCGGCAGCATTGTGGCGCTGGAGGCCATCCGCATCCTGAAGACCCTGGGTGTAAAACCCAAACGCACGATCCGGATCGCGCTCTGGGATGGGGAAGAAGAAGGGTTGCTGGGCTCCTTTGGATATGTTAAAAAACATTTTGGCGATCCCATCGATATGAAGCTAAAGCCTGAGGCGGGGAAGGTCTCCGTATATTTCAACCTGGACAATGGCTCGGGCAGGATCCGCGGCATCTTTGTCCAGGGGAACGAGAAGTCGGCGGCGATCTTTAAACAATGGCTGGCGCCGTTCGCCGATCTGGGCGCTTCGACGGTAACTCTGCACAATACCGGGTCGACGGACCACCTGAGTTTCGACGCCGTGGGAATACCGGGGTTCCAGTTCATCCAGGACCCGCTGGATTATGAGACCCGCACGCACCATAGCAACCAGGATAACTATGACCACCTGGTGCTGGACGACATGCGGCAGGCGGCGGTGATCGAGGCGGCCTTTGTGTATTTTGCCGCCATGCGGCCCGGGATGATGCCGCGGAAGCCCCTGGGGGTCCCGGAGAAGTTCATTTTCGACGATTTGATGCCCTAGAATGGGGGCGGAATAGGGGGGAATTTCCATTTTACCCCGTATATTTGCGGCCCGGCGACCCTTTTATGGGCCGTTTAAATCCAAAATTTCGAACCTTGGCTACCAAATTCTCAAAGGAGACCTACCTGTACTGGTATGAATTAATGCAACTCATCCGTCAGTTTGAGTTGATGGCAGAAGAAAAATATAAGATGGAAGGGAAGATCCGTGGTTTTTTCCATGCCTATATAGGGCAGGAGGCGATCGCGGCTGGCTGTATGACGGCGACGAAGCCGGACGATCCATTTATCACGGCTTACCGGGACCATGGTTTGGCGCTATCCAAAGGCGTCAGCGCCAATGCCTGTATGGCCGAGCTGTATGGCAAGGCTACCGGTGCGGCGAAAGGGAAGGGGGGGAGCATGCACTTCTTTGGAGTGGATGTAAAATTCTTTGGCGGTCATGGGATCGTAGGTGCACAGATCGGTACGGGTGCGGGCCTGGCTTTTGCCGAGAAATACAAGGGCACGGACAATGTCTGCCTGACCTTCTTCGGCGATGGCGCCGCCCGTCAGGGGATACTGCATGAGACCTTCAACCTGGCCATGCTGTGGAAGCTGCCGGTGGTCTTCATCTGCGAGAACAACAACTACGCCATGGGGACCAGCGTAGAACGGACGTCGAATGTCCATGATATCTATAAATTGGCCGACGCTTATGAGATGCCTGCCGATTCCGTCGACGGGATGAGCGCCGAGGCGGTACACGATGCCGTGGCCCGCGCCGTTAAACGCGCCCGCCAGGGTGATGGCCCGACCCTGCTGGAGGTCAAGACCTACCGGTATAAAGGACACTCGATCTCCGATCCGCAGAAATACCGTACGAAGGAAGAGGTCGATGAATACAAACAACGCGACCCGATCACGCTGGTGCTCGATACCATCCTGAGCAAGAAATATGCAACGCAGGAAGAGATCGATGCCATCAACAAGAGAGTGAGTGACACGGTTACCGAGTCGGTAAAGTTTGCCGAGGAATCTCCCTGGCCCGATAACTCGGAAGTACTGAAAGATATCTATATCGACCAACACTATCCATTTATAATAGACTAACACAAGAAAGAATGTCAGAGATCAAACACCCTGCTCATTTAGAAGAAGAGAAGAACCCCGTGGCGGATTTTCAGAATGCCTGGGAGAAATATGGTAAGCAGGCGTCTTACGTGCTTTTAGCCATTATCGTAATCACCGGCGCCTATCTCGCCTATCGTAATTTCGTTTCCGAGCCCAAGGAAAAGGCAGCTACGGAAGCCATGTTCCATGCGGAAGAGTACTACCGGCTGGATTCGACGCGGCTGGCGCTCAACGGCGATGCCATCAACGCAGGTTTCCTCAAAGTCCTCTCCAAATACGGCGGTACCAAGGCAGCCAACCTGGCGGCTTTCTATGCCGGCAGCTGTTATCTCAAGCTCGGCGATTTCAACAACGCCGTGAAATATCTGCAGGACTTCTCCACGCCGGTGAAGCAGCTCCAGGAAAGGGCATATGGCCTGCTGGGCGACGCTTATTCCGAGCAGAACAAGAAAGAAGAAGCGGCCGAGCAGTATAAGAAGGCCGGGACCTATTTCGAAAAGGACGAGCTATTCTCGCCCGAGTACCTGTTCCGCAGCGGCTATCTCTACGAAAGCCTGGGAAAGACCCAGGACGCCATCGCGATGTACAAGCTGATCAAGGATAAATATCCGACCTCGCAACGCGGAGCCGATATCGACAAATACCTGGCACGCCTGGGTGTGTTACAATAATGGGTGCCGGGGCCCGGCATAATTTACAGATCTATGGCTGAAATCAGTGACAGCAACTTATTACAAGATACAACAGGCATTCCTAACGTCAAGGATGCCTGTGTAGTTATAGTCCGTACGGAATGGAATGCCGCCATCGTAGACGCCCTGGAAAAAGGTGCGGTCGCCGAGATCACCCGGGCGGGCGCCCGCGCGCAGGTGATCACCGTTCCGGGAGCCTTCGAGATCCCCTTCGCCATCCGCGCGTATTGGGATGCGCATAAATACAAGGACGACCGCCCGGCGGCCTTTATCGCGCTTGGCTGTGTGCTCCGGGGGGATACGCCGCATTTCGAGTATGTCTCGGGGGCGGTCACGGATGGTATCCTGCAGCTCAACCTGTCGCTGCCGATCCCCACGATCTTCGGCGTACTGACCGTCGACAACCAGCAGCAAGCCGACGAGCGTATCGGCGGCCGGCATGGACACAAAGGGGAAGAGGCCGGCATTACAGCTTTGAAAATGATCGCTGTGAAAAAATCCTTTCAGTGACAGTCCAGTTGTTCATACCTTGTTTTGTAGACCAGCTGTTTCCGCAGACTGCTTTCAATATGGTGAAGGTGCTGGAGAAGGCCGGGGTCGATGTGGAGTACAACGAAGAACAGACCTGTTGCGGTCAGCCCGCCTTCAACGCCGGTTTTCGCGACGAAGCGCGCGATGTCTGCTCGAAGTTTTTGAAAGATTTCTCCGGACATGATTACGTTGTGGCGCCCAGCGCCTCTTGTGTCGGTTTTGTTCGGAACTATTATGGAACGCTGTTCGACAATTCTTCTGTGCACAATGAGGTGCGGGACCTGGGGAAGCGGATATTTGAATTCTCTTCTTTCCTGGTGAATGTGCTGGGCATAGAAGATTTCGGTGCCACGCTGTACGGGAAGGCCACATATCACGACAGTTGTGCAGGCTTGCGCGAATGCCGGATCAAAGAGGAGCCAAGAAAGCTCTTGTCGCGGGTGAGAGGGCTCGAGTTGCTGGAGATGAATGACGTGGAGACCTGTTGTGGTTTCGGTGGCAGCTTCGCGGTGAAATTCGAGAGCATTTCCTCGGCGATGGCCGATCAGAAGGTGAACAATGCACTGCAGACCGGCGCGGATCATATTATTTCTACCGATCTTTCCTGTCTCATGCACCTGGACGGATATATCCGTCATAAAGGCCTCCCCATCCGCACGATGCACATTGCGGATGTGCTGGCGAATTTTTAGACTTCCACCAAAAAAATAAGACCACCCATATAACCTTAGTTATCGGATGGTCTTGACCCTTAAAACAACCTGTCGCAAGCGTTAAATAGGGTTAAAACCAGGCCTCAGACTAACATACGTACCGGGATATCTTTTGGATTTAAAAAAAGAGGAGTTTTTTAAGAAAATTGCTTTTCTTTGGAAATCAATATCTTGTAATCAAATAATGCATCTATGGCTTACTGGTTAGTCAAATCCGAGCCTCAGGTCTATAGCTGGGAGCAATTTGTAAAGGACAAGGAAACGTCCTGGGACGGGGTCCGCAATTATGCCGCGCGCCTTCACCTGCGGGGAATGAAAAAAGGGGACGAGGTCTTCTACTATCATAGCAACGAAGGGATGGAGATCGTGGGGATCGCAAAGGTCTCCAGGGAGGCCTATCAGGACCCGACCACCGATGACGAACGTTGGGTGTCGGTGGGGCTCAAGCCGGAAAAGCGGTTGAAGCATCCCGTGAGTCTCGATACGATCAAGGAGGATAAGCGCCTCAAAGAGATGGCGCTGGTACGGATCAGCCGGTTGTCCGTGCAGCCGGTGACGGATAAGGAATGGGCTGCGGTGATGGAGCTGGCCGGGCTTTAACATTTTGTTGGGAATCTTTTTGGAGGTTTCGGGAATCAATGATCGTTCCCGGGACCTTTTTGCTTTTGTCGGGGTTTGTGTAATTCACGTTTCCCTGCATCTTATTACCACACACTAAAATCACCAACTATGCAATGGAAGGTATTTACAGTGCCGGTGGTGCTGCTGGCATTGCTTTGCACTGCCTGTAACGGCCGGTATGAGAAGGCGAAGCTCCGGGTAAAGACACCTGTCGCTTCGGCGATGGCAGCCGATAGCTCCCGCGCGGTGGGAGTAGCCGATGTACAACAGGAAGCCGTAAACGACAACGAGGCTCGATTCACGGCACCTAAAGTAGTAGCCGATGACGAACAGAAGGAAGAAGACGCGCCGCCTTCACCGGATCAGTCGTATTACCAACGAAAGGCGGGAGCGCCGCCACCAGCGCCTGCGCCGGATGCCGACTGGGACCGGCGGATCGTCAAGACGGCCGATCTCACGCTGAAGGTAAAAGATTTCCGGCTTTTCACGAATCGGTTACATGCCGCCGTGAAGCAGTCGGGCGGTTATATCGCCCAGGAGCAGCTCAGCCAGAGCGCCGGCGAGATCGAAAACATCGTCACGATCAAGGTTCCCGTGGATCGTTTCGAGCTTCTCATGGGGGAGATGCCCGGCGACAGCGATAAGCTGGAAGAGAAAAAGATCTCGTCCGAGGATGTGACTATGGAGCTGGTGGACACGAAATCGCATCTGCAGACGAAGAAAGCCGTCCGGGAGCAGTATCGCGAGCTGTTGAAACAGGCCCGTAGCATGAAGGACATCATCGCGATCCAAGGCGAGATCGATGGTATCCAGGAGGAGATGGATGAGGCCGCGGGGCGGGTGGCGTACCTGGATCATTCCTCCGCTTATAGCACCATCAACCTCAAGTTCTACCAGGTGCTGGATGAGGCGGTGCATGAGGAGCAGGCACCCGGATTTGCGGAGCGGCTTAAAGAAGCTATCCGTGACGGGTGGGGTGGTCTGAGCTCGTTTATGCTCGGGTTGATCAGCGTGTGGCCCTTGTGCCTGTTGGTCGGCGTCGTGGTGGTGGTGGCAAGGAAAAAGTTGAAGCGCGTGCCGGTAAAAGTATCCAATTGACATTGGATACTTTTTTTTAGATTGCGGGTCTATGAAAAAGACATTGGTGGTGCTCACGGGCGCGGGTATCAGCGCCGAAAGCGGGTTGAAGACCTTTCGGGATTCGGATGGGCTTTGGGAAGGCTATGATGTCACGGAAGTGGCCACGCCGCGGGCGTGGCGGAAGGATCCGCAGCTGGTGCTTGACTTCTACAATATGCGGCGGCGGGATGTGCTCAAGGCGGAGCCCAATGCCGGTCATCGGGGACTCGCCGAGCTCGAAAAAGATTTCGACGTACACATCATCACGCAAAATATCGACGACCTGCACGAACGGGCCGGCAGCAGCAAGGTGCTGCATCTCCATGGGCAGATCTTCCAGATGCGCAGCGAGGCCGACGAAGCGCTGGTCTATGAGATCCGCGAGGACATGCTGCTGGGACAGCTCGCGGACGACGGGGCGCAGCTGCGGCCGCATATCGTTTGGTTCGAGGAACCGGTGCCGATGATCTCGGCGGCCGTGCCGCTGGTCCGGAGCGCGGACATCTTTGTGGTCGTGGGCACTTCGCTGGTGGTCTATCCTGCGGCGGGGCTGGTCGATGTAGCGCGTCCCGGCATCCCGAAATTTATCGTGGATAAGAAGATACCTGCTACATCCGGCATCGGCAATCTCGTGCGCATCGAGCAGCCGGCGTCTACGGGGGTGAAGGAGCTGCAGAAGATGCTGGGGGAGTTGCGGTGATGAGATAAAATGGCTATATTGAAGGCCTAAACCTAACGACCTTGGAAACAACGAATGCGAGCAATGACGCCGCCCTGCAACTCGCACTGCTGGCTATCTTCCTCATCCCTGCTATTCTCTTTCTGCTCACTCAGGCTAATACATTGAAGCAGGTGCTACCGGAGAACCGGACTTTAGCACCCGGATTGGTCTGGTTGCAGCTTATTCCGATAGTCGGACAGATTTGGCAATTTTTCGTCGTGGCACGGATCGCGGGCTCGATCCAAAAGCAATGGCAAACCGAGGACAAAGATTCGATCCTCGGCATTAATGCGGAGGCCGTCGCAGATGGCAGTACAGGGAAGCCTATGCTGGTCATCGGGATCGTTTATTGTTCGTTGAGTATTCTCGTGATCGTTTTCAATCTCTTTACCAGGAGTGGGATGCCGACACTTTCCGGGTTATTGGGGCTTGCCACTATGACCTGCTGGATCATCTACTGGGTCCAGCTTGCCGGCTGGAAACGGCGGCTAAAGCAACGTGCCGGTTTTGCGGCTGCCTAGGCAGTTTTCGCCTTCTTTTAACAAGACTTGTTCTATTTTGCGGGCGAAATGGCTGAATTGAAGCGAATTTTGCTCATGGCGGCGCTGCTCGTGGCCGCCGGCGGATGTTTTGCCCAGGATGAAATGCCCGCTCAGGATGAAACGACCGCCCCGGTGTTGCAACTCCGGCAGTATTGCCGGCAATCGACGCCGGTAGGCTATAGCCCGCGGCTCGGCCTGCTCACGCTGACGCCCAAGGGCAATATGCACTATCTTTTCCCGCTCTATCACGCGATCAAAGACGAAACCAAATTCCGGAAGATCTATGGCGACAAGGGTTTTTATGATGAGGTGAGCCAATATTTCGCCTTTGCGGGCGACTATCGCACGGCGTTGCAATACCTCGTCAAAAGCTATGATACCATCGATGACCGGACGCGGGCCAGGATCTACAAAACGGCCGCGGGCCTGGAAGGCATACAGCACGTCAACGCCCGCGAATACATCCGCTTCGCGGCCAAGAACCGCCGCGTCGTGATGATCAACGAAGCTTTTGCCAAACCGCTCCATCGCGCCTTCACGATCTCGCTTCTCGAAGATTTCTACCGCATGGGCTTCCACTATCTCGCGCTGGAGATGCTGAACAATTTTTCCAATCAGCGACTGTCCTCCGTGGGCATGCATTCGGGATATTATGTCTGCGAACCCGTGGCGGGCGAGCTGATGCGCACGGCCCTTGCCATCGGCTATAAGCTGGTATCCTACGAAGATACCCTGGCCGGGGTCCATACGGCGGAGCAACGGGATTCGATGCAGGCGGTGAATCTCTACAAAGTCCTGCAACAGGATTCAACGGCGAAGATTCTGGTCCATGCTTCCTATGCACATATCAGCAAAAAGCCAGGCCCGGGCGGACATATCCCCATGGCGCTGGCCTTCTGGCGGCTATCCGGTATCGAACCCCTGACCATCGATCAAACGGATATGACCGAGGAAAGCAATTTCGGCTATGGGCGGGTGATCTACCAGGCCTATACGACAAAATTTCCCATCACCGAACCCTCGATCGCGCTGATCAACAACAATCCGGTGAATGTCACCGACAAAGACCTGTACGATCTCTGCGTGATCCATCCGCCGACGATCTTTAAGGATGGCCGGCCCACCTGGATGAGCCTCGGCGGGGTGCGCCAACCTACCTATATCAAATCGTTCTCGCGGGATGTGTTTTTCGTACAGGCGTATTACCAGCAGGAGATCGATGCCAACGACGGCACGCCGTGGCAGCTGGTGCCCGCCGACCAGACCTATTACCAGGGCGGGAAGGACCGCTATCTCCTCTACCTGCGGAAGGGCAAATACAAGATCTTCTTCCGCGATATCAACTATCATATCCTGAATACGCTACCGATCGAGGTAAATTAGGGGGCAGCGCTGTGTAGCTGGGGGAGCCGCTTGCGGGTGGCCGGGCCAGGGCACGGGTCAGGCCGGCGTCCCCGTGTGCTCAAAACGAATGCCCTGCTGTTCCATCTCGTGCATCACCGGGTCATAGATCGCCGGCAGGATCGGGATGTGCACACCGGTGAGCCGAAGCTTCCCCTCGAGCACCAGCACGGCGGCAATACCCAGCGGCAGGCCAACGGTGCGGGCCATGGCCGTATGCACACTGTCCTCGCCTTCGATGCGGAGAACGCTCCGGGCCTGACGGGCTTTCCCCTCGCGCCGATACCCGATCTCATGGACCATGACGATCATGTCCCGGTCTGTAGGCCGCATGGCCAGCCGGGTCTCCAGCAAATGCTGAAGGATGTCGGCGGAGACGGTTGCCGAAGCCGCGATAGGTGTTGGGTCGAAAAGGCCCAGAAAGGCGTATTGGGCGCGGTTAGTCTCGTCAACGAACGGCAGGAGAGGTGCGGACCATTGCGCATAGGTCAGCGAACCGGCGGCTCCCGGGTCGCCGGGCCGGGGGGCGTGGGCGTCGGCGCGATGGTCGGCAGGGGCGTGGGCTTCGGCTGTGGCACCGAGCGGTTTCGTGGCGTCCGTAAGCCCGGCGCGGACGATGTTCTTCCAGCCCGCACAGAACGCGGGATAACGCAGGGTGGTCCGGATAAAGGTATGGGCATCGGGCAGCCCATATAGCGGGATATAGCTGAGCGAATCGCGATTGGGGTACCAGGCCAGGGTGCCGAGGCCGGGAAGGTGAATGTCTCCGGGTTGATCGAAGATCTCCTGATAGCTGCGCGTCTTCACCCGGCCGTCTTCCCGGTAGGAGGCGCCGGCGCTGCCGGCGAGGACGACGTTACGGGGATTCCAGCTGATCTTATAGTGCCAGGGATTATCGTCGCTGGCGGGTGCCACGAGGCCCCCCGTGTGGGAATAGAAGGAATCGATCTCGCCACCTTGTGACCGGATCTGCCGGATGAGCTGTAGGGCGCTCATATGGTCGATGCCCGGATCGAGGCCCATTTCGCAAAGGAAAAGCAGACCCTTAGCGCGAATTTCCGGCTCCAGGGCACGCATGCTATCGTCGAGATAGGAGGCGGTGAGGAGGCTCTTGCTTTCTTTGACACAGCTGAGGGCGACCTGGTAATGCAGAGACGGGGGGAGGAGCGAGATCACGATATCGGCCGCGGCGATCAATGCGTCGCGTTCGGGTACCGAGCGGACGTCTATGGCTACAGCCCGGGCCTGCGGCGCCCCGCCGATCTTGGATTGTGCCAGCGGCCAATTGCTCTCGGCCACCAGGAGCTGCCAGCCCCGGGCGGCGGTGACATTCAGCAGGTAACGGATCAAACTGGTCGCCGACTTCCCGGCGCCGAATAACAGGATTTTCTTCATGACGGAAATTAAACTTTTCCGGCATATTTCTTTCTATATGGTATGCCGAAAATGCGCGTTAAGAAAAGGTATCGCATTTTCGGCAAGCGGCTAATGTCTGTCCTGGCGGACTAAGCCGCCATGGCGGCTTAAAAGCAAGAGAAGATATCTTATGGCAAATCCAGCATCACAGGCGGGTTTATCCGTCCCTTCGGGTATCCGCCGCTATAAAGGCGAATGGAAAGAGGCCCAGGTGGCTCATTTGTTACGCCGGACGATGTTTGGCGCCCCTAGGGAAGATGTCGACTATTTTCTCCGAAAATCCCCAAAACACGCGGTCCAGGAGCTGATCCAAGCGGAATATCCCCTTCCGGCTCCACCCATCAACAATTACACGGATGCCAATTATGTCGATCCCGAGATTGCGCCCGGCGCGGATTGGACGGTGTCCATGAAATACGACGGCATGAACAACGGCCGGCGGAAGAATTCCTTTAAATCCTGGTGGTTCGGGCTGATGCTCGGTGAAGACCGCAGCATCCGGGAAAAGATGGTGCTGTTCTGGCATAACCATTTTGTCACGGAAACGAATACCGTGGACAATGCCTTGTTTTGTTACCGCTATAATGTGCTGCTGCGTAAATATGCGCTGGGTAATTTCAAGGAATTGGTGCGGGCCATCACCGCAGAACCGGCCATGCTGCGGTATCTTAACGGCTATGCCAACACGAAAAAAGCGCCCGATGAGAACTACGGCCGGGAGCTGCAGGAGCTTTTCACGATCGGGAAGGGACCGGGTTCCCATTATACCGAAGCGGACGTCAAGGCCGCGGCGCGTGTGCTTACCGGCTATACCATCAATTACAAGACCTATACGGTGGCTTTCGATCCGGGCCGGCACGATCCAACCGACAAACAGTTCTCCGCCTTCTACGACAACCAGGTGATCAAAGGCATGAAGGGCAAAGAGGCGGAAACGGAGATCGACCAGCTGATCGACCTGATCTTCTCACGACAGGAGGTATCGGCCTTCATTTGCCGCAAGCTCTATCGTTTTTTTGTTTATCATACCATCGACGAGACCACCGAGCGGGAGGTGATCCAACCCCTGGCCGGGCTTTTCCGGAAAAAGAATTACGAGATCGCGCCCGTACTGGAGGAACTTTTCCTCAGCAGACATTTCTTCGATCCCAATAATTATGGGTCGATGATCAAGAGTCCCGTGGATCTTACCGTCGGGCTTTGCCGCGAGTTCCACCTGACCTTTCCTACGGCGATGGATTGCGAGGAACAATACCATCTTTGGGAACAGCTGCGAAATCAAATGGCCGGCATGCAACAGAACATCGGCGATCCGCCCAATGTGGCCGGTTGGGCGGCCTATTACCAGCAGCCGGAATACGATAAGCTTTGGATCAGCAGCGACACCCTTCCTAAACGCAACCAGTTCACGGACCGGATGATGGGCAATGGATTTGGCAACAACGGAAAAAAGGTCGTCATCGATCCCGTGGCCTTCGCCGCAGCCTTACCGCACCCGGAGGACCCGGATCAACTGATCGCCGGTTCGGTACAGGCCTTGTTCAGCGTGTCGCTGCCGCCGGAGGAGCTCGCATTCATCAAGACCAGCATTCTCTTATCGGGTCTCGTGGGGATGGCCTCGGATCATTACTGGACCAATGCCTGGACGACGTTTCGAGATAAGCCGGAGGACAAAGCAAATCACAATACGGTAGTCAATAAATTAAAGAACCTGTACCGGCACCTCCTGGAACTGCCGGAATATCAACTGATGTAGTATGAGGAGAAGAGATTTTTTTCGGACGACCATGCCGGTGATGCTGCCGGCCCTCCTGCCGGGAGTCTCGCTCAGGGCCCTGGTCTCGCCACTTTTGCAGAGGGCCGTCCGGGACGAGGCGCAGGACCGGGTGCTGGTGCTGATCCAGCTGAGCGGCGGGAACGACGGGCTGAATACCGTGATCCCGCTGGAATTCTATCCGGCTTATCACAGCGCGCGAGCCAATATCGCCATCCCGGAAGACAAGGTCCTGCGGCTCGAGGGTTTCGACGGGACGGGGCTTAATCCTGCGATGCCTGAGCTGCAGCAGCTGTTCAATGCCGGTAAAGTGTCGATCATCCAGGGCGTGAGCTATCCGCAACCCAATTTCTCGCATTTCCGGGCCACGGATATCTGGCTCACGGGGGCCGATGCGGGACAGGTCCTGCCTACGGGATGGGCCGGTCGTTACCTGGACCGGGAGTATCCGCATTTCCCGGAGGACTATCCCAATGTGAATATGCCCGATCCGCTTGCGATCCAGGTCGGATCGCTGGTCTCGCCGGCTTTGCAGGGCCCGTCGCTGACGATGGGCATGGCTATCAGCAACCCCGGTAATTTTTACCAATTGATCGGCGACAAGGCGGACCCGGTGAATAACACCCGCTCCGGCGAGCTCCTGGCGTATATCCGCGAGATGTCAATGAAGACCGATCAATATGCCGGGGTGATCAAGAAGGCGGCCATGAAGGTGACCAAACAATCGGACAAATATCCAGCCGCGGGTAAAAATGCGCTGGCCGATCAGCTGAAGATCGTCGCGCGGCTCGTCGCAGGCGGGCTGCAAACACGCATCTACCTGGTGAGCATGGGTGGCTTCGATACGCATGCCCGGCAAACCGATGCTACGGATACGACTGCGGGTACCCATGCCAGGTTGCTGGCGAAATTATCGGAAGCCATCAATGCGTTCCAGGATGATCTGGGATATCTGCAGGTAAGTAACCGGGTGGTCGGGATGACCTTTTCGGAATTTGGCCGGCGGATCCAATCCAATGCCAGTGGCGGAACGGACCATGGGGCGGCGGCGCCGGTATTTGTTTTTGGGGAGGGTGTACACCCGGGGATCATCGGTCAAAATCCCACGTGGCCGTCGAAGCTAACGGTGAATGACAATCTTGCCCTGCAATACGATTTCAGGGCTATCTATAGCACCTTGCTGGAAAAATGGTTTCGGACCGACGAGGCCGTGACATCGGCCGTGCTGCTCAAGGACTATCCGGCGTTATCGATCATCTCCTGAGCGCTTATCTCCGAAGGAGGACGCGCTATCTCGTGAGCCGGACACGGGTTATTTTCGGAGCCGGATCGCGCCCAGATCAACATCGGTACCCGATCTTATGTCGTTGATATCGAAACGGGCATCCCGATAGGGGGCATTGGCTTCTACAGCTAACTGCCAGAATCCGGGGTTGATCGACCGAAGGATATATTCTCCATTTACATTCGTCATTTCCAGCGTGTCTTTCCCATGGATGGCCCAGACGTGGCTGGCGCCATTGGAAGGATACATCCTTACATGAAAAGACGAGGTTTGCAGAAGCCGTACAGCATGAATACTAGAGACACCGATAATGACCAAACATAACTGGACCATTGCGTTTCTCATACTGGATGAAAATTGGTTGTAAAAGGTAAGACCGGGCAGGCTATTGTGGTCAACTACTGTGCCAAATGAGAAGAAAATGCAGGATACTTATTTAATCGAAATGTTAATGAACCCTTAGATCCCGGAGGAAGAATAAGCCACTTCTTTGGATGTGATCGACATGATCTTATATTGTACACGGACACCGCGCGAGCTTTTAGGCGCTTCCTGCATCAGGGCGGAGCCTGCGCCGATGCTGCGGAAATACAGATTCTCCGTTTTGAAGATCTTTTTGTTGGCCTGGATATATTGTACTTCTACGATCACCAGGTCCAGGGGGTATACGGAACGGTTAGTCACGGTGAGCTGAAGGTCGGTGATGCCGCCGAAGGTCCCGACGGAATAACCGTTGGTACCAACGCTTACCTCGCTCGCCAGCGCTGCTTTTATGGCCTCTTTGTCCGCTAATTCCGTATTGTTGTGATAGGGCTCGGCAACATCCGCCCGGTGGACAGCGCTCGCAAGCGTGGATCCGCCGGCAGAGTCTTTTGCGGGAGAAAGGCTGTTCGGCTTAGCGTGGGAAGGTCTTTCTTTTTGCGTTTTGAAGCCCGGGTTTTTGGTTGTTGCCTTGGCCACCGCGGGCAGCGTTGCATTCGGTTGTTCGCCGATGCCGGGCCCCGGATCGGCAGCTCTCATGGGGTCGGTGGTTGTGGCGGGTGTCGTCGCGACGGGTGAAGGCAATTGCTGCGCTGTAGGGTGTACGATAGTTTGATCCGAGGCCCCGGAAGATAGATTGGGATTGGCCGGAGGCATCTTAGCGACTACCCGGGAGGGAAAGCCCAGCGTATTTTTATTCAGGTTCAATCCGATGATAATGCCGGCTGCCAACAATGCCAGGATGCAAATGGCGATGGCCAGCAGACGGACCACGCCAGGAGAACGTTTCTTGCGTGGAAAAAATTCCTCAACAATCGTCTGGTCTCCGGCTTGATGGGCAGAATAATCCTCAATGACGCGGGATCCCGCGTGGGTCGGGTACGCAGGTTCGGTCACAGGAGCAAGGTCTTCGCGGAACAATGGTTGAGCTTCGCGCACGGACTGGACAGGCTCGAGCACCAGCTGGGTAGTTTCAGGCACCAGGTGGGCAGCTTCGCGCACCGGCTGAACGGGCTCGCGAACCGGCTGAATGGTCTCGCGCGCGGGCTGAACGGGCTCGCGGGCAGGTTGAACGGGCTCGCGCGCGGACGTATTCCTGGCCGCGGGCATCGTCACATAGATGATGCGCTTGCCGGGCGCTTTGGAGGATTCTACAGAAACGGGTATGGGCGTATCGGCAGCCGGCGCTTTTGTATTCAGCGTGGCGGCGGCAGGGTTAGTAGCAGTGGTGGTAGTAGGAGTGGGTCTGCGATAAAATCTATCGAAGGGTTGTTCTTCAACAGCGGGGGCAAAGGGTTTCAGTTCTTCTAACTCGGATGGGTATCTCCACGCAGCGCTCTTGCCCTCCAACCATACAAGATCATAGGCTTTCAGCCCCATGCTCTTGAGCTCTTCCAACGAATAAGGGCCACTTTGTTTGTTATTACGCAGTAACAGATACATCGTCACATTCCTGTTTAGAGGTTGTTCATGGGATCCTTACTAAACTTGGCTTTCAATGGATTTGTTTCGATGCGCTTTCGATATGCTCAGATATCGTTTTGATATTCTTAGATATCCTGGAGGGTGGGCTGGGTTGAGGAGCGGCTTCCGCCACACCAAGACAAATGTAGTATTTTTCTTTGTTATTATGCCCCATCTTCCCGAAATTGGTGGCTGAACCAACATATTTACTAAATGGATGCTGCTATTCAGGAAAAAGTGAACTTATGGCTCAATGGAAACTATGATCAGGCCACCAAAGATGAGATCGTCCGCCTTCAAAATGAGAATCCTAATGAATTGACAGAAAGCTTCTACCGCAATCTGGAATTCGGTACCGGCGGTTTGCGGGGCATCATGGGAGTGGGTACCAACCGGATAAATAAATACACGGTCGGAATGGCAACCCAGGGCTTTGCCAACTACCTGAAAGCATCTTTTCCCGGCCAGGAAGTACGCGTGGCGATAGCCCACGATAGTCGTAACAACAGCAGGTTTTTTGCCGAAACCACTGCTAATGTATTCGCGGCCAATGGAATAAAGGTTTTTCTTTTCCAATCGCTGCGGCCTACCCCCGAACTGAGCTTCGCCATCCGTCATTTGAACTGCAAGGGCGGGGTGGTCTGCACGGCTTCACATAACCCCAAGGAATATAATGGTTACAAAGCTTATTGGGATGATGGCGGGCAGCTGGTGCCGCCGCATGACAAGAATGTGATCAAAGAGGTGGAAAAGATCGCCGGAGTGGAGGCGGTCAAATGGGGTGGGGGCGAATCGAATATCACGATGATCGGCGCGGCCCTCGACGAAGCGTATATCGCCATGGTACGAAGCCTGAGCGTATATCCGGAAGTAATTGAACGCCAGCATAATCTGCGGATCGTCTATACACCGATCCACGGTTCGGGGATCAAGCTGGTCCCTGAGGTCCTGCAACGGTTTGGCTTCACCAATGTCCATGTGGTAGATGAACAGGCCACACCCGACGGCAATTTCCCCACGGTGATCTATCCCAATCCTGAAGAAAGCGAGGCCATGAGCATCGGCCTGCGGAAGGCGCAGCAGATCGACGCGGACATCCTGCTGGGCACCGACCCCGATGCGGACCGCGTAGGGATCGGCGTGAAAGACAAAAAAGGCCATTGGATCCTGATGAACGGGAACCAAACGGCCACATTGGCCTTCAACTATATGATCGAAGCGCGGAAGGCCAAAGGGGTAGCCGGTCCCACCGATATGGTCGTAAAGACCATCGTGACCACCGACCTCATCGAAACCATCGCCAAACGAAATGGGGTCCGTTGCTATAGTGTGCTCACGGGCTTCAAATACATCGCGGAGCTGATCAAGGAAAAAGAAGGCCGGGAGAATTATGTCATCGGCGGGGAAGAAAGCTATGGACTGATGATCGGCAGCCAGATCCGGGATAAGGATGCGGTGAGCGCGGTAGCCCTCCTGTGCGAGATGGCAGCCTATGAAAAGGACAAGGG